>DASUSL010000453.1:0-17288 GCA_036375135.1 Thermoanaerobaculia bacterium | reverse complement strand
CCCCTCGTGTTGGCGGAGTGAATGCGGTCTGCTCAGGGAAGCTCGAACGCGCGTCCGACGATCGACGGGTCGACCGAGCGGTCGAGGTACTCCCACACCGCCAGCGCGTCGGGATGGCCGGCGATCGGCGGCGCGGCCTGGCGCGTGGCGGGATCGTTGATGATCATCCGCGCGCGGCGATACCAGTGCATCGCCTCCTCGGGGTTCAGCCGCAGTTCCTCGCGCACCCCCTGGATCAGCAGGTACTGCTCCGCCGGAATGCCGGCCACGTCCGGCTGCGGGTACTGCGGCGCGAGCTGGCGCGCGCGGGCGCGGAGGATCTTCAGCTTCAAACGCAGCGAGTGCGTGTCGAGCGCGGCGCGGTTCAACTCGCACAGCCGCGCGATGGCCAGCCGCATCTGCTCCGGCTTCTCCGAGATCAGCAGTCCCGCGCGATGCACGCGCTGCACGCCGCCGGTGATGGCCTTCAGCGACGTCCAGACCACCTGCCCCGGCACGCTCACTTCGATCGCCGACTCCGGCACGGTGAACGTGAGCATGGCCACCGAGCCGCGGCGCGGCTCGGCCGCGACCTCGATGCGCGCGCCGCGCGCGGAGAGGTCTTCGACCAGCACCGGCGCACCGTCGTAGTGCGCGGCGAGCGACGGCGCGACGAAGAAGCGCTCGGTGGAGCGCAGCTCTTCGATGCGGTTCGTGCGGTTCGACGTCTGGAGCTGCACGAGCAGCGACTGCAGCACTTCCGCCGGTCCGTACGTGCGCGCGCCGGAGAGGAACTTGCCGGCGAACATCGGATCGGGCTGCGACCAGATCACCACCGCCTCCAGCGTCACCGGCGCCGAGCGTCCCTCGACGCCGATCTTCAGCAGCGACTTCGCCCCCGTCTCCAGCAGGCGGTCGTGACGGAAGCGCGCGCCGGTCGCGGAGATGTCGCAGACCGCCACCGTGTCGCCGCCGAACGTGGCGGCGAGCGGCGGCGCGAGCAGGAAACGCTCCGCCGTGCGGAGATTGCGAGCCGTCTCGTGCATCACTCGAAGAACGACAGCTTACACTCACGGGGTGGAACGCCGCTACGACGTCATTACCTTCGATTGCTACGGAACGCTCATCGACTGGGAGAACGGCATCGCCGATGCGTTCCGCGCTGCAGGCGTCGATCGCGATCGCGGTGAGCTGCTCCGCGCATACGCCGAGGCGGAGCGTGCCGTCGAGCGCGAGGAGTATCGCTCGTACCGCGACGTGCTGACCGAGGCGGCGTCACGCGTGACCGGCGGCGACGGCGCGTTCCTCGCGGAGTCGCTGCCGCGCTGGACGCCGTTTCCCGACACGAACGCCGCGCTGGAGCGGCTCCGCGATGCGGGCTATCCGCTCGGCATTCTGTCGAACACGGACGACGACCTGCTGGCCGCGACGCGCAAGCACTTCACGGTCGACTTCGATCTGATCGTCACGGCGCAGCAGGTGCGCTCGTACAAGCCGGCGCATGGACACTTTCTCGCCGCGCGCAAATGGGTCGGTGCGAAGCGCTGGCTGCACGCGGCGCAGAGCAACTTCCACGACATCGCGCCTGCGACGGAGCTGGGCATCCCGAACGCGTGGGTGAACCGCCACGGACAGCGTGGCGGCGTCACCCCGACGTTCGAGGTCCGCGATCTGAAAGAGCTCGCGGACGTGTTGGCGGGCTGAAGCCCGCCCCACATTAACGAACGGCGCGTTGTTTCCTGCGGGTCTTCAACTGCGCGTCGAGGAAGGCATCCGCTTCCGTGACGCTTGGCGCGTCGAGCAGCTTCAGCGTCGCGGCGACGCCGGCGGCGCGCAGCGCGTCGTACAGGCGCGTGCTCTGCGCGGACGGTACGACGCAGTCCTGGCGCGCGTGCACGAGGAAGAACGGCGCATCGTCCGGCGTGACGTGCGCCAGCGGGCTGGCGTCCGTCGCGCTCTGCGCGCAGCTCTGCAGGGCGCAGCCGAGGAGCTGCGACTGCGGCGACGTGCGCTCGTCGAAGTTCGTGCGGCATCCCGACGTCGCTGCGTCGCTCTGCAGGCGCAGGAGGTCGGACGCGCCGCCCCAGGCGACGACCGCCTGCACCGAGCCGTCGTTCTTCGTGCCGAGCAGCGAGGCGAGGTGCGCGCCGGCCGAGTTGCCCCAGGCGGCGATGCGATCGGTCGAGAGCTGCAGCGAGCGCGCGTTCGTGCGCAGCCACGCAATGGCGGCGCGGAGGTCGTCGAGCTGCGCGGGGAAACGCGCCACGTGCACGGGGCGGTAGCGCACGACCGCAACGGCGAAGCCGCGGCCGGTCTGGCGCAGCGCCGCCGGCACCGGTCCCTCGGCGTCATACGCGTCGGCACCCGGCACCCAGACGATCAGCGGGAACGGTCCCGTCCCCTCGGACGGCGTGTAGAGATCGAGCGTGAGCCCGTTGCCGTACGGCAGGTTCATCGCCGCGCGATACGTGAGGTCGTCGTTGACGATCTGCACGTTCGCGCGGGAGCGGCCGAGGGTGGCGTTGACGGGCGACGCGAGCCGCACGGCGAACGTCTCGTCGTCCTCGGCGGTGGCATCGCCGGCGATGCGCAGCGCGACCGTCTTCACCGTCTCGCCGGGGGCGAAGGTGAGTGTGCCGGTGGCGCCGGTGTAGTCGGTGCCACTCGTGGCGCTGCCGTCCTCGGTCTCATAGCCGACCAGGATGGTGTCCATGCTCGCCGAGGAGAGCACGACGAAGAGCGTGACGTCGGTGTGGCCGCCATTGCCTTCGATGGCGACGGCGTCGCGCACGGAGAGCTGCGGCGGACCGGCGGCGAAGTCGAGCGTCGTGCTGCTCGGCTCGAAGTTGTTGCTGCCGAGGAAGGCGACGTCGAGGCGATGCTCGCCGGTGGGAAGCGCGGAGAGATCGAGGACGATCGAGCCGCCGGCAACGGCCTGCTGCGTGATGACCGAGCCGTTCTCACTCACGGTGACGGTGCCGGTGACGCCGGGCGACGGACGCTCCGCCGCGGCGACATGGATGGTCAACATGTTGCCGGAGACGACGGCGGCGGTGACGGTCGGCGCCTTGAGCACGGTGATCGACGCCGCGTTGCTGCTGCTGCCGTCGAAGCGGCTGTCGCCTGCGTAGGAAGCGGCGAGCGCGTACGTGCCGGCATCGAGCACGACCGGCGCGAATGCGGCGTAGCCGTTCGTCAGCGCGGCCGAGCCGAGGCCGGCGACGCTCACGCTGCCCGTCGGCGTGCCGAACGCCGGCGCCACCGGACGCACGGCCACGGAGAGTGAGATCGGGTCGCCGTAGACGAGCGGCGTCGCGGGGGCGGTGACGCTCGCGGTGCTCTTGCCGCGCAGCACTTCGTGCGTCATCGACGCGGCGCTGGGAGCGAAGAGCGGCGCGCCGTCGTAGACGGCGGCGAGCGCGTGCACGCCCGGCTCGAGCGTCGCGTTCAGCGACGCCGCGCCATCCACGAGCGCGACGGTCTGCAGCTCCGCGCCGTTGTCGGTGAAGGTCACGCTGCCGTTCGGGACGCCCTCGCGTGCGACGACGCGCACGCTGAACGTCGCTCCCTGGCCGAACTGCGTCGAGGACGCATTCTGCTCCGTCTCGATCTCCGTCGGCTCGATGGCGGTGAGGACGACGTCGTTGCCGTCGCCGCCCGCGTACGTGATGCGGAACTTCCACGGCGCGAGGTCGACGATCGAATGCTCCGGCTGACCGGCGAACGTGCCGGAGACCGCATCGGTGCCGTCGTTGTCGATGATGGTGAACGTCTCGCCGGCCAGCGGTGAGCCGCTGCGCACCGAAAGGCGCAGTTCCACGGCGCCGAGCGTGACCGTACCGGTGACCTGCAGGAGATCGGAGGAACCGCCGCCGGCGAGGTCGGCGTGGAAGCGCCCGTTGATGGAGAAGGACTTCGTCCGCAGCGTGTCGATGGCGTGCGCATCGCCGCAGCACGTCGGATTCGCGCCGATGATCAGCGCGCCGTCGACCGTGGCCGCGCCGACGGTGCCATTGCCGCTGAGCGGACCGGCGATCGTGGCGTTCGGCAGCGAGCCGGTGATGTCGACGTTCCCGCGGATCGTGCCGCTGAACGGGCCGCTGCCGGCGATGGTCATGCCGGTGTTCAGCAGGTCGATCATGCCCGTGCCGAGGATCGGGCCATGGAACTCCGTGTTGTACGCGTTGAGGCCGAGGGTGTGGCTGCCGACGTCGATCGTGCCGTTGTACTGGCCGAGGCTGGCGCCGAGGAACACGTCGCCGCCGAGGACCAGATCGAGGTTGACGACGAACGGCCAGCTGAAAGCGCCGAACAGGAGATCGCCCGTGAGCGTGAGCGCGTTTCCGTTCAGCGTGGACGGTGCCTCGAACTCCATCGGACCGACGGCAAAGCCGGGCGGGAGGTCGTTGGTCATGACGCGGTTCATGGAGGAGTGCGTGAAGATGAGTGGCTCGCCGGCGGCAGGAACCGAAGCGGGCGCCCAATTGCCGGGATCCGACCAGAGATTGCTCTTCGCACCCGTCCAGGCCTTGCTCGCGCCGGCGGCGGTGAGGACGACGTCGTTGCCGTCGCCACCCGCGTAGCTGAGCACCAGCAGGCCGCCCGGCACCGCGATCGACGCTCCCTCGGGCAGACCGGCGAACGTGCCGCTGACCGGATCGGTCCCATCGTTGTCGATGATGGTGATGGAGTGGCCGGCCACGGAACCGCCGCCGACGGTGAGGTGCAGCGACGCCGATGCGCCGATGGTGACGCTGCCGGTGACGTCGACCAGATCGGACACGCCGCCGGGAGCGAGGTCGAAGTACGCTGCGCCGCCGATCGAGATCGACTGCGTCTGCAGCGTGCTGAGGGAGTGCGTGTCGCCGCAGCACGGCGGCGTGTTGCCGGGGATGAGCGGGCCGGTGGTGGTCACGGCGCCGATCGCGCCCTTGCCGGAGAGGCTGCCGGTCAGGGAGGCGTTCGGCAGCGCGCCGACGATGTTGATGTTGCCGCTGATCGTGCCGCTGAACGTGCCGGTGCTGGTGATGTTCAGGCCGTAGTGGTTCTCGACGATCGCGCCGCTGCCTTCGATCGGGCCGGCGATGGTGGTGTTGTAGGAGTTGATGCGGAGGGTGTGGCCGTTGACGTCGATGGCGCCGTTGTAGGTGCTGGTGTTGGCGGCGCCGAGGGTCACGTTCGCGCCGAGCTCGAGATCGACGTTGCAGGTGAAGGTAGCGATGTTCGCGAAGGTGAGATCGCCCGTCAGCGTGAGCGGATTGCCGTTCAGCGTGTACGACGTGCGGAAGTCCATCGGACCGACGACCGCGCCGGCGAGGTCGTTCGTCATCGTGGTGCGCGCCGCGCCGGCGGGGAAGCTCAGCCCATCACCCGTCCCGGGCACGCCGGCCGGCGACCAGTTGCCGGGATCGGACCAGAGCTCGCTGTTCGCGCCGGTCCAGCTCCGGCTCGCGCGGACGGTGGTGAGGACGACGTCGTTGCCGTCGCCGCCGGCGTAGCTGATCTCGACCACGCCTCCGGGGAGCGCGATCTCCGCGCCTTCCGGGAGGCCGGCGAAGCTGCCGAGGGCCAGATCGCTGCCGTCGTTGTCGATGAGCGTGAAGGTTTCGCCGCCGGTGAGGGAGCCGCTCGTCACGGTGAGGTGCAGCGCGTGATCGTCGATGACCACGCCGCCCGTGACCCGCACGCGATCGGAGACGCCGCCGGGGACGAGATCGGCGTAGAGAGGACCATAGAGGTAAAGCGTCTCGGTCTGCATCAGTCCGATGGTGTGGCTGTCGCCGCAGCACGGCGCCTTGTCTCCGATGTAGAGAGCGCCGGCCGTGACCGAGCCCGAGGTGCCGATCCCGCTGAAGATGCCGTGGAACGAGGCGTCCGGGAGGACTCCGAGCAGGTTGGCGGTGCCGTAAACGATGCCGTTGAACGAGCCGCTGCCGGCAATGGTCACGCCGGAGCCGAGCACGTGGATGTTGCCGATGCCGTCGAGCGCGCCGTGCAGCGTGGTGTTGTAGGAGTCGATGGTCAGCACGTGGCCGTTCACGTCGACGTCGCCGTGGTAGTCGCTGGTGATGGCGGCGCCGAAGGTCACGTTCGCGCCGAGTTCGAGGTCGACGTTGCAGTCGAAGTACGAATACGTGCTCTGGTCGAAGGTGAGGTTGCCGGTCAGCGTGAGCGGATTGCCGTTCAGCGTGTACGACGTGCGGAAATCCATCGGCCCGACGCTCGTCCCCGCCGGCAGGTCGTTGTTCATGACCGTGCGCGTCACGCCCGCGGGGAACACGAGCACGTCGACGGAAGCGGGCACGCCCGCGGGCGCCCAGTTGCCCGGCTCCGACCAGGCGTCGCTGACGGCGCCGGTCCACGATCGAGTGATGGCGTACGACGGGGTGGCGAGACAGAGTACTGCGACTGCGAGCGCGAAGGCGCGGACGAACATCGAGTGCTCCCTGACTGTGATTTCTTGCCGGACCTAACTGAAAATAACTTCCGACACGGTAACACGGTCAGGGAAATTCCGTTTCAGAAACGCCAGCCGACGCCGACGGAAAGCTTGAACGGCTCGTCGTACGGGTAGCTGTTGCCGAGGGTCTGTTTGGCGTCGACGCGCAGCGACCACGACTCCACCGGGTTGAAGTCGACGCCGGCCACGATCTCGGGCGCGAGCTGGTTGTCGTAGCGCACGCCCAGCTGCTCGGAGGGCGCGGCCACGTAGCGCACGCCGGCGCCGGCGTACGGACGCCAGCGCGTGCGCACGCTCAGGAAGGAGTAGCGCGCCACGGCGTCGAACGGATACGTCTCGGCATCGGCCTGGTCCTGCACGGCGACGGCGAGCTCCGCGGACCACGCGCGCGAGAAGCGGCGCTCGTACGCGAGGCCGTAGCCGGCGTCGAGGAAGCTGCCGCCCCCCTCGCTCCAGCCGAGGGCGACGTTGCTGAGGAAGAGGGAGACGCGGTTGGGACGGTCGAGGGTCTGCGCGGACGCAGAGACCGCCAGGAGCGAGACCACGAAGCCGAGCATCAGTTTGCGCATGGCGACCATTCAACTGCGGCGGGACCACGGCTGATGCAACGAAAGGTGAAAAGAAAGACGACCGGAGGCCTCCGGCGGGCCGGCGCGGCCGGCAGCGCTGGTTGCCCAAGGCTGACGCACGCGACACGCCTTGCGCACGGCGCTCGCGACCGCACGTGCCCGAATCAGCGCTGCCGGCCGCGTCGGCCCGCCGGAGGCTCCTCGTCGTTCTTCTTACAGCGTCTCGACGATCATGGCCGCGGCTTCGCCGCCGCCGATGCAGATGGCCGCGAGGCCGCGCTTGAGACCGCGGTCCTGCAGCGCGTGGATCAGCGTGACCAGGATGCGCGCGCCGCTGGCGCCGATCGGGTGGCCGAGGGCCACCGCGCCGCCGTGCACGTTCAGCTTCTCGTGCGGGATGTTCACGTCCTTCATCGCCGCCATGGCCACCGCGGCGAAGGCCTCGTTGATCTCGAAGAGGTCGATGTCCTCGGCGGTGAGATTGGCGCGGCGCAGCACGAGGTCGATCGACTTCGCGGGCGCGGTGGTGAACCACTCCGGCTCCTGCGCGGAGGTCGACTGCGCGACGATGCGCGCGATCGGCTTCAGGTTGTTCTTCTCCGCGTACTCCGCGGAGGTGACGATGAGTGCGGCGGCACCGTCGTTGATCTTCGACGCGTTCGCGGCCGTGACCGTCCCCCCTTCTTTCGCGAAGGCCGGCTTGAGCGTGGCCATCTTCTCGAGCGGCGCGGTGAACGGCTCCTCGTCGTCGACGACCACCGACTTGCCACGCTTGCTCTCGATCTCGACGATGGCGATCTCCTTGCGGAACTTGCCGGTCTTCACCGCGTCCTGCGCGCGGCGGTACGACTCGAGCGAGTACGCATCCTGCTCCTCCCGCGTGAACGTGTACTTCGTCACGCACGCCTCGGCGCAGGTGCCCATGTGCTTGTCGCCGTACGGGTCCCACAGGCCGTCGTGGATCATGAGGTCGATCATCTTGCCGTTGCCCATGCGGTAGCCGGAGCGCGCCTGCGGCAGCGCGTACGGGGCGTTGGACATCGACTCCATGCCGCCGGCGACGGCCAGGTCGTACTCGCCGCAGCGGATGTCGTTCGCGGCGTACATGACGGACTTCATCCCCGAGCCGCAGACTTTGTTGATCGTGACCGCGCCGGCGCCGGTGGGCACGCCGGCGAAGATGCCGGCCTGGCGCGCCGGCGCCTGCCCGATGCCGGCCTGCAACACGTTGCCCATGATGACCTGCTGGACCTGTTCGGCGGAGACGCCGGAGTTTTCCAGCGCGCACTTGATGGCGATGGCGCCGAGACGGGGAGCGGGGATCGAGGAGAGCGTGCCTTGGAAGGAGCCGATCGGAGTACGGGCGCCGCCGAGGATGACGATGTCTTTCATGGGGGAAGTTCTATCACGGAGAAGTCGCAAAGTCTCAAGGGGACAAAGTCTCAAAGCGGGCTGTGCGACTTTGAGACTTTGCGACTCTGCGACTAGAATCGCCTTCCCACCGACCAACGTCAGGAGTACCAATCAAATGACCACCATCGCCCCCATCACCGACCGCCGTCTCCATATCCAGCCGGCGGAGGTCCACAACGTCCTCGAGCGGCACATGCTCGCGGACGGCTACGAGATCGTCATGGACCTGCGCAAGTCGCAGGGGTCGTGGGTGTTCGACTCCCGCGGCAAGGGACGCATCCTCGATTTCTTCACCAACTTCGCCTCGATCCCCATCGGCTACAACCATCCGAAGCTCGACACGCCGGAGTTCCGCGACCGGCTGGCCGAGGTGTCGGTGAACAAGCCGGCCAACTCGGACATCTACACGACCTACATGGCGGAGTTCGTCGAGGTGTTCTCGCGCCTCGCCGTGCCGGCCAATTTCGCGAAACACCTCTTCTTCATCGAAGGGGGCTCGATGGGCGTGGAGAACGCCATCAAGGCGGCCTTCGACTGGAAGGTGCGCAAGAACTTCGCGAAGGGGTACAAGGAAGTGAAGGGGCAGCAGGTCATGCACCTGCGCCAGTGCTTCCACGGCCGCTCCGGCTACACGCTGTCGCTGACGAACACCGATCCGACGAAGACCGACTACTTCCCGAAGTTCGACTGGCCGCGCATCGAGAACCCGAAGATCCATTTCCCGCTCGATGAGGCGTCCCTCCAGGACGTCGAGCAGCGCGAGGCGGCGGCGATCGCGCAGGCCAAGCAGTTCCTGCACGAGCGCAAGGACGACATCGCCTGTTTCATCATGGAGCCGATCCAGGGTGAGGGGGGCGACAACCACTTCCGCCCCGAGTTCTTCCGCGCCATCCGCCAGCTCTGCGACGAGAACGAGATGATGCTCATCTTCGACGAGGTGCAGGCCGGGGTCGGCATCACCGGGAAGATGTGGGCCTTCGAGCATTACGGCATCGAGCCCGACCTCTTCGCGTTCGGCAAGAAGACGCAGGTGTGCGGCTTCGCCTCGAACGACCGCATCCTGGAGATCGAGGACAACGTCTTCAAGCTCTCCTCGCGCATCAACTCGACGTGGGGCGGCAACCTGACGGACATGGTCCGCTCGCAGCGCTACTTCGAGATCATCGACGAGGAGCGGCTGGTGGAGAACGCGGCCACCGTGGGCGCGTACTTTCTGGGTGAGCTGCAGCGCTTCCAGGCGGAGTTCCCGAAGCTCGTCTCGAACGTGCGCGGACGCGGCCTGATGTGCGCGTTCGACCTGCCGGACGGCGACACGCGCAAGGCCGCCCTGGCCGCCTTCATGAACCACAACATGCTGGTGCTGGCCTCCGGGCCGCGCTCGGCGCGCTTCCGTCCGCCCCTCAATCTGTCGATGGACGAGGCGTCGGAAGCGATCCGGCGGATGGAGAAGGCGCTGAAAGACCTTGCCTGATCAATGAGGCGGCGGCGAGCAACGCCGCCGCCGGCGCGATCTGGTGCGGGATGCGGTTCAGCGAGAACTGCGCGTGCCCCGCGAGGTCGAACGGCGTCGCCAGCAGCGGGATCACCAGCGCCGCACTCTGCAGCAGCAGCGCGACGAGGAGGAACCTCTCGCGCTGCCACGCATCCCGGATGAAGATCAGCACGATGGCCAGGATGACCGCCCACAGCCACGGCTGATCGGGCGGCGCCGAGGCCAGCGCGGCCAGCGTCGCACCGGGATCGAGGAGACGCTGCCAGATGCGCAGCAGCGACCCGCCGTCCGCGAGATCGGTGGGGAGCTTCAGCACGGCACGCACGATCATCCAGGGCGCGATCATCACCAGCGCGGGCCACAACTTCCACACACTCCGCCGCGCGATGAGCAGGGCCACGGCCGCGGCGACGATCAGCGCCAGCCCTTCGTTCTTGGTCCACGCCGCGAAGCCGAGCATCACCGCGCCGAGGCCGTACTGTTCTCTCCTCAGGAACACCAGTCCCGCGCAGCCGAACGCCATCACCGGCGCCTCGGCCAGTCCGATCCACGGATTCAGCGCCGGAAACGCGACCGCCAGCGCCGCCAGCGAGCCCGCCTCCCCACGCACGATGAGGATGAACGACGCACACAGCGCGACATACAGCCAGCCGAAGGCGAGCTCGTTCCAGCCGCCGCCCACGACGGCGGTGAAGTCGAAGAGCAGCGGCAGGAGCAACGGATAGTCGGGGTGCGAGCTATGCGTCTGCAGATACGTCCAGTCGATCCCGCGCACGTCGAAGAACCAGCGCCCCTTGATCCCCCAGATCCCGTAAAAGTCCCATTCATACGGCGGCGCGTAGAGCGCGAAGATGGCGTAGGCGGCGACGGGGAGGAGCAACAGGAAGTCGCAAAGTCGCAGAGTCGCAAAGTCGCAAAGGTGGGGCGCGCTCTTTGCGACTTTGCGACTTTGCGACTTTGCGACTGCTGCCGCGATGGCAAGCACCGGAATCAACGACAGCAAAACGCTGGTCCGCGTCCACGGCACGCGCACCACCGCCAGCACGAACAGATGCAGCGCCACCGCCCCCGCCCCGAGGAGAAACGCCGCACCCGCCAGCGTGTACCCGCGCAGCCGCGCGCACAGCGCCAGCGGCAACCCGTAAAGCGCAATCAGCAGCACGATCACGGCCGCACCACCGACCCGTGCGTGCCGTTCCACATCAGCACCACCTCGGGCGGGTTCTGCCACGGCACGAGCTCCTGCGGGATGAGCACGTAGCGCCCCGTCAGCGCGTACGACGCGCGCCAGTGCGTGTAGCCGAAGCCCTCGTACGGCTCGACGAACTGCAGTCCGATCCGCTCGCCGGGCTTCGTCTGCGCGCGCGCCTCATCGAAGAAGCGCTGCATCTCCGGCGGGACGTATTGCGCCTTCCAGCGCAGCGGCCAGCGGTCGAGCGCGCGCATGGGCGCGGGTTGCGGAGGAGGCTGAAACGGCGGGAGCAGCAGGCGGAGGAGGGAGGGCCGGATGCCCGCGACGACCAGCGCCGCGAAGAGCAGGCCGGCCGCCACCCTGCGCATCATTCGGGAGAGACGGCGGGCGCTCCGACGGATTGCGGCTCTTCCCAGAGCGTGTGCGGCTTGCGGTTCATCACCAGGTAGCGCCACAGCAGGTCGCCATAGCCGTGCGCGGTGATCCCGCGCTTTTCGTAGAACGGCATGAGCAGCTTCTGCAGGCGCGGCAGATTGTAGAACGGCACGCCGGGGAAGTAATGATGCTCGAGGTGATAGTTCGAGTAGAGGAAGACCGGGTCCCAGAACCACGACCCCTTCACCAGCGTCGACCACTTCGCCGGATCGGCGGGATCGATGTCGTAGTGCTGGCCGAGGCGGTTCAGCGCGAAGGCGATCGGAAAGACGAAGAAGACCGGGACGAGGTACAGCTTCCAGGCGAGGCCCCAGCCGCCGAGCCACGCGATGGCGCCGATCACCGAGAGATGAAAACCGATCGTCACCAGCCGCTCGCGTTTGATCTTCGCGCGCAGCTCCGGCTCGTACGAGGCCGTCTCGCGCGCCGCGGCGCGAAAGTAGATCGGGAAGAGCGCGGGAGTGAAGTACAGCAGTTTCAGCCAGCGCGCGTTGATCTTCGGCGAGAGGTAGTGCCGCTTCGGATCTTCCTCATCCGAGCCGAGCCCCGCGTGATGGTCGAGATGCCAGCGCGTGAACTGCGACGAGGAGATCCCGCTGGGAATCGAGTAGAGGTATCCGAGGAGGCGATAGCCGGGCTCGGAAGCCTTCTCCAGCACCGCGCGATGCACGACCTCGTGCAGCAGCACCGTGCAGTTGAACACCGCGAAGCCGGCCACGAACGCGAACGGCAGCCACTGATACCACACCTCGAAATGGACGATGGCGAAGCCGCTCGCCGCCAGCGCCGCAAAGTTCGCGAACGCGATCAGCGCATGCAGCAGCGGCCGCTTGCGATGCAGCTCGCGGAGCGCGTCGACCGGGATCTCCCGCGCAAGGTCGCGCTTGAGCTGTCCCGCGTGTTCGGAGTAATAGGTCGCCATTTTCCATTTTATCCCGCGCGCAGACGCGGGATCTCCGGTGCCGACGTTGGCTCGTGCCCGGCAAGTGCACCCGAGATCCCGCGTCTTCGCGCGGGATCAACTCAATGACACTGAAGCGAATCTACACGATCGGCCATTCCACCAGAACGCTGCTGGAGTTCGTACGCCTCCTGCGCGAGCACGAGGTCGCGCGCCTCGCCGACATCCGCCGCTATCCCGGCTCGCGCCGCCACCCGCACTTTGCGGGCGAGTCGCTCGCGCACTCCCTCCCCCGCGCCGGGATCCTCTACGAGCATTTTGCCGACCTCGGCGGCCGCCGCTCGCCTCAGAAGAGCTCCCCCAACGGCGCGTGGGAGAGCGACCAGTTCCGCGGCTACGCCGACCACATGGGCACGGAGGCGTTCCGGAACGCGATCGACCGTCTGCTCGACAGCGAGACGCCGACCGCGATCATGTGCGCCGAGGCGGTGCCGTGGCGCTGCCACCGCAACCTCACCTCGGACGAGCTCGTCCGCCGCGGCCTCGAGGTCATCCACATCATCGGCCCCGGCTCCGCGAAGCCGCACGAGCTGAATCCGATGGCCCGCCTCGAGCGCGACCGTGTGATCTATCCGCCCGGGCAGGCGCAGATGTTCTAAAATCGGCCGCTCGCAGGCCCACAACATGTCCAATTCAATCGAGCGGGACGTCGTCCTCGCCGTCGATGACAACGAGCAGAACCTGCAACTGCTCGAGGAGTATCTGTGTGACTGGGGCTACGACGTCGTGCTCGCGCGCGACGGCCGCGAGGCAGTCGAGCTCTACCCCAGGCACGATCCCGCCATCATCATCCTCGACGTGATGATGCCGAACATGGACGGCTACGAGGCCTGCCGCCTCATCAAAGCCTCCCCCGCCGGCCGCACCATTCCCATCCTCATGCTCACCGCGCTGACCGGCACGGACGACAAGATCCACGCCCTCGAATGCGGCGCGGACGACTTCCTGAACAAGCCGATCAATCGCGAAGAGCTGCGCACGCGCATCCGCTCGCTGATCCGCATCCGCAACCTGCGCAAGGAGCTCGACTCCAGCGAGAACATCATCATGACGCTCACCAGCGCGCTGGAGAGCAAGGACCCGCGCACGATGGGGCACGTGCATCGCGTGGCCGCGTACGCGTCGCGTCTCTGCGCGCGCCTCGGCCTCTCCCCCGACGAGCGCGACACGGTCATCAAAGGGGCGATGCTCCACGACCTCGGCATGATCGGCGTCCCGGACCATCTCCTCACCACGCTCCCCGCCACCGACGAAGAGCGCGGCCGCGTGGCCGACCACACCCGCATGGGCGCGTCGATCCTCGAGCCGATGGCCACGTTCGAGCAGTTCGTCCCGATCGTGCGCTGGCACCACGAGCGCTTCGACGGCAGCGGCTATCCCGACGGCTTGCAGGGGGAGGCCATCCCGCTGGAGGCGCAGATCGTCGGCCTCGCCAACCGCTTCGACGAGATCCATCACGAGAGCGGCCTCACCGAGTCGCAGGCGCTGGAGCAGCTCCTGGCGGAGGCGAGCGGAGGCGCGTTCGATCCGGAACTGGTCAAGCACTTTACTACCGCGCTCGCCGAGGAGACGCCCGTCGCGGTGACGTCGCGCCACATGCAGCCGCGCCCGCAGCCGAAGGCGCGCCTGCTGTGCGTCGACGACAACGCCATGAACCGCGAGCTGGTCAAGGCCACGCTCTCCGGCGCGAACATGGAGCTGCTGCTGGCGACGAACGGCGCCGAGGCGCTGGCGCTGCTCGAGCGCGAGACGGTGGACGTCGTGCTGCTCGACCTCGTCGCCGGCGAGGGCGAAGGGATGTCCAGCCTGCGCGCGCTGCGCGCCGAGTCGCGGTGGGAGTTCCTGCCGGTGATCGTCCTGACGTCGCACCGCAACAACGCCATCCGGCAGGAGGCGATCGTGGCCGGCGCGGACGACCTGATCAACTATCCGCTGAACCGCCTCGAGCTCGTGACCCGCATCCACTCGCTGCTGCGCATCCGCGAGTACCACGCCGACCTCGAACAGACGCAGAACGTCATCTGCGCGCTGGCCCTCGCCCTGGAGGCGAAGGACCGCTACACGCGCGGACACTCGCAGCGCGTCGGCGACCTGGCGCGCAAGTTCGCGCTGCACGTGGGGCTGGGCGCGAGCGTGGCCGAGCGCATCCGCATCGCCGGCCTGCTGCACGACATCGGCAAGATCGCCGTCCCCGAGAGACTGCTGAACAAGAACGGCCCGCTGACGCGCGACGAGTTCCTGCGCGTCATCGATCATCCGGTCATCGGCGAGGAGATGGTCCGTCCGCTGACGACCCTCTCCGCCGTCCTGAAGCTGATCCGCCATCACCACGAGCGCTACGACGGCCGCGGCTATCCCGACGGCCTGGCCGGCGAGGCCATCCCGTTCGAGGTGCGCCTGCTGTCGATCGTCGACGCGTACGACGCGCTGACCTCGCACCGCTCGTACCGTCCCGCGCCGCTCACGCACGCCGCCGCGCTGGCGACCCTCCGCCGCGAAGCCGCGGCCGGCAAGTGGGACGCGGCGCTGGTGGAGGAGTTCACCGGGATGCTCGGCGACACGGGACCGGCCTGGGACGCGATCTCGATCCCGGCCCCCACCCTCCGACTAGCCTGAAATGTAGGACAGGCTTCAGCCTGTCCCGCGGCTTCAGCCTGTCATGGGCAGGCTGAAGCCTGCCCTACGTTGAGCACCCGCAGCGCGTCCTCCAGCGGCAGCGCGCCGATCTTCCCGCCCACCGCCGTCGCCTTGAACAGCGAGTTGTAAATCGCCTCCTCCGTAGCCTCGATCACCGCAAGAAAAATCGGCGACATATCATCGTTCTTCAATGTGGCAGCCGGCTTCAATGTGGCAGCCGGCTTCAATGTGGTGGCCGGCTTCAATGTGGTGGCCGGCTTCAATGTGGTGGCGGGCTTCAGCCCGCCCGGCGTGGCCGCGGGCTTCAATGTGGCCGCGGGCTTCAGCCCGCCCGGGGTAACCGCCCCCCCCACCCCCCCCGTACTGAACGCGATCGCATAATCCCCGCTCCCGTTCGTCCCCGCCGCGCCGGTGCGCGCCAGTCCCATCATCGCCCGCGCCCCCATGCGCCGCAGGTTGCGCGCGTCGACCGGCGCGTCCGTGGCGATGACGATCATGATCGACCCGTCGGCGCTCTGCAGCTCGTTGCGCAGATAGTGCTGTCCGAGTGCGCGTCCCACCGGCGCGCCGTCGATGGTCAGCACGCCGCCGTAGTTCGACTGCACCAGCACGCCCACCGTCCAACCGCCCAGCTTCGCCGGCAGCCTGCGCGACGACGTGCCGATCCCGCCCTTCCAGCCGAAGGCCACCGTGCCGGTGCCCGCACCGACACTCCCCTCTTCGACCGGGCCGCCTTTCGCCGCGCGCAGCGCCGCGAACACTTCCTCGCGTCCGACGTGGCGGCCGCGGATGTCGTTGAGCTGCCCGTCGTTCGTCTCGCCGACGACCACGTTGATCGAGCGCACCTCTTCGTTGCCCGGCAGCGCCAGCATCCAGTCGATCAGCGCGTCCGCCACGCGCGGCACGTTCAGGGTCGACGTCAGCGCGATCGGCGACTCCAGCTCTCCCAGCTCCTCGATCTGCGTGGAGCCCATCAGCTTCCCGAAGCCGTTGCCGACGAACACCGCCGCCGGCACCTTCTCGCGAAAGAGATTGCCGCCGTGCGGGAGGATCACCGTCACGCCGGTGCGCACGTTCTCGCCGCGGATGAGCGTCGTCTGTCCGACGCGCACGCCGGCGACGTCGGTGATCGCATTGAGCTCGCCGGTGGGCAGAATGCCCGGCGCCACGCCCGCCTCCCGCGCGCGGGGACGCGCCTGCGCCGCCGCTTCGAGGACGAAGAAGAGAGAGAGCAACGCAATCGCTCGCATGCGCCGGTGATTATGACCGCGTGGTCCGCCAGGTTCCTCGCCGGCGAGATCCGGACAGGCTGAAGCCCGTCCTACGTTACACTCCCCCGCCCAACAGCAATGCTGGTCTTCCACGATCCACTGCGGCAGACCGATCTCCCGCGCGGCTGCGTGGCGACGATCGGCAACTTCGACGGCATGCACGTCGGACATCAACAGATCGTCCGCGGCGTGGTCGAGCGCGCGCGCGAGCTCGGCCGCCCCTCGGCCGTCATCACCTTTCACCCGCATCCGCTGACCGTCGTCGCGCCCGACCGCGTGCCCAAGCAGATCCTCACCCTGGCGCAGAAGGAAGAGCTGCTGCGCGACATGGGTGTCGACGCCATGCTGGTCGTCCCCTTCTCGCACGAGTTCTCGCGCTGGACCGCGGACCGCTTCATCGAAGAGTTCCTCGTGGGCGCATTGCAGGTGCAGGAAGTGCGCATCGGCCGCGACTTCTGCTTCGGCGCCGGCCGCGAGGGGAACCTGCAGAAGCTCACCGCCGCCGGCGAGCGTCATGGCTTCGGCGTGATGGGCATCGAGGACGTGAAGATCCGCGGCATGCGCGTCTCCAGCTCCATCGTCCGCGACGCGCTTTCGAAAGGATGCCTGCGCATCGTGACCCTGTTCCTCGGGCGCACTTTCTTCGTCGACGGCCGCGTGGCCACGGGCCGCCGCCTCGGCCGCAAGATGGGCTTCCCCACCGTCAACGTCGATCCGTCGAACGAGCTCTATCCGGAAGGAGGCGTGTTCGTCACGACCTGCCGCTTCGAGAGCTTCGACCGCTCCTTCGAGAGCGTGACCAACATCGGCGTGCGGCCGACGCTGTACGAGAACTACGCCCGCACGATCGAGGCGCACATCCTCGACTTCGACTCCAAC
>DASUSL010000452.1:0-4643 GCA_036375135.1 Thermoanaerobaculia bacterium | reverse complement strand
TCTCGTTGGCGAGGCATTCGGCTACGAGCCGCGCACGCGGCGCGTGCAACACGTCATCGGCGGCGGCGACGCGCAGAACGGCATCGACGTCCTCCACTCCAGCGCTTACGAACAACTGCGCGGCCTGCGCATCGGCCTGATCACGAATCAGAGCGGCATCGACCGCACCGGCAATCCGACCGTCGACCTGCTGCGCAGCGCGCCCGGCGTCACGCTGGCCGCGATCTTCACGCCCGAGCACGGCCTGCGCGGCACGTTCGACGACAAAGTCGCGGACGAGCAGTACCGCGGCATCACGGTCTTCAGTCTCTACGGCGAGCGCCGCAAGCCCGCGCCCGAACAGCTCGCGAATCTCGACGCGCTCGTCTTCGACGTGCAGGACATCGGCACGCGCTTCTACACCTACATCTCCACGATGGGACTGGCCATGGAAGCGGCGGCCGAGGCGAAGATCAGGTTCATCGTGCTCGATCGCGTGAACCCGATCGGCGACGTGGTCGAAGGTCCCGCGCTCGAGGGGACGACCAACTTCACGGGCTGGCACCCGATCCCGATCCGCCACGGCAAGACCGTGGGCGAGCTCGCGCAGCAGTTCCGCGACGAGCGCGGCATCGCCGTCGACCTCACCGTGATTCCGGTGAAGAACTGGAAGCGCGAGCAGTGGCAGGACGAGGCGGGGCTGCCGTGGGTGAACACGTCGCCCAACATGCGCTCGCTCGACGCGGCCGGACTCTATCCAGGCATCGGCATCATGGAGCGCGCGGTCTCCGTCGGACGCGGCACCGCCACGCCGTTCGAAGTCCTCGGCGCGCCGTACATCGACGGCGAGGCGCTGATCCGCGAAGTCGGTCCGCTCCCCGGCCTGACCATGACGCCGATCCGCTTCACGCCGACGGCCAGCATCCACAAAGGAGAAGAGTGCGGCGGCGTGCGCTTCACCATCACCGACCGCCGCGCGCTGCGCTCCGTGCACGCCGCACTCTCCATCGCCGCGGCGCTGGTGCGCCTCTACGGCGAAAAGTTTCCCGTCGACGAGATGCAGCCGCTGCTGCGGCACTCGATGACGCTCGAGGAGCTCAGGCGCGGCCGAGTGCCACGGCCTCGCTAGACCGGGCGGCACCAGTGGACCGCCGGCGTCCTCGCCGGCTGCCTGCGCGGGCGTCTCGCCCGCGCGCAAGGGTGGCGGCGCGGGACGCCGCCACGACAGCCGGCGGGACGCCGGCGGTCCGCGGCGGCAAGCCGGCCCCTCCTTCGAGGAGATTCGGCGAGGCAGAGCGCCACGGCCTCGCTAGACCGGGCGGCACCAGCGGAGCGCCGGCGTCCTCGCCGGCTGCCGCGCGGGCGTCTCGTCCGCGCACGGGGGGGGCGGCGAGGACGCCGCCGCGGCAGCCGCCGGGACGGCGGCGCTCCGCCAACGATTTCGTCGTTCCGCCCGTACAAACGATCGGACATGCGACCCCTCCCCCTTCTCCTCCTCCTTCTTCTCTCCCTTCCTCTCTTCGCGCAGGACAACGAAGTCGCGGTCTCGTACGGCAGCACCTCCTACGAAAACCTCAGCGAGACGCCGGCGTATGGCGTCAGCTACAACCGCTTCTGGGCGCGCAACGTCTCCACGCGCTTCGGCTTCCTCGACAGCCGCAAAGAGCTGCACGACGACCTGGGCGAGCGGAGCGTCACGGCGGGCCATGTCAGCGTCGAGTACCACCCGTGGCGCGGACGCCGGGTCTCGCCGCGATTGAGCGCGGGAGGCACGTACATCCGCAGCGAGAGCTCGGCGGACGCGGTGGACAACGACTCCACGCTCACCGTCATCTACGGCGGCGGCGTCGATTTCAACATCACGCGGCGTTTCGCCCTCGGCGCGGAGCTGCTCTACATCCCCTTCACGCCCGAGCCGCTCGACCGCTTTTCCGCGGCATTGAATCCGCGCACGATCTTCGCCTCCGCGCGTTTCCGGTGGTGAGTGTGAGACGATCCGCCGCGTAATGCCTTTTACGAATTTCGGACTGCACCCCGACCTGCTGCGCGGAATCAAGGAGCTCGGCTTCACGCGCCCCACCCCGATCCAGACCGACGCCATCCCGCCCGCCATCGCGGGCAAGGACATCCTCGCCGCCGCGGCGACGGGGAGCGGCAAGACCGCGGCGTTCCTCCTGCCCATCCTGCACCGGCTGATGGGAAAGAAGCGCGGCAAGACGCGCGCGCTCATCCTCACCCCGACGCGCGAGCTGGCCGCGCAGATCGACGAGCACCTGCGCGACCTGGCCGTGCACACGCCGCTCTCCGGCGCGGCCATCTTCGGCGGCGTCGGCATGGGGCCGCAGGAGCACGCCTTCCGCACCGGCGTGGACGTGCTCGTGGCCACGCCGGGACGGCTGCTCGACCACTTCCAGCATCCGTACGCGAAGCTCGACGGACTGGAGATCCTCGTCCTCGACGAGGCGGACCGCATGCTGGACATGGGCTTCCTCCCCGACATCCGCCGCGTGCTGAGGCATCTCCCCACGAAGCGGCAGACGCTCTTCTTCTCGGCCACGCTCCCTCCGCCGATCGTGCAGCTCTCGCAGGAGATGCTGCGCAATCCCGCCACGATCTCCATCGAGCGGAAGGCGGCGCCGGCGATCGGCATCACGCAGTCGGTCTTCCCGGTGCCTCAGGACCTCAAGCTCGCGCTGCTGGACACGCTGCTCGCGCGCGGCGAGATCCAGAACGCGATCGTCTTCACGCGCACCAAGCACCGCGCGAACCGCGTCTTCGAGCAACTCGAGAAGCGGCGCGTGAGCGTGGCGCGCATCCACGGCAACCGCAGCCAGTTGCAGCGCACCGAGGCGCTGGCGGGATTCAAGGCGGGCAAGTACCGGATCCTCGTGGCCACCGACATCGCCGCGCGCGGCATCGACGTGGAGGCGCTGTCGCACGTGGTGAACTTCGACGTGCCGAACCTGCCGGAGGACTACATCCACCGCGTCGGGCGCACCGCGCGCGCGGAGCTGACCGGCGACGCCATCACGTTCGTCGCGCCGGATGAAGAGAACGACCTGCGCGCGATCGAGCGCGCCATCAACAAGCGCCTGCCGCGCGTGACCGTGCCCGATTTCGATTACCGCGCGCGGCCCGCGGAGAAGCTGGAGATCCCGATCCAGGAGCGCATCGCCGCCATCCGCGCGCGCAAGGCGGAAGAGCGCGCCAGGGCGAAGGCGAAGGCGGAGCGGAAGGCCTCCGCGGCATCGCGGCCGGCGCCGGCGCCGAAGTCCGCGGCGCGGCCGGCGCCGCCGCGTCGCACGGGCGAAGGGCCCAAACCACATGGCGCTGGCGGAGGCGGCTCCCGCAGAGGCCGCCGCCGTCCGTGATATGGTGCATGCACGGCCGCGGAACCTTCCGCGGCCCTTCAGTCCTTCTGAACTAAGTCAGGACCTCTGGACTCACCCCTCTTAGCTCCCGGCCGGACCACGGCCAGCAGGAGTCTCCATGAAAGTCTACGTAGGGAATCTCTCCAAAGAGGTGAATGACGCGCAGTTGAACGAGCTCGGTGCGCCGTACGGTGCGCTCGTCTCCGCGAACGTTGCCACCGAGCGCTCGAGCGGCGCGTCCAAAGGGTTCGGCTTCCTCGAGTACGGCAACGACGACGAAGCGCGTGCGGCGATCGCCGGTCTCGACGGCCGCGACGTCAACGGCCAGTCGCTCAAGGTCAACGAGTCCCGTCCCCGTCCGCGCTGAACCTCCACCGACGTCGACCGCGCGAGGGAGGCACTGATGATGATCTGGATCTGGCCGCTGGCCGCGATCGCCGCAGCACTGCTGGCGTGGTATCTGATCAACCGCTCCTCGATGAACCGCGTGGGCGGTTTCATCGAGAAGCGCCGCTCCGGCTCACGCATGGTGGGCCGCGGCGAGCTGGTGGACGGCAACCGTCACATGGAGGTCGCGCTCGCGCTGACCGACTCCACGCTCTTCTACGAGAACTCCGACATGCAGGCCTCGCTGGACCTGGAATGGGTCCGCGAGATCGAGTACGACACGGAACTGGTCACCGGCCAGCCCGTGGAGGTGGGACGCGTGCTGCGGCTGCGCAGCTCGAGCCGCACGGTGGAGTTCGTGCTGCCGCAGGAGACGGTGACGCGCTGGCACAACATGCTGCCGCCGCGGCAGGTGCGCACCACGGCGTGAGGTAACGTACAGAGGATGGGGTGACCCACTCCATCCTCTGAACGGTGTCTAATGTCGTCGTGATGCGGAACCGCCGCGCGCTTTTCTTCCTGGCGCTGCTCGTGCCCGCCCTCGCCCTGCTCGCGGAGAGCTACCGCGGCAACACGCAGAGCCGCGTCTTTCATCAGTCGGGCTGCCGCTACTACTCGTGCAAAAACTGCACGGCCACGTTCGCGTCGGCGGCCGAGGCGCGCGAGCACGGGTACCGGCCGTGCGGCGTCTGCGCGCCGGGCGATGAGGCGCCGCGCGCGGAGACGTACTCCGGCAATACCAGCTCGCGCAAGTTTCACCGCGGCTCGTGCCGTTACGCGTCGTGCGCGAACTGCACGGCGAAGTTCAACACGCGGCAGGAAGCGATCGACGCCGGCTACGCCCCCGGCGGCTGCTGCCGGCCGTAATCCAGGAGTGCGGCGGCGGATAGCCGCCGCTTTGGTAAG
>DASUSL010000451.1:0-31759 GCA_036375135.1 Thermoanaerobaculia bacterium | reverse complement strand
AAATCGAGCGCGGGTCTGCATGGTGGCGCCGGACCCGAGAAGGCGCCCGACGCATTCGACGTCGACACCGATGCGGCGATCGACCTGATTCGCTCCGAGCCGCACATCGGCACGCCTCGCGCGGCTCACGCCCGAAGCTCTGACAAAACCTCCGCCACCTCTTTCGGGTGGGAGAAGACGCAGGCGTGGGCGCCGGGGAGCTCGCGCAGGGTGAGGAAGGAACGGTCCGGGAGTGGGTCGCGGGCGCCGGCGAGGAATGTGCCGTTCGCGGGGACCGTGCCCAGGTCGGGGATGAAGCGGCGCCAGGTGCGCCACCAGCGGGCGATGCCGGTGCGCCAGTAGGCTGCGAGGACGTAGCGGTAGAGCGGCAGCGGCTCGCGGAGCGCGTCCAGCATCAGCATCAACATCACGCGCGTCCAGTGCCGCCGGGTCCAGAGGGGGCCGACGTAGATCGGCCTGCGGACGAGATCCGGCCGCGACGACGAGAGATGCGCGACCGCATTGCAGCCGATGGAGTGGCCGAGCCAGACCGCGTCGCGGATGCCGAGCGAATCGGCCCAGGCGGCGAGCAGCGACGCGTGTGCGGCCGGGCCCATCGGCGCGGCGTTGTCGCTCTCGCCGAATCCCGGAATGTCCGGCGCGATGGGATTCCAGCCGCGCGCGAACAACTCGCGCGCGAGGTCCACAAAATACGCGCTCGACATCCCCAGGCCGTGCACGAGCACGAGGTCGCGCCGCGGGCCCGCCTGCCGGTGCGCGATGCCGAAGGTGAAGCCGGAAATGCCCCACGAGAATGCGGGCAATGCGGGCACGAACGGCGATGATTCGACTTCATTCAGAAAAGAAAGCGCGATCTGATTGAACTCGCGAGGCCGGTCCCACATCGCCACATGCGCGGCGCCGGGGATCACCGTCAGCCGCGAGCCGGCGATCTCGCGCTGCATCGCCTCGCCGTAGACGAGCGGCACCAGCGGGTCGTTCTCCCCCCATACCAGCAGGGTCGGGACGCGGATCGCGTGCATGCGGTCGCGCATGTCGCCGCGCACCACGCGCGCGCTGGCCACCGCCACCGACGCCGGTCCGGCGCGAAAGAAATCGGGCACCAGCACGCGGGCGATGCCGATCCCTCCATACGGAGGGCGAGGCACCGCGCGCATGTGCGGGCGCGGGTCGAGGTGGAACGGCATCCCCGCGGCGTTCACGAGGATGAGTGAGCGCACGAGGTCCGGCCGCTCCGACGTCAGCGCGATCGCGATCTGCCCCCCCATCGAGTGGCCGATCAGATGCACCGGCTCGCCGAACGTCTCCAGCCAGCGCGCCAGCAGCGACGTCGTTTCGGAGAACGAGGGAAGGAAGCGAGGAAGACCGAAAAAGCGGCGGTTGTGTCCGAAGCCGACCAGATCGACCGCGGCCACGAGATGCTGCTCCGACAGCGCCTCGACGTTCCGCGACCACCAGCGCGACGATCCGCTCAATCCGTGCAGCAGCACCACCGGCGTGCCGGCGCCGGTACGCGTCTCCCAGAGGGAGTACGGCGGGAAGCGGAGGAGCGCGCTCACGAACTACCGCATGCGGCCCTGCTCCACCATCAGACAGCGGTCCTGCACGACCTTGATCCCCGCTTCGGCCAGGCGTTGCGCCGCCTCGTCGTTGCGGATGCCGAGCTGGAACCAGACGTACTTCGGCTTCGCCGCGATGATGTCGTCCACGTGCGGCGGGATGTCCTGCGGGCGGCGGAAGACGTTCACCATGTCGATGGGACGGCCGATCGCCGCCACCGTGCGGAACACCGGCCGGCCCAAGATCTCCGTGACTTCGGGGTAGTACGTCGGCACGGGGATGATGTCGTACCCTTCCGCCAGCATGTGCGCGGCCACGTAGTGCCCGGCCTGCGACGCATGCGACTCCGGTTTGATGCCGAGAACGGCGATGGTCTTCGTGTCGCGCAGCATCTCCATGATCCCGCGCGAGTCGTTGACGAGGTTCTGTTTCCAGTCAGACATAGGACGCGTACGGTATCAGACGTTCCCGCACTCCCGGAATTTGTTATTCGGTGTTAGTCTTTGAACGTCCATCGTCCGGACTCAGGAGATTTGATGAAGCGTCTTGCCCTCGGGGCTCTTGCCGTATTGATTGCCGCGTCCGCCTTCGGAGGCGAGACGCAGCGATACCTCGTGGGAACGAAGCGCAGCGCGCGCATCGGCTCGCTCTCGAAAGAACTGGCCGATCCGGCCGAGCGCCGCGTACGCGCGTTCCACCTCATCGACGCCTTTGCCGCGGACCTGACGCCCGAGGAGGCGAGCGCGCTGCGCCGCTCCGCGGACGTGCGCTGGGTCGAGCCGGTCGTCGAGCGGCGCATCCACGCCACCGCGTCCACGCCGGGCGTGCAGACCGTCCCGTACGGAGTGTCGCAGGTGCACGCGCCGGAAACGTGGATCGGACGCCGCGCCGGTGAAGTGAACGTGGCCATCGTCGACTCCGGCATCGATCCCACGCATCCCGAGCTCGCGGCCGGCTACGGCGGCGGCTATCACGTCATCTACGACGCCGAGCCGCTGGACGACATCGGCCACGGCACGCACGTCGCCGGCATCGTCGGCGCGGCCAACAACGCGTACGGCGTCATCGGCGTCGCGCCGGGCGTGCGCCTCTGGGCGCTGAAGGTCGTCGACGAGACCGGCCGCGGCACGATGGACGACGTCATCACCGCGCTGCAGTGGATCGTCGACAAGAAAAAAGAGAGCGGCGGACGCTGGGTCGTGAACATGTCCCTGGGCGGCACGTCGCCGAGCATCGGCGAGCGCGAGATGTTCACCCAGGCGGCGGCCGAGGGGGTGATCATGGTCGCGTCGTCGGGGAACACGTCGACGCTGGCCACGCCGGCGGCGGTCGAGTTCCCGGCCGCCTATCCCGAGGTCGTGGCCGTGGGCGCGGTGGGCGAGACCAAGGAGCGCGCGAACTTCTCGAACATGGGACCGGAGCTCGACTTCGTCGCGCCCGGCGTGCGCATCCTCTCGACGGTGCTCAGCGGCGGCTACTGGATGTCGTACGCGCGCGCGGACGAGAAGGTGGTCCTCACCAAGCCGCTCGTCGGCGCGAAGATCGGCAACGTCACCGCGGACTACGTCTACTGCGGCCTCGGCGGCCCGAACGACTTCCCCGCGTCCGTGCGCGGCAAGATCGCGCTGGTCAAGCGCGGCGGCGACACGTTCGCCGACAAGACGCGCCGCGCGAACGAGGCGGGCGCCGTGGCGGTGGCGTTCTTCAATCACGACGACACCAACTACGCCTGGACGCTGCTGCCGCCGGAAGATCCGGAGGCGAAGAACTACCCATGGCCGATCGCCGTGGGGATGAGCAAGGCCGACGGCGACGTGCTGGCCGCGCGCGGCTCCGGCCGCATGAGCATCGCCTACGAGCCGGACGACTACGACATGAAGAGCGGGACGTCGATGGCGTCGCCGCACGTGGCGGGCGCGATCGCGCTGCTCTGGTCGCTCGCGCCGGACGCCACTCCCGCACAGCTCACCAATGCCCTGATCACGACCGCGACCGACCTCGGCGCGCCGGGACGCGACGACTTCTACGGCTACGGACAGATCGACGTCTTCGCCGCGGCAAAGATGCTCGCGCCGAGCGCGTTCCCCGCCACGCCGACCACAGGACGCCGCTTCCTCACCCGCCGACGCCATTGACCAACGGAACCGCAGGAGAATCCATGACCCGACGCCTGATCGCCGTCGCCGCAGTATTCGTTCTGACCGCGCTCTCCGCGCATGCCGCGAATCCCGCGCGCTCGCGCGAGGCGGCCATGCCGCTCGAAGAGAGCGCCTCGCTCCGCGCGCTGTTCGACCTCGCACCGGGCGTGGTCGAGACGCAGGACGGCGAGACCGTGACCGCGTTCGCGATGGAAGTGGTCGTGGCCCGCATCGGTCCCGACGGAGAGTTGATCAAAGGCTGCGTGAGCAGCCACGACGAGGCGAAGAAGTTCTTCGCCGCGCCGGTCGAGAAAATCGAGCGCGCGGAAGGACACGAGCACTGATGAAGCTCCGCGGCCTTCTTCTTCTCTCCCTTCTCGCCGTGGCGGCGAGCCTCTCGGCCGGCACGGGCCGGATGATCATCGTGAACACCGACGCGCCGGGCGTGGGACTGAACGACTCGACGCCGGCCGTGCCCATCGCGGGCAACGCCGGGACGACGCTCGGGCAGCAGCGCCGCAACGTCCTGGAGTTCGCCGCGCAGCGCTGGACCACGCAGCTCGACACGGACGTCGACATCCGCGTGCGCGCCAACTTCCAGTCGATGGACTGCGACGATACCGGCGTGGTCCTGGCGGCGGCGAACTCGGTGACGTGGAGCGCCAACTTCACCAACGCACCGCGCGAGAACGTCTGGTATCCGGCCGCGCTGGCGAACAAGTTCGCCGGACGCGATCTCACGCCCAACGACGCCGACATCTTCGTGATGTTCAACCTGGCGATGGACACGGAGGCCTGCCGCGGCGATCGCGGCTGGTACTACGGGCTGAACGTCGACGAGGGCAACGACGAGTCGCTGCTCACCGTGGCGCTGCACGAGATCGGTCACGGCCTGGGGATGTCCGGCCGCGGCATCGACTTCTTCGACAACCGCCCCACCGTGTACGACCTGCACATGCTCGACCTCACCGCCGGCCGCACGTGGGATCAACTGACCCCCCAGCAGCGCAAAGTGTCGTCGACCAACACGGGCAAGCTGGTGTGGAACGGCCCGAACGTCACCGCGAAAGCCGCGCAACTGCTGCGCCGCCCGCCGGTGCTCACCGCCGGCGTGAAGAACTACGACGTCGGCACGGCCAGCTTCGGTCCGGCGCTCAGCATCGCCTCGATGAGCGGGCGCGTGGTGCCGGCGGTCGATGCGAACAACGAAGAAGGTCCGCTGACCACCGACGGCTGCACGCAGTACGACAACGCCGCCGACGTCGCCGGGAAGATCTCGCTCGTCGACCGCGGCACCTGCACGTTCGTGCAGAAGGCGCTGATGGCGCAGGCCGCGGGCGCGGTCGGGCTGGTCATCATCGACAACCGCAAGGAAGCGAACTGCGTGAACGTGCCGCCGTCGATGAGCGGCAGCGATCCCGCGGTGCACATTCCGGTCATGAGCCTCACCCAGGACGACGGCACGGAACTGCGCGGACAGGCCACGGACAACACGGTCAACGCGCTGCTGCGTCTCGACCCGACCCGCATGGCCGGCGCGTCGGAAGGCTACCTGCGGCTCTACGCGCCGTGCACGTTCTCGTCCGGCTCGTCGCTGTACCACTGGGACACGACGGCCTCGCCGAACCTGCTGATGGAGCCGTTCATCTCCGGCGATCTCCTCGACTCGGTCGATCTCTCGATCTACCAGATGATGGACATCGGCTGGACGCAGTGGCCTCGCACGGGGCGTCGCGTTCTGAGGCGGTGATGTGCAGTGAGGTGGAGGACAGGCAATCCTGCCTGTCCTCGGTCGCGCCAGGACAGGCAGGATTGCCTGTCCTCCACTCCGTGGTATCTTGCATACAATAACTGCGACCGTCCGCACGGAACCAAAAAACGAAATGAATCGAATCCTCGTCGTCCTGGCCGCACTCGGCCTCGCCCTTCCCTCCCTCGCCCAGTCGCGCCAGCGATACACGATCGCGACCGATGGCGTGCCGCGCGCTTCCGCGCTCAGCATCGCCACGAACGCCGCGAAGGGTGAGGGCTCGCCGCGCCTGCGCACCTTCCGCAACCTGCACGGCTTCGCCGCCGACCTCACGCCCGAAGAGGCGGAGGCGCTGCGCGCGACGCCGGGCGTCCGCGCCGTGGAGCCGGTCGTCGAGCGCCGCGCCACGGCCACGCTGGAAGGCCTCACGCCGGCGCGCCTGGTCAGCTACTCGAAGCAGGTGCGCCCGTGGGGCCTCGACGCAGTGAGGGGCGCCGAGGTGTGGCCCGTCACGCGCGGCGGCGGCATCAACGTCGTCGTGCTCGACAGCGGCATCGACTACGACCATCCCGATCTCGAGCCGGTCTACGCCGGCGGGACGAACATCATCGATTCGAAGTCGCCGCCGCTCGACGACTACTTCCACGGCACCCACGTCGCCGGCACGATCGCGGCGACGAACAACGAGTTCGGCGTCGTCGGCATCGCCCCCGACGTGAAGCTGTGGGCGGTGAAGGTCCTCAACCAGCAGGGCAAAGGCTTCGACGAACAGATCGCCGCGGGCCTCGACTGGGTCATGACCAAGGCACAGGAGCTCGGCGGACGCTGGGTGGTGAACATGTCCTTCGGCTCCACGGCCGAGGGAGGAAGGCTCGAGCGCGAGGCGGTGGCGAAGGCCATCGAGCAGGGCATCATCCTCATCGCCGCGACGGGCAACACCGGCGTGGCCAACCTCGACTATCCGGCCAGGTTCAGCGGCGTCATCGCCATCGGCGCCGCCGATGCGGACAAGCAGCGCGCGGAGTTCTCGGCGTACGGCGGACACATGGCGCTCGTCGCGCCGGGCGTCGGCCTGCCGTCGACCGTGCCGACGAACTTCATCGAAGAGTCGGACATCCTGGCCGGCACGCAGGCCATCGCCTCGCGCGGCACGATCGGCTCGCCGAAGGGCTCCGTCACCGCGCGCATCGTCAACTGCGCCCTCGGCCGCCCGGGCGAGTTCCCGGCGGCGGTGAGCGGCAACATCGCCCTGATCGGCCGCGGCGACAACGCCTTCCGCGAGAAGTCGCGCAACGCGAAGGAAGCGGGCGCGCTGGCGGTGATCATCTACGACAACGAGCCGGAGATCGGCCTCAAGCCGTTCACGCTCCTGCCGAAGGGCTGCCCCGGCCCCGACTGCGGCGAAGGGTGGAACGACTACAAGTTCCCGCTGACCGTGAACGTCACGTACGAGGACGGGCAGAAGCTGCTGGCCATGCAGAACCAGACCGCCACGGTGGCCTTCGAGTTCGCGCGCTACGGCCTCTCCAGCGGCACGTCGATGGCCGCGCCGCACGCCAGCGCCGCCGTGGCGATGATGCTGGCGCTCGATCCGACGCTCAACTCGAACGAGATCCTGAAGATCCTGCGCAACACCGCGCAGGACGCCGGCGTGCCGGGGTGGGATCACGAGACGGGCTGGGGAATGATCGACGCGCTGGCCGCCGCGCAGTGGGTCGCGCCCGACAAGTTCGGCGTGCAGCCGCCGCCGCAGCAGACCACGCGGCGACGCGCTTCGCGCCCCTGAACATCATGATGGAAGGGCGGGCTCCGGCCCGCCCTTCGTGTGATTAAATACGCCGCCGCTGACGCGCATCCTCTGCGCGGAACTTCATCAGCGAGATGGGAGACTCACCACCATGCGGATCGGCGTACCGACCGAGATCAAGAACAACGAATACCGCGTAGGCATGACCCCCGGCGGGGCTCGCGACCTCACCGCCGACGGGCACCAGGTCTTCGTGCAGAAAGGCGCGGGCGACGGCAGCGGCTTCTCCGACGAGGAGTACACCGCCGCCGGCGCGACCATCCTTCCCGACGCCGACGCCGTCTACGGCGAGGCGGACATGATCGTGAAAGTGAAGGAGCCGATCGCTCCCGATCTCAAGCGCCTCAAGGACGGCCAGCTCCTCTTCACCTACCTGCACCTCGCCCCGGTTCCGGACCTCACCGAAGAACTGCTCAAGAAGAAGATCGTCGGCGTGGCCTACGAGACCATCACCGACGAGCGGAAGCGCACGCTCCCGCTGCTCACGCCGATGTCGGAAGTCGCGGGCCGCATGTCCGTGCACGTCGGCGCGTATTACCTGCATCGTCCGAACAACGGCCGCGGCGTGCTCCTCGGCGGCGTGCCCGGCACGCTCCCCGCGGACGTGATCATCATCGGCGGCGGCGTGGTCGGCACCAACGCCGCGAAGATGGCCGTGGGCCTCGGCGCGCGCGTGACCATCCTCGACGTGAGCCTCGACCGCCTGCGCCAGCTCGACGACATCTTCCGCGGCGACGTGCAGACGCTCGCCTCCAGCCGCGCGCACATCGAAGACGCGGTGCGCCGCGCCGACCTGCTCATCGGCGGCGTGCTCATCCCCGGGGCCGCCGCGCCGAAGCTCGTCACCCGCGCGATGGTCGGCACCATGAAGAAAGGCGCCGTGATCGTCGACGTGGCCATCGACCAGGGCGGCTGCGTGGAGACCGCGCATCCGACCACGCACTCCGATCCGGTGTACGAGGTCGACGGCGTCGTGCATTACTGCGTCGCGAACATGCCCGGCGCGGTGCCGCGCACCTCGACCATCGCACTCACCAACGCCACGCTCCCGTACACGCGCCTGCTCGCCAGCATGGGCTTCGAGAAAGCGGTGCGCATGAACTCCGGCCTGGCCGAGGGCGTCAACGTGTATCAGGGACAGATCACGTACGAGGCCGTGGCCACGTCGCAGAGCCGCCAGTACACGGCGCTCGCGAATCTGCTGTGACCACCATCCGCGTCTCGCTGCTGAAAGACGGCGTCCTCCGCCAGGGGGGCGCCGCACTGATGGACGACTGGACGCGCGAGGCGGAGGATCAGAAGCTCTGGGTGGACATCCAGGAGCCGGTGCAGGACGTGATCGAGCCGCTGCTCGAGGAGCGCTTCGGCTTCCACGAGCTCGCGGCCGAGGACACGCTCTCGCCGAACACGCTGCCGAAGTACGACTCCTTCTCGCAGTACGACTTCTTCATCTTCCGCACGGTCGACGTGAACGTCTCCGCCCACCAGTCGGAGACGTACAAGATCGCGGCGTTCCTCGGGAAGAACTTCCTCTTCACCGTGCACCGCCGTCCGCTGGTCACGGTCGACTCCATCTGCAACCGGCTCGGCAACGGCGACCGGCGCCTCATCGAGCGCGGCACCGACTTCCTCCTCTACGCCATCGTCGACGCCATGGTCGACGCGCACTTTCCGCTGCTCGAGCAGATCGAGGAGGCGGTGGACGACCTGCAGGACCGCATCTTCGAGAATGCCGACAACATGCATCTCGACGAGCTGCTGCACCTCAAGCGCGACGTCAACGTGCTGCGGCGGCACTCGCTGCCGCAGCGCGAGCTGCTCAACCAGATCTCCCGCGGCGACGCGCGCTTCATCCAGCGCGAGCACCTCATCTACTTCCGCGACGTCTACGACCACATGTTCCGCATCAGCGAGACCATCGACGTCGACCGCGATCAGATGACCGGCACCATGGACGCGTACCTCTCCGTCGTGGCCAACCGCACCAACGACATCATGAAGGTGCTGACCATCTTCTCCGCGTTGATGCTGCCGCTGACGCTGATCGCCGGCATCTACGGGATGAACTTCGAGCACATGCCGGAGCTCAAGTGGCTGCACGGCTACCCGTTCGCCCTCGGCCTGATGGGCATCGTGACCGTGGTGATGCTGGCGTTCTTCGTCAGCCGCGGCTGGATCGGGGTCCCGAAGCGGCTGCGCCGGCATAAGCGGCTGTAGCGAGCAGGACGTAGTTGCCGTCCGCCGACCCGTCGACGAGCGTCTCCAGTTCGTACCCCAGTCCCCGCAGCAGCTCGCTGCAGCGCTGGTGCTGCTCGAAGCCGTGCGCGGAGAGGAGGATCTTCGGCGCGTCCTGACGGAGCACCGCCGCCGCGCCGGTGAGCGCCGCGTACTCCCCTCCTTCGATGTCCATCTTGATGAACGACGGCGCGGGGAGCGTCGCGCGCAATGCATCGAGGGTCGCCGTCTCGACCTCGATGCCGCCGCGATCGGAGAGGCCGCCCATGGCGGGATTCTCCGCCGCCGCGAAGCGCGCCGTGCCTGCGCGATCGGAGACGGCGAGCGGCAGCACGTGCACGTTCGCCGCATCGTTCATGCGCACGTGCTCGCGCAGAAATCCGAGATTGCGCGGCAGCGGCTCGAACGCGTAGACCTCCTTCGCGAGCTTCGACGCCAGCAGCGTGAAGAAGCCCACGTTCGCGCCGATGTCGTACACGACGTCGCCGGCGTGGACGTGCCGCGCGAACACGCGCTGCGCGTCGCGCTCGTACGTGCCCAGCCAGCAGCCATGCGTGGCCGCGCCGGCGATCCAGCGCCGGCCGCGCAGCGGTCCGGAGAGCACGCGCATCACGGCGCGCATCGGAATCAGCCGCAGCGGCAGGCGGATCAGGCGGGAGAGCATCGGGCGGCATCATAAGATCTCTCCGTGCGCATTCTGATGATGGCGGACACGCCGGCCGATCCGAATCGCGGCGCCGCGGGCACGGAGGTGCAGACCGCGCGCGCGCTGCGCGCCCTCGGGCACGACGTCGACAACGTCTGGGCGGACGACCTCGGGCGGAAGATCCGGCACGGCAACCTGCATCTGCTGCTCGAGCTGCCGCGCGCGTACGAGCGCGCCGCGCGGCGCGCGCTGCAGGCGAAGGCGTACGACGTCGTGCACGTCAATCAGCCGCACGGCTTCCGCGCCGCGCGGGCGGTCCATCGGCTCGCGCCGCGAACGGTCTTCATCCACCGCTCGCATGGTCTCGAGCTCAACGTGGTGGAGACGCTCGCGCCGTGGCTCGCCAAATACGGCGAGGAACGTCGCGGCGCGGCGCGGCAGCTCGCCTCGCGCGTGCTCGCGCCGATGCTGGCCCGGCACTCGCGGGCCATCGCGCGTGAGGCGGATGGGCACATCGTGTCGTCGACGCTCGATGCGGACTTTCTCGCGGAGCGGCTGCACGTCGATCGCGCGAAGATCGCCGTCATCCCGCAGGCGGTGCCCGACGACTACCTGCGCGATGCGCGGCCCGTCACGCCGGGACGTCTGCGCCGCGTGCTGCACGTCGCGCAGTTCGCGTTCATGAAGGCGCCGATGATCGCGGCCGAGGCGATGAACCGCATCGCCGCGGCGGAGCCGGACGTGCGCTTCACGTGGGTGTGCGACCGCAGCCATCACGACGCCGTGCGCGCGCTGCTCACCACGCCCGTCGAGCTGTTGCACTGGACCACCCAGGACGCGCTGCGTGACGTCTACGACGCGCACGGCCTCTTTCTCTTTCCCTCTTTCTTCGAGGGATTCGGGAAGGCGTTTCTGGAGGCGATGAGCCGCGGGCTGTGCGTCGTGGCCAGCGACGCGGGGGCGATGCGCGACCTCATCGAGCATGGACGCAACGGCTGCCTCGTGCCGGCCGGCGATGCGGAGGCGCTTGCCGACGCCACGCTGGCGATCCTGCGCGATCCGCAACGCGCGCAGGCGATGAGCGCCGCGGCCATCGCCACCGCGCACGCGCATACGTGGGAGCGCGTCGCGCGCGAGCTGACCGCGTTTTACGAGGCGCGGCGATGACGAAGCGGCTGGCCATCGTCGCCTCGCACGTGATCCAGTATCAGGATCCCTTCTTCCGCCGCCTGGCGAAGGAGGTCGACGTCACCGTCTACTACTGCTCGCGCGCCGGCGCGGAGGTCTATCGCGACGAAGACATGGGCACTTCGCTGCGCTGGGACATCGAGCTGCTGCAGGGCTACGCACACGTCTTCCTGCGCAACTTCGGCTGGGGTGACGGCTACACGCGGCTGATCAACCCGGGCATCGTGACGAAGGTCGCGCGCTACGACGCGGTGCTGCTCTTCCTCGGCTGGGGAACCATCACCTCGCTGCTGGCCATCGCCGCCTGCCGCGCCACCGGGACGCCGTTCTTTCTCTACGGCGACAGCAGTTTTCCGCCCGAGGTGAGGAACTGGCGCGATCGCGTACGGGCGGCGTTTCTGCGCGGCGTGTTCCAGCTGGCCAGCGGTTTCATGGTCTCCGGCGCGTTGAACGCGGAGTACTACGCGCACTACGGCGCGAAGCGCGAACGCTTCTTCCTCCTGCCGTGGGCCATCGACAACGAGCGCTTCGCGAACGCGGGCGGTGCGCGCGACGCAATGCGCACGCGATTCGGAATCGGCGCAGAGCAGGTCGCCTTCGTCTTCTCCGCCAAGCTCGTGGCCCGCAAGGATCCGATGACGCTCCTCCGCGCGCTGGCCCGCATGCAGCAGCGCGACCGGGCGGTGGTGGTCTTCCTCGGGCACGGCGAGCTGCGCGAGCCACTCGAGAGCTTTGCGAAAGAGCAGCAGCTGAACGTCCGCTTCGCCGGCTTCGTCAATCAGGCCGACCTGCCGGAGCATTACGCGATGTGCGACGCGTTCGTCCTCCCCTCGACCTACGAGCCGCGCGGCGCGGTGATCAACGAGGCCATGGCTTGCGGCCTCCCCGTCGTCGTCACCGACCGCTGCGGCTCGCTGGGCGACATCGTCCTCGAAGGAGAGAACGCGCTCGTCTATCCCGCCGGCGACGACGCCGCGCTGGCGCGCGCGATGGACGCGCTGATGGACGACACGCTCCGCGCACGCATGGGCCAGCGCTCGCGCGAGATCATCGCGACATGGGACTACGCGCGCGGCGTCGAGGGAGTGAAGGAAGCGCTGCGATGACGCTCACCATCGCCATCCCGACGTACAACCGCGGCGCGATCCTCGTCGAGACCATCGAGCGGCTGCTCGCGCTGACGCCGCGCGCGGATGCGATTCTCATCGCCGATCAGACGAAGATGCATCCGCCCGACGTGGAGGCGCGGCTGCGTGCGTGGCACGAGCGGGGCGACATCCGCTGGCTCAGGCTCGAACAGCCGTCCATCCCGAAGGCGATGAACGATGCCCTCGTCGCGGCCGCCACGCCGCTGGTCCTCTTCTTCGACGACGACATCATTCCCAACGCAGACATCGCCGGCGCGCACCTCGCCGCGCACGCGAACGACGATGTGTGGGCCGTCGCCGGACAGGTGCTGCAGCCGGGAGAAGAACCACACGTAGGGCAGGCTTCAGCCTGCCCCGGACAGGCTGAAGCCTGTCCTACGTTGGGCGGCCTCTCCTTCCGATTCAACAGCAGCGAGAGCTGCTACGTGAACAACGTCATGGCCGGCAACCTCTCGGTCAAGCGGGAGCGCGCGCTGCAGATCGGCGGCTTCGACGAGAACTTCATCGGCGCCGCGTATCGCTTCGAGACCGATTTCGCCATGCGCGTCACCGCCGCCGGCGGGAAGATCCTCTTCGAGCCGCGCGCCTCGCTGCGTCATCTGCAACTCTCCACCGGCGGCCTGCGCAGCTACGGCGACCATCGCACCGCCCCCATCCCCGCCCACTCCGCCGGCGACTACTACTTCGCGCTGCAGCACATGCCGCGCTTCTGGCGCTACGCGGCGCGGCGCATCGTGCAGAACGTCGGCACGCGTTACCTGGCCGCGCATCCGTGGCGCATCCCAGGCAAACTCATCGGAGAATGGCGCGGGCTCCTGCTCGCCCGGCGGCTGCATCGGAAGGGACGCCGCCTGCGGGTTGTTGCGCGCAAGGACTCGTCATGATCACGATGCTCTTCGGAGCGCTCCTGCTCGCCTCGATGGCGGTCGCCTTGTCGAACTGGCGTCACGGCTGGCTGGCCGCGGTGCTGTGCGGCATCCTGCAGGATCCGGTGCGCAAGCTGACGCCGGGGACGCCGGCCGTGCTGACGATGAGCATCGTGGCCGTCTACGCGGTGATCCTCTTCGCCGCCCTCGGCGCGCTGCAGCGCAACCGCGTCGACTTCGCGCGCCGCTTCCCCAACCTCTACTCCACCATCGCCCTCTTCCTGGCCATGCTCGTCTTCGCCGCCATGAACGGGCTGGCCACGTTCGGCCTCAGCGCGTGGAAGGTGCCGGCGCTCAGCTTCCTCATCTATCTCCTCCCCATCCCGGCCGTGCTGCTCGGCTACTCGTGGCTGACGCGCGAGGAGCAGCTCGTCCGCTTCTTCCAGTTCTACGCGATCGTGACCTCGGTGGCGATGATCGGCACCGTGCTCGAGTACCTCTGGGTGCGCTCGCCGGTGCTGGGGATGGTGGCCATGCCGTGGGGCTACATCCGCCATCTGCCGGGCATCGAGATCCGCGTGCTCTCCGGCATCTACCGCGCGCCCGACATCATGGGCTGGCACGCGGCGATGCTGACCGCCATCGCGGTGACGCTGGCCGTGCGCGCGCGCGTGCTGAGCCGCGCCTGGCCGTGGATCGCGCTCGCCGCGTGGGGCTTCCTGAACTGCCTCATCAGCGGACGCCGCAAGGCCATCTACATGGTGCTGATCTTCGCGCTGGCGTTCCTCTGGCGCTACCTCCGCCGCCTGACGACGGCGCAGGCGGCGCTGATCGTCATCCTCGGCGCGGCTCTCGGGCTGGTGATCAACGAGATCCGCTCCGGACGGGACACCGAGGTGTACGCGCGCGGCGCGAAGACCACGGCTGGGGAAGTGCTGCAGCGGCTGGAGGGAGGACTGATCGGCACGCTGCAACAGGGATCGATCCTCGGCGCGGGACTGGGCGCCGCGACGCAGGGCATCCGTCACGTCAGCGGACGCGAGACCGACTTCGGCTGGCAGGAAGGAGGCCTCGGCAAGCTGACCGCGGAGCTCGGGCTGCCCGGCCTGATCGTGGCGATGCTGCTGGCGTGGGCCATCCTGCGGATGATGATGCGCATCAGCTCCGTGGGCGACATCCCCGGCACGTCGCAGATCATCCGCGTGGCGCTCTTCGCCATGGTCGTGGCCAACATCGGCAACTTCCTGGCGTCGGCGCAGGCATACTCCGATCCGGTGCTGACGCTGATGACCGCGTTTCTCGCCGGATGCCTCTTCGCCACGGCCACGCTCGACGAGCGCGTGGCGCAGGAGTCCGCCGCCGCGGCCGTCGCCGTTCCCGCACCACAGACCGCGTGAAGATCCTGCACGTCGTTCCGACCTACTTCCCGGCGCGGCGATACGGCGGGCCGATCGTGGCCGTCCACGGACTGTGCAGGGCGCTGGCCGCGCGCGGGCACGAGGTGTACGTCTTCACGACGAACGTCGACGGTGACGGGACGCTCGACGTGCCGGTGTCCACGCCCGTGAATGTCGATGGCGTGCAGGTGCGCTACTTCTCCTCGCCGCAGCCGCGCGTCTACTGGTCCCCGGCGATGCGGCGTGCGCTGGCCGAGCACACTCGCGCGTTTGACGTGGTGCACACCCATGCGGTGTATCTCTGGCCGGGCGTGGCCGCGGCGCGTGCGGCGCGCACGGCGGGCGTGCCGTACGTGATCTCGCCGCGGGGGATGCTCGTGCCGGAGCTGATCGCGCGGAAGAGCCGGTTCGCGAAGACGCTGTGGCTGCGGCTCTTCGAGCGGCGCGGGTTCGCGCACGCGTCCGCGATTCATTTCACCTCTGCTCTCGAGCTCGAAGATGCGCAACGCGTCGGACTGCCGCTGCCGTCGCCTGTCGTCATTCCGAACGGCGTCGACCTGCCTTTGCGTCCCGATGTCACGCGCGAGGAGCGCACGCTGCTCTTCCTCGGGCGCGTGAACTGGAAGAAGGGACTCGATCGCGTGATCGAGGCGTTGCCGCGGCTCCGTGCACGGCTGCTGGTCGCGGGCAACGACGAGGAGAACCTGACGCCGCGGCTCCGCGAGCTTGCTGCGCGCGTCGGCGCGAACGTGGAGTTCCTCGGGCCGGTGTACGGCGCGGCAAAGGACGACCTGCTCGCGCGGGCGACGCTCTTCGTCCTGCTGTCGACGTCCGAGAATTTCGGCAACGCGGTGCTGGAGGCGCTGGCGATGGAGACGCCGGTCGTGCTTTCGTCCGGCGTCGGTCTCGCGGAGGAAGTGGCGCGCGCGAACGCGGGCGTGATCGGACTCGACGACGTGCCGGCGCTGCTCGACGATGCCGCGCGGCGCGCGGAGATGGGACGCAACGGACGCGCACTCGTGGAGTCGCGCTTCGCATGGCCGCGCGTGGCGCAGGAGATGGAGGAGGCGTATTGCTCGATCAGATCACGCCGGTGATCCTCACGAAGGACGAGGAGCCGAACATCGCGCGCACGCTCGGGCAGCTCACCTGGGCGCGTGAGGTGCTCGTCGTCGACAGCTTCTCGTCCGACGCGACGGTGGAGATCGCGCGGAGCTTTCCCAACGTGCGAGTGATCCAGCGCGCGTTCGACGATCACGCCGGGCAGTGGACGTTCGCGCAGCAGCAGGTGCGCACGCCGTGGTTCCTCGCGCTCGACGCAGACTACTTCGTCCCCGAGGAGTTCACGCGCGAGCTTTCATCACTGGCACCAGGCTCGATCCGCGCGTATCGCGCCGCGTTCCGCTACGCCGTGAACGGGCGCACGCTGCGCGCGTCGCTCTATCCTCCGCGCGTCGTGCTCGCGGCAAAGTCCCACTCATCCTTCTGGCAGGACGGTCACACGCACCGCATCACAGTCGATGGCGACGTCGGCGATCTCCACACGCCGCTCGTGCACGACGACCGCAAGTCGTTCCGCTCGTTCGTCGAGCGGCAGAAGCGCTACATGGTGCAGGAGGCGGAGAAGCTGCGCCTGCGCGACCCGCGCTCCCTCGGCCTCGCGGGACGCATCCGCAAGCTCGTCATCGTCGCGCCGTTTGCCGTCGTGGTGCACACGCTCTTCGTGAAGGGACTGATCCTCGACGGACGCGCCGGGCTGCGTTACGTGTGGGAGCGTTTCGTGGCGGAGCTGATGCTGTCGCGGGAGCTGCTGCGGCGATGAAGGAGCACGTGCGCCGGTCAATGCTGATGCTCGTGGTCGCGACGATCGCGGTGCGGCTGCTCGCCGTGACGATCGCCATGGCCACGACGGATCTGCGTCCGGACGATCTGGCGTGACGTAGGACAGGCTTCAGCCTGTCCGGCTCCGCGATGCTCCCGCGTACCTCGCGTATGCCTCGGCGATCACGGAAGGATTCGCCGGACTGGCAGAGTACGACCGCCGCGTCTTTCCCGGCTATCCGCTGCTGCTGGCGCTCCTCGGCGCGGTGCGATGGCCACTCATCGCCGTCTTCCTGAACTGGCTCGCCGCGGGCGCGGCAGCGGCGCTCGCGTATCGCCTCTACGATGACGTGCGCGTCGGCTGGGCGATGGCCGTGCTCACGCCGAGTTACGTCCTCTACTCGACGACGGTCATGTCGGAGGCGGTGGTGGTCTGGGTGGTAGGAGTCACACCCGCTGAATCATCAGATCTCCCATCACCAGCAGGTCCATCTTCGTCCTCAGGAAACAATCCAGCGCCTCGGCCGGCGTGTTCACCACCGGCTCGTTTTCGTTGAAGCTGGTGTTGAGGACGATGGGGACTCCGGTGAGGTCGCGGAAGGCCTGGATGAGGTGGTGATAGCGGGGGTTCTGCGATTCAGTGACTGATTGCAGGCGGCCGCTCCCGTTGACGTGCGTCACCGCGGGGATCGAAGCGCGTTTCTCTTCGCGGATCTGGTAGACCTGCAGCATGAACGGCACGTCGTAGTCGGTCTCGAACCACTCGCCGACCGACTCGCGGAGCACCGACGGCGCGAAGGGGCGGAACGACTCACGGCGTTTGATCTTGTGATTGAGGATGTCCTTCATGTCGGCGCGGCGGGGATCGCAGACGATGGAGCGGTTGCCCAGCGCGCGCGGGCCCCATTCCATCCTTCCCTGGAACCAGCCGACCACGTTCCCCTTCGCGATCTGTTCCGCGGTGCGCATGCAGAGGTCGCGCTCTTCCTTCACGCGGTGCAGCACGCAGTGCGCCTCGTCGAGGTCCTCGCGGCGCGCGAGGACGGCCTTGTCCACCTCGGCCGCGCTGTACTCCGGACCCCAGTACGCGTGGTCCATGACGAACGAGCGCGGATTCTTCAGCTCCTCGTTCCAGACCCAGTACGCCGCGCCGATTGCGCCGCCGGCATCGCCGGCCGCGGCCTGGATGTACTGCTCGCGGTACGGCGAGCGGTCGAACACGAGGCCGTTGGCGACGCTGTTGTAGCCGCAGCCGCCGGCGAGGCAGAAGTTGTCGATCTTCGTCTTCGCGTGCAGCGCGTTGGCGAGCTCGAAGTAGGCCTCCTCGAACATCGCCTGCATCGACGCGGCGAGATCCTTGTGCCGCTGCGCCATCGGATCGCTGGCCGCGCGCGCGGCGCCGAGCTTCTCCACGAGCTTCTCCGAGTACACCGGACCGATGACCGGCGAGCCGCCCTGCCAGACCATGTCCAGCCCGACGGTGTGATGCGTGAAGTAGTCGAGGTTCAGCGCGAAGCGGCCGTCCTTCACGTGCACGATGTCGCGCATCTCGTCCATGAAGACCGGCTTGCCGTACGGCGCGAGCCCCATGACCTTGTACTCGTCGCCGTAGTGCGGGAAGCCGAGGTACTGCGTCATGGCGGTGTAGAAGATGCCGAGGGAGTGCGGGAAGCCGATCTCGCCGAGGACCTCGATGTGATTGCCGCGGGCCACGCCCCACATCGAGCTGACGAAATCGCCGAAGCCGTCGATCGACAACACGGCCGCTTCCTCGAACGGCGCGACGAAGAAGGCCGAGGCGAGATGCGCGCGGTGATGCTCGACGTGGTGCAGCTTCGGCTTCAGCGAGTCGAGCCTGAAAGTCTCGACGATTTCCGTGCGCAGGTCCTTGATCTTCGAGCGGTTCTCGAGGCGGCGCTTGATCGCGGCCACGGAGGGACGTTTGGCCAGGATGAACTTCATCCGCTGCATGAGGCGCGCGTTCGGGTCGCGGTTGACGGCGATGTGATCGACCTGGTTCAGCGTGACGCCGGCCTCGTCGAGGCAGTACTTCACGGCCGCGGAAGGGAAGCCGGCCCAGTGTTTGACGCGGCGGAAGCGCTCCTCCTCGGCGGCAGCGACGAGCTTCCCGTCGACGACGATGCAGGCGGAGGCGTCGGCGTGGTGGGCGTTCAATCCTAGAATGATCATGCTTGCGTCGCGTGCTCTTCGTGAATCGCTACTTCCATCCGGACCATTCTGCAACAAGTCAGATCGCGACCGACCTCGCGTTTCATCTGGCTTCGCGCGGGTGGGAGGTCGGGGCCATCACCAGCCGGCAGCGCTATGACGACGCGCGTGCGCGGCTCGCATCGCGAGAAGTTGCGAATGGCGTGCACATCGAGCGGGTCTGGTCGACGCGCTTCGGCCGCGCGGGACTGTTCGGGCGCGCGATCGACTATCTGACGTTCTATCTCTCGGCGTTCTTCGCGATGCGGCGCAACCGCGACGCCGTGGTCGTCGCCATGACCGATCCGCCGCTGCTGTCGGTGATCGCGGCGTTTGCGTCGAAGCGGGTGGTGAACTGGGTGCAGGACCTTTTTCCCGAGGTGGCGGAGGCGCTGAAGATCCGCCTGCCGCTGGTGAAGCGGCTGCGCGACTGGTCCTTGCGGCGTGCGCGCGCGAACGTCGTGCTCGGGGAGTTGATGAGTGCGCGGGTGCCGCGCGGGGTGGTCATTCATAACTGGGCGGATGGGAATCTGCGGCCGTTCCAGCGGGCTGAAGCCCGCTCCACATTTTCCATTGGCTACTCGGGCAACCTTGGGCGCGCGCACGACTTCGACACGATTCTCGGGGCGATGCAGCGGCTGCCCGAGGTGCGGTTCGTCTTCACGGGCGGCGGGGCGCAGCTCGCGCATGTGAAGCGCGAGGCGCCCGCGAATGCGGAGTTCCGCGACTACGTCCCGCGCGAGCAGCTCAGCGAGAGTCTCTCCTCGGTCGACGCGCACCTGGTGTCGCTGCGTCCCGCGCTCGAAGGGCTGATCGTGCCGAGCAAGTTCTACGGCATCCTGGCCGTGGCGCGGCCGGTGCTGTTCATCGGCGCGCGCGACGGCGAGCTGGCGCGCCTCATCGACGCGTACCATTGCGGCATCGTGGTCGACGAGGGAGACGTGGAAGGACTGGTACGCGCGATCGCGACGCTCGCGCGCGACCGCGACGCCGCCTCGGCGATGGGCGCGCGCGGACGCGAGCTGTATCTGCATCGCTTCGCGCCGCGGCATGCATTCGCGGCGTGGGAGCAGGTGCTCGAGGAGGCGGCGCGATGACGCGGGCCACGCGGCAGGTGATGCTGGTGCTCGTCGCCGTCCTGTGTGCCGTGTTCCTCGCGCTCGAGCTGGGACGGACTGAAGCCCGTCCTGCGTTGGGCAACTCGCCCGCGGATTGGTTGCTGGCCAGCAAGATCGTCGATGAAGCGCTGGATTCCGATTCGCCGCGGCGCATCGAACTGTGGCGGGCCGGGTACGCGCATGCGAAGTTGCTGGCACCGCACCGGCCGAATACCGATGCGGCGTTCGTGCGCGGCGGGCTCTTTCACTGGTACGAGCTCGGGGACGAAGATCGTGCGCGCGTGCTGAACGCGGCCGCGCCGCTGCTGCGCGATCCGGCGTTCTTCGAGCGCATGCATCTGCCGCTGCTGCAGCTCACGGGAGACTTTGCGTGGCTGCGCACGCATGCGCCGGCGACGCTGAACACGCGTACGTCGCTGCGCAACCTCGCGCTCTCGCGCGGGCTGTTCCGCGACTACCGCATCCTGCGCGAGGAGCTCCGCGAGACGCGGCTGCGGACCTTCAACGCGCGGCGGCGCGTCGACGACCCCGCCGCGCTCCTGACGCTCCTGCCGGAGCGACTCGACGCGCGCGACGAGCCGCTCGTGCGCGGCATCCTCGAAGAGCTGGAGCGGCAGGCGTTCGATCCGGCGCAGATCCCCGCGCGCGTCGAGGACGTGATCGACTACGCCGTGCGGCACGACCTGAAGCCGCTGACGGGTGTCGCGCCGATGCTGGCGTTGCCGAGCCAGCTCCGCGCGGTCACGCGCGCGCGGGCGGCGCTCGATCTCGACCGGGCCAGCATCGCCTCGCGCATCGAGACCACGACCAGCGCCACGAACGACGTCGAGTGGCAGCCGTACTATCTCGACCGCGCGCGCTTCGAGGCGCGCCGCCGCGATCCGCAGGCCGCGGCCGCGTATCTCGCGCGCGCCGCCGACGGCGGCCTGACCGTGCCGGTCCTCGGCACGGCCATGGACATCGCGCGCATGCTCGACAAGCCGGCGGACGAGCAGCGCTACCGCGCGCAGCTGGCCGGTATGCCCCGCGTCTGGCAGCGCCTCTGCGCAAATGGCGAGATCTGCACTCACGCCATCACGCACGTCTGGTCCGCGGAGCGGCGCATGCAGACCATCACCCTCACCAACGCGCAGAGCGACGAGACGCCGCCGTACGTCGAGATCTACGTCGACGACTTTCCGCTCGCCGAAGGAGAAGTGCGCGACCGGCGCGCGTTCGAGATTCCCCTTCCGCCCGGGACGCACGAGATCGAGATCCGCCTTCTCAATCCGACCACGCGCAACGGCATTCAGCGGCGGCTGCGCCTGTCGTCCTGAGAGCGGACCGCCGGCGTGCTCGCCGGCTGCCGCGCAGGCGTCCCGCCTGCGCGTCCGGGGGGCGGGCGGCGGGACGCCGCCCGGGCAGCCGCCGGGACGGCGGCGGTCCAGATGGCATTCAGCGGCGGCTGCGCTTGTCGTGATCGACCGACGCCACCGCGGCGCCGACGATGGCGGCAAGCGTGGCGGGATTGGCGGGGATGAAGAAGTTGAAGTCGAACAGCGCGTGCACGGCGGCGATGGCGAGGCTCGCCAGCGCGGCGGTCTGATACGCGCGGCGGACCCAGGTCAGCTCGCGCGCGCCGGCGCCGAAGGTCATGCGCGCCAGCGCCACCGCACCGCCGATCAGCGTCACGACGGCGATGACGAAGCCGAGCGTGCCCGCGGTCGCGCCGATCTCCGCGTAGTCGTTGTGCGCGTGGTTGTAGATGCGGCCGAGGTCGCGGTCCTGCTCCATCGAGACGACGGTCTGAAACGTGCCGTGGCCGCTGCCGGCGATCGAGAAGCGCTGCCAGAGGCGCATGGCCGCGGCGATCGTGTCGCGGCGTCCGCCGGCCTGCTCCCCCACGTCCGTGAAACGACCGACGGTGCGCTCGGGTCCGAGGAAGAGTGCGAGCGCGGCGATGAGTGCGAGTCCGGCGACGGAGGCGAAAGCGACGCGCGCGATGCGGCGTCCGGGAAGCAGGGCCGCCACTCCGATGAGCCCCGTCGCCAGCGCCAGCAGCGCGCCGCGCGACTGCGCCAGCAGCATCCCGGCGATGCCTGCAATCGTGGCGACGATGGCGAACGCGGTCAGCAGCAGGTGGCGCTCGATGAGGATGGCGATCCGGGCGGGGATCGGGAGGTCCGGCGTTCCCGACTTGTGCCAGAGCGACGCGGCGAGGAAGAGCGCCAGCGGCAGGATGATGGCGATGTAGTGCGCGAAGTGGTTGGGGTTCACGAACGTGCCGGTCACGCGGTGGAAGATGAGCCGGTTCACCCATCCCCAGATCTCGTACTTCTGCAGCGCGGCCTGGCGCAGTCCGTACATCGCCTCGAACAGCGCGCCGGCGCAGAGCACGACCGCGAGCGTGCGGCGCCGCGCGTGACTGCGCACCAGCAGCGCGGCGGTGGTGAAGGTGGCGAAGAGTGCGCCGAGGCGCAGCAGCTCGGCGAAGGTGGTGCGCGGGTCGACGCTGAGCGGCCACGTCGTGCGGACGCGCTCACCGGCCAGCGCCGTCACGCGCGCGGCGCTGCTCCAGATCGCGTTTGCATCCGGTGAAACCCAGGCGATCACGCCGGGCGGGAGCGGCACGAGCTGCAGCGCGCCGGCCGCGAGGAAGAGCAGTGCGCCGGTGCCGAAGATCGTCCAGGCGCGGGTCGGCTGCGCGGTGTTCGTGCGATCGCGTGTGGCGTAGAGGCGGATCACGCTGGCGGCGGCGCAGAGCGCGAGCGGCGCGAGCACGAGCGGCTGTCGGGCGTTACTGACGACCGAGCCGAATGGCAGTGGAAGCCACAACAGCCAGATGCAGAAGATCGTCAGACAAGCGCGTTCTGCCCAGGTGACCCAGCGGCTGGCCTGCATCGGATGCGCGCATTGTCGCGTGCTAAACTGCGCGCGGTCCAGCGCTTTCGAGAGAGGTGGTCGGAGTGTACAAGCGCATCTTATTTCTTGCCGTCATCATTGCAGTTCCGCTGATCGCTTCGGCGCAGCAGGACCAGCGTCTGCGTGACCGCGACCCCGATCTCGCCGCGGCCAAGAAGCTGTGGGCCGATCTGCAGAACGCCAACTTCCACACCGGTCCCTTCTACTGGATGTCGCGCGTCCGCATCTCCGACGCCGGCTACACCGAGACCGGCTATCTCCCCACCGGCGATCAGGCCGGGGGCCTGTCGCTGACGGTCGAGGCGCCGAACCGCTTCTATTTCGTCCCGCGTAAGAAAGTGATCTTCAGCGCCGACGTCACTCCGAGCTACAGCTTCTTCAGCGAGGGGGACAACAGGCGGCAGTTCAACTACTCCGCGCGCGGCGACATGCATCTGCTGCTGAACCATCTCTACCTCGACGTCTACGCCTCGCGCGCCGACCAGCTTCGCGCGCACGTGGCCGACATCAACCGCCTCGCCACCACGCGCGAGGACGAGGCCGGCGTCGGCGGCGAGGTGAAGTACTCGAGCCGCACCAGCGCGCTCTTCACCGTGCGCCTCCGCGACACGTCGTACCCGCTCGACCGCTTCCAGCCCGATCCCGACGACGCGCACATCCCCATCGAAGTGCTCGACCGCGAGGAGCAGAACGCGCGTCTCGCGCTGCATCACAAGACCTTTCCGCGCACCGCGCTCTTCGTTGCCGGCGAGCGCAGCAACTACGACTTCCCCAACCGCCGCGACTACAAGAGCAGCCGCACGTACGCGGGCGCCGGCTTCAACTTCGACGCGGGACGCACGCAGGTGCGGCTCGAGGGGGGCTCGACGCGGCTGGCGTTCGACGACCAGGCGCAGCCCGACTTCCAGGGCTTCACCGGACAGTTCCACCTCACGCGCAGCAACGGCCGCTGGACGACGTATCTCAACGCCGACCGCGACCTCGGCTTCAGCATCTTCGTCAACAATCCCTATTTCATCGCCACCTCGGCCGGCGTCGGCGTGGATCACGCCACGACGCGGCGGCTCACGCTGCACGCGCGCTCGGTCCACGAGCGCGACGAGTACGATCAGCCGGTGCTCGGGCAGACGCGCACCGACACCATCTCCTTCAGCAGCGTCGGTTTCACATATGGCATCCGCCGCGCGCGTCTCGGCGCCGACGTCGGCTGGTACGAGCGCGACAGTACGGCGTTCGGCGATACGGACTCCGGAATACGGTACGTGCTCAGGTTGTCGTTTACCCCGTAATCGTTATTAGCACTTCCCCCGTAAGCCGCGGCTGAACGCGATTTCACGGCGAAGTGACACGGGTTTCCTGTGGCGGTCACGTACCGCGTCTAAGGTAGGGCCGGTCCAATAGTCGAGCAGGGAGTCCCGCACCGTCCATGCGGCTGGTCAATGTTGTATTTTGGTGGGAGTCATTGAAGAAATGAAGTCTCGTGGAGTCCTGATCCTCATCCTGGTTCTTCTCGCGTCGATCGCGGGGGCGCAGGAGCTCCCCATCCTTTCCTCCGATGCGCCGGTCGGGCCGCGCGACGTGCTCGACATCAAGGTGCTCGAGGACGCGAACATCAGCGGCCGTACGGTGGTCAACGACGACGGCGTGCTGGCGCTGAACGTCATCGGCCGCGTCCAGGTGGCGGGGCTCACTTCCACGCAGATCGAGGCGAAGCTCAAGGCGCTGCTCGAGGCAGACATCCTGACCAAGGCCACCGTCTCGGTGCAGGTCGTCGAATTCGCCAGCAAGCCGATCTCCGTCGTCGGCGCGGTCGTCCGTCCGGGACGCATCGGCGCCAGCGGCAACACCACGCTCATCCAGGCCATCACGCAGGCGGGCGGCCTCACCGCCGGCCACGGCAAGGACATCTACGTGCTGCGCACCGCGCGCAACGGGCTGTCCGAGCAGGTGGCGATCAACATCGACCAGCTCATGGTCGAAGGGCGGCCGGAGCTGAACATCCCGCTCTCGCCGAACGACCTCGTCAACGTGCCGCTCGACACGCCGATCTCGATCTACGTGGCCGGCGAAGTGATGAAGCCGGGCAAGATCGAGTTCAAGAGCTCGCAGACGCCGACGCTGCTGCGCGCCATCATGGCCGCCGGCGGACAGACGGACCGCGCGGGGCGCATGGCGCACATCAACCGCGTCGTCAACGGCCGCGAGACGACCCTCAAGATCAATTACCGCGAGATCATCGACGGCAAGAAGAAAGACCAGGTCCTGCAGGACAACGATACCGTCTACGTCAAAGAAGCCCTATTCTAGAGACGGACGCGGGGGCGGCAGGCGCCCGCGCGGCGTGCGCCCATGGATCTGAACACCCATCAGGAAGTACATCTCTCTCACTACTGGAACGTGATCCGGAAGCGATGGAAAGTCGCTTTCGCGATCCTGGTCGTGGTGATGATCGGGACGTTCCTGGCGAGCTGGTTCCAGAAGCCGCTCTACCGTTCCACCATCCGCATCCAGATCGACCGCGAGTCGAACCGCGCCACGATGGAGGACTTCTTCGGCGTCCCGCCCGACGAGCAGGGCTTCCTGCAGACACAGTACGTGCTGCTCAAGGGACGCGGCCTGGCGCTGCAGGTGGTCGAGGATCAGAAGCTGTGGAACGACCCCGAGCTCAACCCGGCCGGCGCGGCGGGGAAGACGCCGAAGGAGCTGGAGGCGATCAAGGAAAAGATCGCCGGCTCGATCGTGAGCGGCATCGAAGTGACGCCGGTCCGCGGCACGGCGCTGGTCGACGTCTCGTACGTCGGCACCTCCCCGCGGCTCGCGCAGAAGATCGCCGAGGCGTGGGGCGACTCGTTCATCCGCCAGAACATCGCCCGGAAGGTGAACGCGGTCCATGAGGCCAGCCAGTTCCTCACCGACCAGATCACGACCGTGCGCAACGACCTCGACGACGCGCGCCGCGAGCTGACCAATTACGGCCGCAGCCGCAACATCATCTCCGTCGACGAAGGCAACGAGAACGTGGAGATGTCCGCGCTCAGCCAGGTGCAGCGCGACCTGAACGACGCGCAGACCGAGCTCGGGCAGAAACAGGCCGCGTATGCGGCGCTGGAGCGCACGCCGGCCGACGTCGCCGCCGCGGGCGATCCGAGTCTGGCCCTCATCAACGAAGACCTCAACACCCAGGAGCGCGAGTACGCCCAGAAGCGCAGCACGTTCCTGGAAGGGCATCCGGAGATGCGCAAGCTCTCCGACGAGATCGCCAAGACGCGCGCGCGCAAGGCCACCGCGGTGCGGGAGGCGTACAACCGGCGTCTCGCCGCGGCGCGCGCGGAAGTGACCGCCGCGTCGTCGCGGGTCGGGTCACTGCGCGCCGCGTACGACCGCCAGCGCGGCCAGGTGCAGAGCTCGAACGTCAACGCCGCCACCTACCTCGACCTGAAGTCGACCGTCGACACGAAGCAGGCGCAGCTCGTCAATCTGCAGAAGCAGCTCAGCGAGGCCGAAGTGACGGCCCGTCTCAGCGGCTCGGCCACGTCGAACATCCACTGGGTCGACCACGCGCAGCCCGCGTATCGCTTCAACCTCTCGATGCGGAAGAACCTCCAGAGCGCGTTTCCGCTCGGGCTGGTCCTCGGCCTGGCCGCGATCTTCTTCCTCGAGTACATGGACCGCTCGGTCAAGACGCCCGAGGATCTCGAGCGCGTGACGAAGCTCGCGTCGCTCGGCGTGATCCCGGCCGCCGGTTCGCTCTCGAAGCAGTACGGCTACAGTTACGGCTACGGCCGCACCACGCCGCGGCTGCGCGCCATCGAAGGAGGCGAGAGCAGCGACGCCGGCGTGGAGCTCATCCCGCACACCGACGCCCGCTCGCCGATCGCCGAGTCGTACCGCGCCTTCCGCACCTCGCTGCTGCTCGCCTCCGCGAACTCGCCCAAGGTCATCGTCATCACCTCGTCGTTCGCGCGCGAGGGGAAGACCACGACCTCGGTCAACCTCGCCACCGTGCTCGCGCAGATGGGCAAGCCGGTGCTGCTGCTCGACGCCGACCTCCGCCGCCCGCGCCTGCAGAAGGTCTTCACCGGCAAGATGAACCTCGGCCTGGTGAACTACCTCGCCGCGAACATCCCGCTCGACGACATCATCCAGCCGACCGACGTCCCGAACCTCTCGGTCGTTCTCTCCGGCCCCATTCCGCCGAACCCGTCGGAGCTGCTCGCGTCCGATCGCATGAAGCACCTCATCGAGGAAGTGCGCGCGCGCTACGCGTACGTGATCTTCGACTCGCCGCCGGTGCTGGCCGTGACCGACGCCATCGTGCTGGCCGCGGCCGCGGACGGCGTCGTGCTCACCGTGCACGGCGGCAAGACGCCGCGCGAGCTCGTGCAGCGCTCGGCCGAGCGGCTGCGCCAGGCCAACATCCCGGTCCTCGGCGCGCTGCTGAACAACCTCGACCTGCATCAGTACGGCTACACGTACAAGAAGGGCTACTACGATTACTACGAGAGCGCGGATGACGAGGAGAAGCGCCGCAAGACCTCGTAGCGCGCGCGAGGAGGGACTGTGAATCGTCTCCAGATTCAGTTGGGCTTCGTGCTGATCCTGCTGGCACTCGTCACGGGCTTCGGCATGCCGCTGTACACCAGTCCGCGCCTCGGCCTGGCCGCGCACATCGTCGGCATCACCGGCGGGCTCGTGCTGATCGCCATCGGCGCGCTCGCACCGGCGTTCGCCCTCGGAAGGCGCGCCACGGCGGTGATGATGTGGTCGTGGGTCTACGCCGCGTACGCGAACTGGTTCGCCTGCCTGCTCGGCGGGATCACCGGCGCCAGCCGCCTCACCCCGATCGCCGGCGCAGGCACGCGCGGCGATGCGCTGGCCGAGGGAGTGGTCTCGTTCCTCCTGCAATCGCTCTCGGTGGCCGCGCTCGCCGGCACCATCCTCGCCGTGCGCGGCTTCCGGAAACCGAAGCCGGCCCCCGCGGCGCAGCCCGTGGTCGCGACCTCCCCGGTGTCATCCTGAGCCGCGTAGACGGCGAAGGATCCCCCACCGACTCGCGATGATCGACATCCATCACCACTGCCTCCCCGACATCGACGACGGCCCGAAGGAATGGGACGAGGCGGTGGAGATGTGCCGCACCGCGCTCGCGGAAGGGATCGACACCATCATCGCCACGCCGCACGTGCTGCGCGGGCGGTGGAGGACCTGCTCCATCGCCGAGCTGCAGGCGCGCATCGACGGCCTGCGCAAGCGCGTCGGCGATGCGCCGCGGCTGCTCCTCGGCTCGGAGTATTTTTTCTCGCACGACGCGGTGGAGCTGCTCGCCGAGGGAACGGCCATCGTGCCGCTGGCGGGGTCGCGCTACGTGCTCATCGAGCTCGCGGCGAACGCCGTGCCGCCGATGTTCGAGCAGCCGCTCTATCGCATGCAGCTCGACGGCTGGACGCCGGTCATCGCCCACCCCGAGCGCAACATCGTCTTCCAGCATCATCCCGAGCTGCTGGCGTCGTACATCGGTCACGGCGCGAAGACGCAGGTCACGCTGTCCAGCCTCACCGGCGAGTTCGGTCACGAGGCGAAACGCGCCGCGCACGACTTCGTGAAGCGGCGCTTCGTGCACTTCGTGGCCACCGACGCGCACAACATGAGCAAGCGCGCGCCGCACGTCACGGCCGCGGCCGCCGTGCTGCGCGAGCTGGCCGGAGCGGAGGTCGCCGAGGCGCTGATGAGCGGAAATCCACGCTGCGTCGTCGAAAAACGTCCACTCCAGTACGACCCGGAGCCCATTTCCGAGGAAAACGGCGGATTTTTGACGCGCCTTCGCTCGTTTTTCCAGCGTTAGAACCCGTACAATCGACGGCCGAGGACATCCATGAAGATCCGTGCAATCGCAGCAGCCGCTCTCGCACTCACCGCCTTTGCCGTGAGCGCCGAGGTCCGCAATGGCATCAATCACACGTCGACGACCTGTGTGCGCGCCGGCGAGCTGCCGCTGCTGCAGGTCGACGTCACCGGCGAGGGCGAGCTGCGCGGATACTTCCGCCGCATCAACACCACCGACTGGTGCTCGGTCGAAGGGACGAACGACGGTCCGATGTCGCGCGTGGTCCTGCCGAAGTTCGAGAACGGCGACGAGGTCGAGTACTTCTTCGTCCTCATCGACGGCGTGCGCGTCGTCTCGCGCAGCCCGCGCATCTACCGCGTGCGCGTGGCCAACGAGTGCGAGACCCCGTTCGCGCGCCACATCCTGCGCATGACCATGAACTGCGGCGAGGAAGCACAGGCCATCCCGTCGTCGCTCGGAGCCGGCTACATGGTCGGCGACAACATCGTCCAGGGGAACCCGCCCGTGGTCTCCCCCGACCGCCCCGAAGAGCCGTGATGTAGGGCAGGCTTCAGCCTGCCCCGGACAGGCTGAAGCCTGTCCCACACAGGCTGAAGCCTGTCCCACACAGGCTGAAGCCTGTCCTACACAGGCTGAAGCCTGTCCTGCGTCAGTGCCGCGCTTTCTTCACTTCCTCGGTCAGCGCCGGCAGGATCTGGAACAGGTCGCCCACCACGCCGAGGTCCGCGACGCGGAAGATCGGCGCCTCCTGATCCTTGTTGATCGCCACGATGTGCTTCGACGACGACATGCCGGCCAGGTGCTGGATCGCGCCGGAGACGCCCGCCGCGATGTACAGGTTCGGGCTGACCACGCGTCCCGTCTGTCCCACCTGATGCTGGTGGTCGATCCAGCCCGCGTCGACCGTCGCGCGTGACGCGCCGACCGCGCCGCCGATGGCCTGAGCGAGATCGCGGATGTACGAGAAGTTCGCCGCTTCCTTCAGGCCGCGGCCGCCGCTGACGATGATGTCCGCCTCGGCGATCGACATCTCGCCCGCCTCCGGCGTCTTCGTCTCGACGACCTTCACGCGCTCGCCGGCAGCGGCGGTCACGTTCACGACTTCGGCGGCGCCGCCGCCCGCTTCCTCGGCGGGGAACGCGTTGGGACGCGTGGTGGCGATGGCGGGCGTGCTGGTCACTTCGACGGTCGCGAACGCCTTGCCCGAGTAGACGGGACGCCGCGCGCGCAGCTTGCCGCCGGTCCACTCCAGGCGGTCGACGTCCGAGGCCACGCCGGCGTTGAGACGCGCACCGAGGCGCGGCGCGAGATCGCGTCCGTTCGACGTGCCCGGCAGCAGCAGCACGGACGGCTGGACGTCACTCACCACCTGCGCCACCGCGGCAGTGAACGCCTCCGTGGTGTACGCGGGGATCGACGCGACGTAGACCTTCTTCGCGCCGAAGCGGCCTGCTTCTTCCGCCGCCGCGGCGTCGGTCGCGAACGCGACGCAGTCGCCGCCCGCGGCCTCGGCCAGCTTGCGGCCGATCGAGAGTGCTTCGCGGGAAGTCTTCTTCAGCTTCCCGTCCTTGGATTCGGTGAAAACCAGAACACCAGGCATCGAGATCTCCTTGGTCGGGCTGAGGCCCAACCTACAAGGCTTTCGCCTGTTCGCGGATGTACTTGAGGATTTCCTGCGCCGCGGCGGCCGGATCGGCGCCGTCGACTTTGCGTCCGCCGCTCTTCTCGGCGGGCAGCTCGAGCGACACGGTCACCACGCGCTGCTTGTAGACGTCGCCTTCGTCGAGGCCGAGGTCGGCGACCGACTTCGTGTCGATGGCGATCTTCTTCGCCGCCATGATGCCTTTCAGCGACGCGTAGCGCGGCTCGTTGAGCCCCTTCTGCGCGGTGACGACGGCCGGCGTCGGCGCCTCGAGCACTTCCTCGGCGCCTTCGATCTCGCGGTGCGCGGTGAGCTTGCCGTCGCCGACCTCGAGGTGCGTGACGACGTTGACCTGCGGATAGCCGAGGAGCTCGGCCACCATCGGACCGACCAGGCCGTTGTCGCTGCCGACGCCCTGCTTGCCGAAGAAGACGAGGTCGTGCGGGATGGTCCTGATCGCCGCGGCCAGGACCTTGGCGATGCCGAGGGCGTCGGCGTCGGACGTGTCGCCCTTCACGTGCAGCGCCTTCGTGGCGCCGCGGGCCAGCGCCTCGCGCAACGCCTGCTGCGCGCGGTCGGGGCCGAAGGTGACCACGGTGACGTCGCCGGGCGATTTCTCTTTCAGGCGGATCGCTTCTTCGAGCGCGTACTCGTCGTACGGCGAGACGATGAACTTCAGTCCCGTCTCGTCGATTTTCGTGCCGGAGACTTTGACGCGCGATTCGGTATCGGGAACGTGGGAGATGCAGACGACGGAGTTCAAGCGGGAACCTCCAAAGGTATGGCCCGGGCAGGCCGGCGCGGCATTCTATGAGGGGAGGCACGCAAATCGCAAACCGCCGGAGGGCATCACGGGGAATCCCAGACAAGGCAGAGGACGGAGGACGGCATGTCGATGGTGAGGCCGCATGAGGTGGACGGCAATACGAACGGACGGCGGCAGTTCCGCACGCTCGATTTCAAGCGTGCCAAGAGCCCCCACAACGGCAACAACGGGAACTACCGCAACAACGTCAAGACGGCCCCGCCCGAGTCGACGAACGCGGAGAATTTCTACTACCTCAAGCAGATGAACTCCAAGACGCCGATGGTCATCGTCATGACCGACGGCGAAGAGATCCGCGGCTGGATCGAGTGGTACGACAAGAGCTGCCTGAAGGTGAACCGCGAAGGCGCCCCCAACCTGCTCATCCAGAAGCACTGCATCAAGTACCTGTTCAAGCAGGAAGAGCTGGCGCAGTAGCGCGCCTTCCGGCGCGGCTCATTTTTTGGCGATCACGGGCTCGGCAGCGACAGGCTTCCGTGTCACCACGCTGTCGGGTCGCTCCGCCCCACGCTCGATTCCGAGCCAGCGCAGTAGACGGCTCTGCAGCCGCAAAGCCGGGATGCTCCGTTCGTCGTGCGGCGCGAGCCATCCGGCTCTGACTGTTCAGAGCCGCGTTGCAACTCGGAACCTGCGCATGACGTCCCGCACACCGTGCGGCTCTGA
>DASUSL010000450.1:0-5620 GCA_036375135.1 Thermoanaerobaculia bacterium | reverse complement strand
CGCGGGCACCGCGACAAGCACCCGCCCCCGCGGCGGGTGACGGCACGCCGCAGGAGGGGGGGACGCTGGTGCGGCGGCTCGAGTCCGACGTCACTACCCTCAATCCTCACATCAACGCCACGTCCTACGACCGGCATGTCGAAGACTACCTCTTCACGCCGATCGTCTATCTCGATCAGGACCTGCAGGCCATCCCCGGACTGGCCGACTCGTGGGAGATCCTCGAGGGCGGGAAGCTCTATCGCTTCGAGCTGAACGACAAGGCGACTTTTGCGGACGGGACGCGGGTCAAGGCGAGCGACGTCGTCTTCTCCCTCCGCAAAGTGCTCGATCCGACATCCGAGGCGCTGCAGATCATCGGAGGGTTCGAGTATCTCGACCTGGCGCGCACCCGGGCGGTCGACGACGATACGGTGGAAGTGGCGTTCAGAGAGACGCTGGCGCCGCAGCTCCTCCGCTTCAACGACATCATGGTGCTGCCGGAGCACATCTACTCGAAAGGCAGTTTCCGCAACGACTTCAACAGCATCGCGGTCGGCAGCGGCCCCTACCGCCTCGTGCGGCGTGACCCCGGCAAGGAGATCGTCCTCGAGCGGCGCGACGATTACTGGCGCGAGAAGCCGCCGTTGAAGAGCGTCATCTTCAAGGTCATCTCGGACAACGGTACCGCCTGGAACGCACTGCGCCGCGGCGACATCGACGAGGCGCGCATGACCTCGGATCTCTGGTTCCGGGAGCGTGAGAATCCGGCCCACACGGCGGCCATCGATTTCCGCCGCTTCTACACGATGAACTACAACTTCATCACCTGGAACAGCCGGGCTTCGAACCTGGCCGACAAGCGCATCCGCAATGCACTGGCGATGTGTGTTCCGCTGGATGCGCTGGTGAAGGATCTCTATCACGGAACGGCGCGTGCGATGAGCGGTCCGTTCACACCCGACGACTTCGCGTACAACCCCACCGTGCCCGTGACGCGTCATGATCTCCCCGCCGCGAAACGCCTTCTGACCAACGCCGGCTGGCTCGACTCCGACGCTGACGGCATCGTGGACCGCAACGGCAAGCCGTTGAAGGTCGAGATGATTCTGATGGCGGGACAGGCGTCGACGCTGCAGTTCGGCCAGATGATTCAGGCCGAGATGAGAAAGATCGGAGTCGACCTCGATCTGGTCGTGCTCGATTTTTCAAGTGCCATCAAGCGCATCGTCGACGGTGACTATCAGTCCGCATACCTGGGTTTCGAGCTTGACAGCGATCCCGATCCGTTCAACATTCTGCACTCGTCGCAGATCCCGCCCCGCGGCCAGAATTTCGCGCGTTACTCCAATCCCGAGGTCGACCGCCTCATTGTGCAGGCACGATCGGAGCTCGACCGCGAGAAGCGCAAGGACATGTACTGGCGGATTCACGAGCTCGTGGCCGCCGATCAGCCGTACACCTTCACCGTGCAGGTGTCGTCGAAGTGGGGGCTGAGTAAGCGCGTGAAGGGAGTAGACGTCAGCCGTGGCTACGGGTTGTACCGCTGGTTCCCCGGTCCACTGGCGTGGTGGATTCCGCGGGATCAGCGGACGCACGAACGCGCCGCGCAATGACGACCTATCTCGTCCGGCGGCTGCTGTACGCCGTCCTCACGTTCCTCGGCATCACCGTGGCCACGTTCGCGCTGATCCACAGCGTCCCCGGCGATCCCATCACGTTTTACATGGGACGCACGGGTATGCACTCGATGCATCCCGAAGTCATCGCCGTCATGCGCCGCGAGCTCCATCTCGACGAGCCGTTGCCGCAGCAGTACCTGCGCTGGCTGCGCGGCAGCGTCACGTTCGACTTCGGGCGTTCGACGGTCGACCGCCGGCCGGTGCGCGACATCGTGCTGGAGAAGCTCCCCAACACCTTCAAGCTGAATCTCTTCGCGTTCCTGATTGCCGCGTCGATCGGCGTGCCGGTCGGGTTGTGGTCCGCGTCGCGGTCGGGGAGGCTCACGGAGCGGATGTCGGCGGTCGGGTTCTTTCTGCTGTACTCGCTGCCGAGCTTCTGGGTGGCGCTGATCCTCATCCAGCTCTTCTCCGTGCGCGTCGACTGGCTGCCGCTGTTCGGGATGAATTCGGACGACTATCCGAACCTGAGCTGGGGCGGGCAGCTCGCCGACCGGCTGAAGCACATGGTGCTGCCGGTGCTCACGCTCACGTACGCGCAGCTGGCGATCTTCGCGCGCTTCTCCAAGTCCGCGGTGACCGAGGTGATCCGCCAGGATTACATCACCGCCGCGCGCGCGAAAGGGGCGGGGAGCGTGGCGGTGATGTGGCGTCACGCGTTCCGCAATGCGCTGCTGCCGCTCATCACGCTCCTCGGGCTGGTCATCCCGTACCTGATGTCGGGGAGCGTCATCGTCGAGCAGATCTTCCAGTGGGACGGCGTGGGGCTGCTGTACTACAACTCCATCCTCGCCCGCGACTACCCGGTGGTCATGGCGCTGACCGTCGTCACGGCGGTGCTGACGCTCATCGCCAGCCTCCTCGCCGACATCCTTTACGCCTTCGCCGATCCGCGCGTGCGGCTGGGGGAGGGGGCGCAGTGACGTGGAAGCGCTTCCGCCACAGCAAGCTGGCCACGTTCGCGCTCGGTTACGTATTGATGATGGCCGCCGTCGCGTTGCTCGCGCCCGTGCTCGCGAACAGGAAGCCGCTGATGCAGCGAACCGCGGAGGGCTGGAGCTTCCCCGCGGTCGCCGACTACTGGATCGACGATCCCGACATCGAGGTCGAGCCGCAGCCGGTGTCGTTCGTCCTGCCGGCGCCCGTGCGCTTCTCCCCGAACTCGATCGACCTGGCCATGCGTCTGCAGCCGCCCGGCGGCGGCCACTACCTGGGCACCGACGATCTCGGACGCGACATTCTGGCGCGGCTCATTCACGGTGCGCGCGTCTCGCTCGCCGTCGGCTTCTTCGCCACCGCCATCGCGCTCATCGTCGGCTCGTTCCTCGGCGCGCTGGCCGGCTACTACGGCGGGGCGGCCGACTGGATCGTTTCCCGCGTGATCGAGGTCGTGCTCTGCTTTCCTTTTCTCTTTCTCGTCCTCGGGATCGTGGCGCTCTTCAAGCCGTCCATCTGGACGATCATGATCGCCCTCGGCCTGACGTCGTGGACGAGCGAGGCGCGCTACGTGCGCGGCGAGTTCCTGCGCATCCGCGAGGTCGAGTACGCGCAGGCGGCCCGCGCCAGCGGCGCGCGCGACGGACGCATCATCTTCCGCCACCTCCTGCCGAACGCGCTCGCGCCGGTGCTCGTCTCCGCCAGCTTCGGCGTGGCCGTGGCCATCCTCACCGAGTCGGCGCTCTCCTTCCTCGGCCTCGGCGTGCCGCTGCCGATGGCGTCGTGGGGGAGCATGCTCTCGAAGGCGCACGAGCACATCGAGTACGCGTGGTGGCTGGTGCTCTTTCCCGGCCTGGCGATCTTCACCACCGTGGCGGCGTTCAACATCGTGGGGGAGCGCGTGCGCGAGGCGCTCGATCCGCGCTCGACGTGACAGGGAACGACGAGGAGCGCCTCCGGCGGGCCGGCGCGGCCGGCAGCGCTTCATGGCCTAGCCTGGCGCACGCCTGTCGCCTGAAGCGCGCACCTCGCGACCGCACGTGCTTCGACAAGCTGCCGGCCGTGCCAGCCCGCCGGAGGCGCTCCCGGTCAGCTTCCGTCAGGGCGACGCGGTGATCAGGCGCGCGCGCAGCGCGTCGAGCACGGGTGGCGGGACGAGGTGGGCGATGTCGCCGCCGAGGCGGAAGACCTCTTTCACCAGACGCGAGGAGACGAACGTGTACTCGACGGCGGGGATCATGAAGATCGTCTCCGCGTCGTCGTACAGCTCGCGGTTCATGAGCGCCATCTGCAGCTCGTACTCGTAGTCGGAGACGGCGCGGATGCCGCGCACGACCACCGTCGCGTCGACGCGGCGCATGAAGTCGACGAGCAGGCCGGAGAACGAGTGCACCTCCACGCCGTCGATCTCGCGCGTGCATTCGGCGATCAGCTCCATGCGCTCCTGCACCGAGAACATCGGCGCTTTCCCCTCGTTCTGCAGCACCGACACGAGCACGCGATCGAAGAGGCGCGTGGCCCGGCGGATGATGTCGAGATGCCCGTTCGTGAGCGGGTCGAACGATCCGGGATACACGGCCGTGCGCATGATGGGCGGAGGATAGCAGAAAGATCGATGGTCAATGTCTTGACGATCGAGGGCAATGGACCTAAGATGATCACGTTCACGTTTCTGGATCAACGGGAGGGTGTGAGATGCGGCAGACGATCAGTGTGAAACGCTCGAATCCGGCGGCGCCCCAGCCTGCGCAGCCCGGCATGAAGGGGCGCCTTCTCGACACGCTGCGCAACGTGCTCCCCGGCGCCTGGATCGATCCGAAGAACAATGAGCTGATCACCCTCTATCGCCTTCGCTACAAGATGGCCATGGAGGAAGAGAAGTACGACACGGCCATGATCTTCCTCAACAAGATCCTCGAGCTCGATCCGTTGAACCTCGACGCCAAGCTCTGCAAGGGCGAGATCTATCACCGCTGCCTCGGCGACTACCCGAGCGCGATCGAGCAGTACAACAAGGTGATCCGCCTCTCGGGCGAGGACGAGACCACGCGCACGAAAGCGCGCGCGGCGATGAGTGAGATCATGGAGCTGCTGTCTTAGCGCTTCTCCGGTCTCCCAGTTTATCCCGCGCGTAGACGCGGGATCTCGGGTGCACTCACGTCGGACGAGCCACGAGCAGCGAAGGTGCACCGGAGATCCCGCGTCTACGCGCGGGATAAACTCAAAAGCGGGTAGACACAGCGCCTACCGGTCCCGCTCCAGCACGAAATCCAGCGCCACTTCCAGTGCCTCCTTCGCCGGTGAAGCCGGGAAGGACTCGAGTGCCTTGCGCGCGCGGTTCGCGTAGTCGCGGGCGATCTCGCGCGTCTGCTCGAGGGTGTCGTAGCGGTTGACGATGGCCAGGATCTCGGAGGGGTCGGTGCCGTCGAACGACTTCGTGTGCGCGACGGCGGCGATCAGCTCACGCTCGCCCGCGGTGGCGCGCGGCATGGCCAGGATCAGCGGCAGCGTGACCTTCCCTTCCTTCAGGTCGGACAGGGCCGGCTTGCCGAGGACCTCGGTGCTGGAGGTGAAGTCGAGGAGGTCGTCGATGAGCTGGAAGCAGATGCCGAGGTTGTAGCCGTAGGTGTGCAGCGCGGCGGTGCTCGACTCGGGGAGGTCGACGAAGAAGCCGGGGATGCGGCACGTCGCGCCGAAGAGCGCGGCGGTCTTGCGTCCGACGATGTCGAAGTAGTCGTCGACGGAGAGGTCGACGCGGCCGTTCTGCTCCGTGCCGAGGATCTCGCCTTCGATCATCTTGATCGTGGCGTCCGACAGCAGGCGCAGGATCTCGAGGTTCCCCTCGGCCAGGGCCATGGCCATCGAGTGCATGAAGATGTAGTCGCCGACCAGGACCGTCAGGTTGTTGCCCCAGCCGTAGTTGACCGAGGTGCGGCCGCGGCGGACGTTGGCCTCGTCGATGATGTCGTCGTGGATCAGGGTCGCGGTGTGAATGAACTCCACGACCGCGGCGTAGACCACGTCGC
>DASUSL010000449.1:0-8249 GCA_036375135.1 Thermoanaerobaculia bacterium | reverse complement strand
CAGCCGATCCGATCCAGCCGCCGGCGATCGGGAGCTCACGAAAGTGCTGGCCGATCCGACCGCGCCGGCGTGGGCTCGCGAGGATGCGCTGTTCGCGCTGGCGCAGCTCCCGAATCTGTCGTCGAAGAATCCGGGCCGCGTCGTCGAGCTCCTCGAGTGCTGGCTCACCCGCCGCGGCGTGACCATTCCCTTCGCCACCGCGGACACGTGGACGCGCCTGCGCGCGCTGCCGCGGAGCAAGGAGCTCGAAGCATGGGTCGACCCGCGCACGCGTGACTGTTACCGCATGGGCGAGGACCTCGAGGCTCCACCGTCGCCCGAATGTCTGCTCGCCGCCGCCTCGCTGTACATGATGGCCGCGAGCAACGAAAACGATTTCGACACCGCGCGCCGCGGCATCGAGTGGGCCGCCGCGCTCGCGATCGAGCACGAGCGCGGCCTCGCCAACGTCGCGCTGCATCTCGCCGCCACGGCGACCATGCGCTCGCAGTCCGAAGAGATGACGCACATCCTCCGCTACGCCGCGGCGCTTCCCGTTCCCCTGCACGCCGGGATGAAAGAAGAAGTGGAGGCGGCGGTGCGCACGCAGAGCGGTGCACCCCCGGCCTCGCCGTGGCTGAAGCATCCGGCCATCCGGGTCGCGACCCGCTGTCCGTGACGCCTGTACAATCGCCCCCGTGAGCACGAACCCCATCGTGCCGCTCCCGGTGAGTGAAGCGGCGGAGCCGAAACCCTCGCGGCCCCGCATGCCGTGGGAGGAAGTCGCCGCCTACGCGGTCGTCATCGGCGGCGTGCTCTTCGTGCTGATGCAGCATCTCGTCTCCGCGCTCATCGTCGGGCTCACGCTCTACCTCGTCCTCGATCGCGTGAGCGAGCGCTTTCAGGGACGCATGTCGCGCGGCATCGTGCGCCCGCTGGCATTGCTCACCGTCGCCACCGCGCTGGCGGGCATCGTGGCCGCGGCCATCGCGCTGATGGTGATGCTGCTCCGCCGCGGCGCGGGCAACGTCCCCGAGATGATGGAGCAGATGGCGGAGATCCTCGGCTCCGTGCGCATCTGGCTGGGCGGCCTCGGGCGCCAGTTCATCCCCGAAGTCATGACCGACGCCGAAGACTTCAAGGCGGCCGTGGCGGTCTGGCTGAAGACGCACGCGCAGACGCTGCGCGCCGGCAGCCTCTGGCTCGGCATCGGGCTGGTGCACATGATCATGGGCATCCTCCTGGCCGTGCTGGTCTTCTTCCGCCACGTCACGCATCACGACGAGGCGAACCGCGGGCCGCTGGCGCGCCATCTCGTCGACAAGGTCGACCGCTTCGCGCATGCCTTCGGACGCGTGGCCACGGCGCAGATCAAGATCTCCGCGGTCAACACCACGCTCACCGGCCTCTATCTGCTGGTCGTGCTGCCGCTGGTCGGCATCCGCATCCCGTTCGCCACGACGCTGGTCGTGATCACGTTCCTCTGCGGCCTGATCCCCGTCCTCGGCAACCTGATCTCCAACACCGTCATCACCATCCTCTCGATGGGCGTGTCGATCGGTACGGCCGTCGCGTCGCTGACCTTCCTCGTGGTCATCCACAAGCTCGAGTACCTGATCAACTCGCGCATCGTCGGCGGCGAGACCGACTCGCAGGCGTGGGAGATCCTGCTGGCCATCATCGTCGGCGAGGCCGCCTTCGGGGTCGGCGGAATCGTACTGGCGCCGATCCTCTACGCCTTCATCAAGCGCGAGCTGCGTGACCGCGCTCTGGTGTAGCGCATAATGTGCACGAGGTCCGAAACATGATCCGATTCCTGAGACTCACAGCGGTACTGGTGTGCGCGTTCGCGGCGATGGCCCAGCAGCGCGGCGGCCTGAAGGTCGCCGGCGGCGTGTTCGAAGACCGCATGGCCCTGGCGGTACGCTCGCACTTTCTGCCGGCCGAGGGCGTGACCGTGAGGCTGTACCGCGGCGACCGCACGCCGCTGGCCACCGCGAAGACCAACCGCGACGGGATGTACGTCTTCAACGTCGACGGTCCGGGCGAGTACGTCGTCACCGTCGACTCGCGCTCGTTCCACACCGAGGCCTGGCCGGAGCAGACCTTCGGCTCCGCGGGCGCGCACTGCGTGCATCCGGAGCGCGGCACGACCGTGACGCTGTACGAGGGCCCCTGCATCGGCGGCCGCACTCTCGGCTCCGACAACCACGCCTCCCTCGCCACCGCCGAGCACCTCACGCAGGTGTCGGTGGGACAGGACTCGCAGACGAACGTCGACTTCGCCTTCAGCTTCGACGCGGTGGCCACGACGGCCGACGCCGGACAGGGCTCGCTGCGCCAGTACCTCTTGAACGCGAACGCCGTACGCGGCCCGAACCGGATGCGCTTCGTGCCGGTCGAGCGCGCGCGCACGCATCAGGAGACGCCGGTCGGCGTCGCGCCGCGCTGGTGGACCATCACCCTCGCCTCTCCGCTCCCCGAGCTGCGCGACGACGACACGACCGTCGACGGGCTCGCGTACAACTTCCTCTCCCCCGCCTCGCTGGCCGATCCGAATCCAGGACGCTTCGGCGAGTCCGCCACGCTGCAGAGCGGCGAGCGGCAGATCTCGCGGCTGCGCAGGCCGGAGCTCGAGCTGGTGGCGCGCGGCGACTCCGCGATCGTCTGCGCGGCGCGCTGCGCGGTGCGCGGCTTCGCGGTGCACGGCGCGTCGACGGGGATCATCACCCGCGCCGATGCGCGGGTCGAGCACGTGCTGGTCGGCTCCACGCCCGACGGCGTGCCGACGCGCGACGGCGGCACGGTCGGCGTGATGGCCGAGCGCGGCACGCTCGTGGCGCGGCATCTCCTCGTCACCGCGCAGACGCGCGTCGGACTGTCGGTCGGACGCGAGGCGCGCCTCGACGCCGAGCATCTCGACGTCAGTCATTCCGGCGAGCCGCTCAGCGGCGCCGGCGTGGTGCTGCTCTCCAGCGGCTCGACCGTCCGCTCTTCCGTCATCGCCTCGAATCCCGGCGCCGGCATCGTCCTCGGCGCCACCGACGGCAGCGCGCCGGCCACGAACAACACCATCGACGGCGTGACCATCAGCGGCAACCAGGCCGGCGTGATCATCTCGCCGGGCTCGTCGCGCAACGTCATTACCCGCAACGACATCATGTGGAACCGCCTCGGCGGCGTGACCGTCTCGCCGTGGGAGAACCTCACCCAGCCGCGCGAGAACCGCATCAGCGCGAACCGCTTCGACGAGAACGGCCTCCGCCCGATCGTCCTCGACCTCGACACCGAGAGCCCCAACTCGCTGCATCCCGGCGCGGAGACGTGCGCGAACGCGGTCATGCTCCCCGCGCCGCGCGTGACGTACGTGCGGGTGTCCGAGGAGAACGGCCTGCGCGCCATCATCCGCGGCAGGGCGTGCCCGGGACAGATCGTCGAGCTCTATCAGTCCTTCGTGACCTCGGCCGTGCGCGACAAGGCGGCCTCGATGCCGCGCGTGCGCGGCGGCAAGATCCGCAGCGAGACGATGACCACGGAGAGCCGCACGTTCGCGCTGCCGTCGATCGGCGAGTTCAATTACCTCGGCGCCACGAACACGATGCCCGACGGCACGTTCGAAGCGATCTTCCCCCTGCCCGTCGTCACCGGCGCGCCGGAGGAGTCGGAGACGTCGCTCGAAGAGAACGACGTCTGGGCCACGCAGGTGCTGACCAGCGCCGAGCCGAGCGACCGCGCCTTCTCCGCCATCGCCATCGACGCCGCGGGAAACACCTCGGAAATGAGCGTGCGGCGCAAAGCGGATTAGTCTAGGAGTGCGGTGGCGACAGCCGCCGCTTTCGTATCCGGCGTAAGAAAGCGGTGGCTCTCGCCACCGCACTCCTGAACACTCCTCGTTTCTTTCCACCGCGCAGGACAAACGTCACCTTCCCGAGCACCTGCGATTCCTCGATGGGATCGTCCGCCGCGGGCGCGTTGTCGCCGCGAAGGATCAGCGTCGTGCCGCGTTTCGAGATCACCCGGTGCGCGGTCAAGCCACGCTCGGCCAGCACGAGCACCACGTCCCCTCGCGCACACGAGCGCAGCGGCTCGACGTGCAGCGTGTCGTTTTCGCGGATGACGGGGTACATGCTGTCGCCGTGCACCTGAAACTCCACGGCGTGGCCGCGGCTCAGGAGGTCGACGATCAGCTCCGAGGCGTCCATAAGACGAGATCGACCGCGGCGCGGTCGCGGGTGAAGCGCAGCTCGCGCACCGGCACGCGCTCGGCGATGCGCTCGAGGAACGAGAGGGTGAAGTCGAGGGCGGTGGCGTCGTGGAACAGCGGGAACGTGCAGCGGAAGAGTCGCGCCACCGTCTCGGCGGGGTGCAGCTCGCGGAGCTCGTTCGTCTCCGCCTGCGTGAGGAGATAGACGCCGCTGAGTGGCGCGCCTCCCGGCATCGACAGCTCGGCCTCGCCGTGCCACGGCGTACCGAACATCCACATCACGCCGTCCCGCTCGCGCACGATCACGCGGTCGTCGCTGACGATGCCGCTCGCTTCATCCGCCCACAGGCGCGCGGTGGTGGTCTTCCCCGCGCCGGAGACGCCGACGAAGAGATGTCCGCGCCCCTCGCGATCGATCACGCCGCACGAATGCAGCTCCACGCCGCGTCCGCGGGCGAGGAGGTTCGCGATCAGCACTTCGTCGAGGGGGTATTCGAGCGGGTTGAGGTGCGCGAGCTGCGGCAGCAGCTCGATCGTGCCGCGGGTGAAGTCCTCGTTGAAGGTGGCGGTTTTGTAGGGAGCGTCGCCGAAGGACTCGGAGCGGCATTCGATGCGGTAGCCGTCCTTTTCGCGGAAGAGTTTCCAGACTGCGCCTGAGTCGAATGTGGGGCGGGCTTCAGCCCGCCGCGGCTCGCGGGCTGAAGCCCGCCCCACATGCAGCACGACTTCGGCGGGTTGGGGGGGAACGAGGAAGCGCGATACCGGCTCTTCCCACGTCCATTGCGGATCGGGGTCGTGGATCGCGAGAGTGATTCCCCCGATGGAGAGATACGACTCGCGCGGCAATCTACGATCCGCCGGTGAAGCACTGATCCTGGCCGCGGCAGCCGAAGGCCGCCGGCCCGGCCGAGCCGTTCGACTTGCAGAAGCCCAGGACCGCCTCGTCGGGACGGAGCGGAAAGCGCCGCACCACCGGCTTCTCGTACGCCTTCTTGGTCTGTTCGTTTTCCTTCTTCATGGTCTTTCCCTCTCGATCATCGCACGCTGCACGAGCCGCATGCACCCGACCCGCAGCCGGCACCCGCCTCGGCGGCCGGCACCGCGGCGATCACTTCCGCCACGTCGGCACCGCTGCGCGAGTGCACCTTGTCCACCAGTTCCAGAATGACGTCGCGCTGCTCGCCGCAATACTCGCAGTCGCCGTGCGGCGGCACGTCGACGCCGAACACTTCCGCGCGCAGATGCGCGACGCGGCAGAGGAAATCGACCGGAGCCTCGGCGTCGCCGTTCTCCAGCTCCCCCGTCGCCGAGCACATGCCGCACATCGAGCGGATCGCGCACGTCGTGCACTTGGTGACTTTCGTGACCTTCCGCGCGCGCACGCCGCGGAGGAAGTGCTCCCAACCTTCTTTCACCGACCCGTCGCGCACGTTGTACTTGTCGACGTGCGACAGCACGCAGATGGTCATGTCGCCGTACGGGTCGATGGCGAACGAGTTCACGCCGCCGCCGCAGTGATAGAGGCTCGCGGCTTCGCCCGTGGGCGGCAGCACCGGCGTGCACTCGGTGGCCAGGCGCCGGAACTCGGAGACGCGCTGCGCGTCATCGAGGTCGAGCGAGACGACGTCGGCCGGCGTGAGGCGCACGGCCAGCGGGCTGGCCGAGCAGTCGATGCGCGGGTTCATCATCGCGTCGAACTTGAACTCGACGCCCAGATCCGCCGCGAAACGCTTCATGGCCGGGATCTCGTGCTTGTTGATGGTCAGGCCGACGGTCTTGAGCTTGAGCGGCAGCTTGCGGTCGAGGATGAGGTTGATGCCGCGCAGGCATTTCTCGAACGAGCCGGGGATGCCGGTCAGCGACTCGTACGTGGCCTTGGTGCGGCCGTAGAGCGTGATCTCGATCTCGAACGGCGGATGCTGCACGAGGAAGTCGGCCACGCGCTCGGTGACCAGCGTGCCGTTGGTGAAGAGCGTGATCAGGAAGCCCTTGCGGTGCGCGTACTCGTAGATCTCGAGAAAGTCGGCGCGGGCGAAGATCTCGCCGCCGGTGTAGAGCAGCCAGAGGCAGCCGAGGTCGAAGAGCTCGTCGACGATGCGCTTGTGCTCTTCGGTGGTCAGCTCGCGGTGGCGCGCATGGGCGTCCCCCATGGGGAGGTTGTTGTAGCAGTGCGCGCACTCGAGCGGGCAGCGGTTGGTGATCTCGATCGTGCCGTTGGCGGGGACGCGGAACGGCGACGCGGCGCCGTGGACGGCGAAGCTGAAGTCGCTGTAGGTCTGCGTCTCGATCATGACACCCTCGACAGAAGCGAGACTCCGGCCAGATCGCTCACGAGCTCGGCGAGGTCAGCCATGACGGTGTCCCGGTCGACGTCGTACTCGGCCGTAATGACCTCGGCGATCTCGTCCGCGGTGCGCGCGCCGTCGAGCAGCGCCCAGATGCGCGCGGCGACGGGCGAGAGCGTGTAGACGAAGTCGAGGTTGCCGACGTTGTTGCGGATCGGCACGAGGATCGATTCGAGCCCGACCGTGCGGCAGACCACCTCTTCCGAACGCCGGAATACACTCCGCCCATCGATCCCCGTGATTGTTGACATGTCAGACCCGGAGCATGATGCCACAAGTGGCCGCTTCGCGAGTTGCGGAGTCGCGGAGTCGCGGAGTCGCAGAGGAGGAGACGAGGTACTCGAAGACTCGCCGACGAGACGTGCTCGACGTAGGGCAGGCTTCAGCCTGCCCCGGGGCGTCTCGCGAAAAGGAGCGGTTCGCGCTGCGGTGCGACCGCGGGACAGGCTGAAGCCTGTCCTACGTTGTGCACACCTCTCGCGACTCCTTTGAGACTTTGAGACTATGAGACTCTGAGACCATGAAACCTCCCAGCAAGACCCACATCGACCTCACCGGAAAAGCGGCCCTGATCACCGGCGCGTCGCGCGGCATCGGGCGCGAAGTGGCGTTGCGCATGGGCGAGGCGGGGGCGCTGGTGGCGGTGAACTATCACAACAGCGCGACGCAGGCGGACGAGGTGGTGGCGGAGATCGGCGCCGCTCGGGCCTTCGCGGTGCGGGCGGATGTCTCCGATCCGAAGCAGGTCGAGGAGATGATCGACGCCGTCGTGCAGCGCTTCGGGCGGATCGACATCCTGGTGAACAACGCCGGCTGGCACGACTACAACCGCTTCGACGGCGACGACTACGCGGCGTGGCAGCGCGGCTGGGAGCGCACGTTCGCGCTGAACCTCTTCGGCGCGGCGAACGCCTCCTTCCTGGCCATGCGCAGCATGCGCAAACAGGGCGGCGGACGCATCGTGAACGTGGCCTCGCGCTCGGCGTGGCGCGGCGAGACGGAGTTCGCCGACTACGGCGCGTCGAAGGCGGGGATGGTCAACCTGACGCGCTCCATCGCCCGCGGCTGCGCGAAGGACAACATCACGGCCGCGTGCGTCACGCCGGGATTCGTCGACACCGAGATCGCCCGCGAGGAGCTCGAGCGTCACTACGACGAGATCGTCGCCCAGATCCCGCTGCGGCGCGTCGGCACGGTCGACGACGTGGCGGCCGTGGTTCTCTTCCTCGCCTCCCCCATGGCTGCCTACCTCAACGGTGTAACTGTTGACGTGAATGGTGGTTCTTGGTTTCATTGACGTCACCCTGAACACTGCTGTGGCAGCCCACTTGCTTTGCAGGCCACAACGGAGGATTTGTTGTCGGAGCAGCAGCCCAGAAAAAAGGTCCTGGTCGTCGATGACGACGATGCGATTCGGACGATGGTGGAGCGGGTTCTCAAGCGCGAGCAGTACGACGTCGAAAGCGCGCGGGACGGCTACGAAGCCATCGAGAAACTCAACCGGAACGATTACGCCACCGTGCTTCTCGACCTGATGATGCCCCGCGTGGACGGCCACGGCGTCCTGCGCTATCTCGAGGAGAACCGCGAGGTGCCGAAGCCGTTCGTGATCGTGATGACGGCCAACATGCAGGGCGCCTCCGAGACCGCCACCGCCCGCCCCGTGTTCCGCATCCTGCCGAAGCCGTTCGACATCCGGCAGCTCGTAAATCACGTCAAAG
>DASUSL010000448.1:0-7163 GCA_036375135.1 Thermoanaerobaculia bacterium | reverse complement strand
GCATGGTCGGGATCATGGAGAGCGATCGCGACGGCTGCGGGATGAGCTTCCCCGAGGCGGGACTCGAGGTGCTGCTCGTGGGCGAGACGCGCGACGAGCTGGGTGGGAGCGAGTGGCAGCAGATGTTCGCCCCGGACGCTCTCGCGTTGCCGCCGCGCGTCGACCTCGACACGGAAAAACGGCTGGTGGAGTTTCTGCTCGAGGCGCACGGCGAGAAGCTGCTGCGCGCCGCGCATGACGTGTCGAACGGCGGACTGGCAGTGGCGCTGGCGGAGATGTCGATGCCGGACATCGGTTGCCACGTCGACCTCCATACGGAGAACATCGACGCCGTGGGCGCGCTCTACTCCGAGTCGCAGGGGCGCGCGGTCGTGGCCACGTCGAACGCGGATCGCGTGATCGCGCTGGCGCAGGCGGGCAACCTTCCGATCCGGCGCCTCGGCCACACCGCGCACGGTGTCTTCCTCATCGAGAACGAAGGCGTGCCGCTGGTGCGCATCGCGCCGCAGGAGCTGCATCGCGTCTGGCGCGGGGCGTTCGAGCGGCACCTCGGCGGCGAGGATGTGGTCGCCCACTGACACCACGCGGCTGCGCTTCGGGACGTGGTCTCTCGACGACGTCGACCTCGCGTTTTCGCTGTGGAGCAATCCGGACGTCATGCGGCTCATGGGCAAGCCGTACTCGCGCGAGCAGGTGATCGCGCGGCTGCGCGGCGAGATGGAGAACCTCGAGACGAAGCACGTGCAGTACTGGCCGCTGTTTCACGGGGAGACGTTCGTCGGTGCTTCCGGACTGCGTCCGCGCGGCGAGATCTTCACGCTCGGCTTTCATCTGCTGCCGGAGCATTGGGGGCGCGGCTACGCGCCGGAGGCGGCGCGGGCGGTGATCGAGTACGCGCGCACGGTGTTGAAGGCGAAGACGCTGTATGCGGGACATCATCCGCAGAACGACAAATCGCGCCGGGTACTCGAATCGCTCGGATTCGAGTACTGGCACGATGAGTTGTTCGAGCCGACGGGGCTGATGCACCGCGGCTATCTGCTGGAGCTGACGTAGGACAGGCTTCAGCCTGTCCATGGGCAGGCTGAAGCCTGCCCTACGTTTTCTTCTTCTGCGAGTGCGGCACCGTGACCGTGACCTGGCCCGTCGCCCCTCCGCAATCGACCGTGATCGTGTACGTGCGGCCGCTGCCGGTGCCGAGGCGCTCGGCGCGGAGGCGGACGGTGTGCGCGTCGACGATCTCGTAGTCCGTCGGATCGGGCTCGTTGCTCGTGATCGAGACGATCGAGCACGACGCGGCGCCGCAGTTGTCGGTGCCGCTGTACGCGATGTCGACGTCCACCATCTGGCCGTTCGGCGGCCAGAGCACGTTCGGCGACGCGGTGACCGCGCCGACCGAAGGCGCCTCATCGTCCGTCACCGTCACGTCGAAGTCGCATGAGAGCGCGCCGGCGGTGCACGTCACCGTGGTCGTGCCGATCGGGAAGAAGGCGCCGCTGAGGGCGTCGCACGTCGCGCCGGCCGGAGGGGTGAAGGTCACGTTCGCGCCGCACTCGCCCGCGTCGTTGCCGACGGTGATGTCTTCCGGACAGTCGATGGAGCACGGCACCTGCGGCGGCGCGTCATCGGCCACCGTGAAGTTGAACTGATTGCGATTGCAGCCGCACGGCGGGTCGTACGTGATCACGCGCCAGTTGCCGGTGATGTGCTGCGTGCCGCTGCCCGTGCAGCCGGGGTTCGGAATGTCGGCATCCGAGTCGGGCAGCGTGAAGTCGTAGATGAACGGGTCGGACGTCACGTACACGGTCGCATACAGCGGCGCCTCGGGGAGGAACGTGCACTCGTTCACCGAGCCGCCCGCCGCCATCAGCCGGTGCGGCTCACCGTTGAACGTCAGGCCGCCGGAGACTTTGATGTGCACCGTCTCGCCCGGCGCCCACGTCGTGCGCGCGTTGCCGCATTCGTCGAGCAGCTCGATGCCGACATAGAAGCGCGCGTAGTAGTCGTGCGCGCCGGTGAAGCCGCCCACGCAGATGTTGCGGCCGTCGCCCGGCAGGAACGTGATGGTCGGCGCCACCGTCGCGTCATCGGGATCGTATCCCCACGACACGAAGTAGCCGTTCTGATCGGAGTACGCCGGATAGACCGTGCCCACCGTGAGCATCACCGAGTTGCCCGGCGCGACGTCGAGCGTGTAGCCGGAGTTGCCGACGCCGTTCACGATCGACGTCGCCCCGCCGCCGCTCGTGCAGTCGGACGAGCCGGTGAAGGGCTGCACCTGCAGCGTGAAGGTCTGCGTGTTCGGGGCGTTGAGATGGTTCTGATAGCTGATCAGCTTGACCGTCGCCGTCCCGGCGAACAGTGGCGTGACGATGAGACAGACAGCGACGAGGAACGCGACGCGGCGACCGTTCATGAAAGCTCTCCCTCGGATTTGGTTGATGCGGATCGGAGGGAACGTATGTCCGGGGGACGGACGGCGCCGTGACCGGCATCACGGGGACGGGTGGAGGACAGGCAATCCTGCCTGTCCTGACGTGTCCGAGGACAGGCAGGATTGCCTGTCCTCCACTGCTTCAGCGCATGCGATCGAGGATCTGGCCGACGCGCTCCTTCGCCTCGCCCGGCAGCAGCGACTCGAACGTCACGGCCACGCTCTCGCGCATGCGGTTCTTCTCCGGCGCGTCGGCGGCGCGGAACTTCGAGTACATGACGTACGACACGAGCGAGACCTTCGTCTGCGGCAGCTCGGCGAGGTGCACCAGGTCGCGCAGCAGGCGCTCGACCGGGCGCGCCTCGAGATCCTTCACGAACGACTCCATCTCCGAGAACGTACGGGCGTCGATCCCGCGAAGCACGACGGACGAATCAGTCATCACACATTCTCCTTTTTCAGGGGCAAACCTTCGATCGAAAAGAGGCTGAAGAGCTGTTCCCATCCGGCCACGGTGAGCGTCTTCCCGTCGGGCGCGATGCCGAACGACTCCGTGGCGCGCTCGCGGTCGAAGCCGCCGAGGGGACGGCGCGTCTTCGTGGTGTCGACGCCGGGGACGAAGTCCTGCACGAAGACGCCGTTCACTCCTTCCTCGTTCTGGGCGAGGAAGGCGATGGCCTTGCCGTCAGGCATCCAGCGCGTGCGGCCGAGGATGGCCGTGGTGCGGCGCACCCTCGGGACCGGAATGGAGAAGCCCATGTCCGCGCCATCGGAGAGCCGCGCCACGCGGATGTTCACGTTCGGCGTGAGGCCGTCGGCGATGTAGCTGATGTACTTCCCGTCCGGCGAGACCTCGGGGAGCGCGGTGCGGCGCTTCACGACGTGCGTCGCCTGCGTGCCGTCCGGCCGCACTTTCCACAGGCCGGCCTTGGCGGGATTGAACGAGCAGTAGACGATCCACTGCCCGTCCGGCGTGGAGGTCGGGTTCTCCGCATCCTTGCCGTCCTGCGAGATCTGCCGCGCGCCGCTGCCGTCCGCGTTGGCCATCCAGATCTCCAGATTCCCGGAGCGTCCGGAGCTCCAGACGATCTTCTTTCCGTCGGGTGTGAACGCCGGATCCCAGTCCTCGGCGCCGTCATCGGTCACGCGGCGCACGCCGCCGTTGCTGTCGGTGATCCAGAGATCGAGGTTGCCGCTGCGGTTCGAGGAGAAGAGGATCGACTTGCCGTCGGGCGAGTAGGACGGCTGCCGGTCGCTGGAGTTGCCGCGCGTGATCCAGCGCTCGGTCGCGCCGCCGAGCTCGCGCAGGTTGTCGCGCGGGCTGCGCGCGTCGAGCACGAGCTTGCCGTCGGCGAGCATGTCCAGGATCACGCCGTTGTGCGACGTCCAGCCGATCTGCTCGGCGACGTCCTCGTCGATGTCGTGGCGGATCACTTTCGCGCTGCCGCCGACGACGATCTCCACCGACTGCGCGCGCACGTAGACGAGTGCCTCGCCGTCGGGCGTCCAGAGCACCGAGGAGATCTCGCCTGCTTTCGCCGGGGTGGCGAGCTGCTTCGTCTTGCCGGTCGCGGTGTCGACGATCGTCACGCCCTGCGTCACGCGGCCGCTGTCGGTCGTGACGACGGCGAGCTTCGTTCCGTCCGGCGACCAGCGCGGATGCAGCGTGCCGATTCCGGTGCGCGCGAGCTCGCGTGCGCCGGAGCCGTCGGAATTCGCGACCATGATCGCGGTGAGCAGCGAGCGCGGACCGTTGATCGTGCGCGTGAAGGCGAGCTTCGTTCCGTCGCGGGAGACGTCGGCCGTGCCGACGTCGTCGAGCAGCCGCCGCGGCTCGCCGCCCACGACCGGCACACGCCACAGCGACCCGCGCTGCGCGCCCGGCGTGTCGGCGTGCGTGTAGTAGATGGCGGAGTTGTCGGGCGCGAAGCGCGGAAAGTCGTCGATGCCCGCGGTCAGCGCGACCTCACTGCCGCCCTCCACCTGCTTGAGCCAGATGCGCTGCACGCCGTCGCGATTCGAGGCGAAGGCGATCAGCTTTCCGTCCGGCGAAACGGCCGGCGAGTAGTCGTGGCCGGAGTACGTGAGGTAGCGCTCGGAGGTGATGATGCGCGGCTCCGGACGGCGCACCCACGCGGTGGCGAGCGAGCCGGCCAGCAGCGCGATGAGTGCGGCGGCGGCAACGGGCCAGCGCCGGCGCATGCGCGCGCCGAGGGTGGCTTTCTCGCGGATCGGCGTGGCCGTGCCGGCCTCGGAGAAGTGATCGCGCAGGTACTGCAGGTCGCGCGCGAGGTCGCGCGTCGAGACGTAGCGGTCTTCGGGATCCTTGGAAAGGCAGCGGTCGACGATCCAGCGCAGCGGCGCGGGGACGTGCGAGGCGACGACCGAGAGCGGCGCCGGCTCGTCGCGCACGACCATGAACAGCGTCTCCACGCCGCTCGCCCCGTTGAAGGCGCGCTCGCCGGTCAGCAGCTCATAAAGGATGGAGCCGAACGAGAACTGGTCGCTGCGATAGTCGATCTCCGCCGCGCGCGCCTGCTCCGGCGACATGTACGAGTACGTGCCGATGAGCATCCCCGGCTCGGAGACGCCGTCGTCCGCGGTCTCGAGCGAGCGGGCCAGGCCGAAGTCGAGGATCTTCACCACGCCGTCGCTGGTGACCATCACGTTCTCGGGCTTGAGGTCGCGATGCACGAGGCCGCGCTTGTGCGCCGCGGCCAGGCCGTCGGCGATCTGCGTGGCGAGTTGCAGCGCCTTGCGCACCGGCATCGCGCCGCCGCGCATGGCCTCGCGCAGCGTCATGCCGTCGACGTACTCCATGGCCATGAAGGCGCGCTGCGAGTCGTCGCGGCCGATCTCGTAGATCGTGACGATGTGGGGATGGTTCAGCGACGACGCGGCGCGCGCCTCGTTGCGCAGTCGTGCGAGATGCTCCGCGTCCGACGCCAGATGCGCCGGCAACAGCTTGATGGCGATGTTGCGACCGAGCGAGTCGTCGTGCGCGAGAAACACCTCACCCATACCGCCGGCGCCGAGCTGCCGGAGAACTCGATAGGGGCCGATGCAGTCCGCGGAAGCCACCGCTGCGAGGGCCATGGTTTGTGATTCCTCTCTGCCTTGCTGAGCTGCGCAGAGAGTACGTCCCGTTTTGCACGCGGGTCGTCACAACACATGGACGGTGTTGTGAACGAACTGTTTTCAGACGCAGGTAAGTGTCATCCCTTTACACAAACCACCTGTCGCAGCGTGTGCACGACGTCGACGAGGTCGGACTGCGCACTCATCACCGCCTCGATCGGCTTGTACGCGGCCGGCGTCTCGTCGATGACGTCGCGGTCTTTGCGGCACTCGACGCCGTGCGTGGCCTTGATGTGATCGTCGATGGTGAAGCGCTTCTTCGCCTCGGTGCGCGACATCGAGCGCCCCGCGCCGTGGCTGCAGGAGTGGAAGCTCTCCGGGTTCCCCTTGCCGCGCACGATGAACGACTTCGCTCCCATGCTGCCCGGAATGATCCCGAGGTCGCCCTCCGCCGCGCGCACGGCACCTTTGCGCGTCACGAAAACCTCTTCGCCGTAATGCCGCTCGATGGCCACGTAGTTGTGATGGCAGTTCACGACCTCGGATGTCGCGTCGAACGGCGGGAGGAAGCGCTCCACCGCGGCGAGCACCGACTGCATCATCAGCCGGCGGTTGGCCATGGCGTAGTCCTGCGCCCACTGCACGGCCTCGACGTAGTCGTCGAAGTGCTTCGTGCCGTGCCTGAGGTACGCGAGGTTGGCGTCCGGCAGGTCGATGTGCGCCTTGCGCATGTCTTCCTTGGCCAGCGCGATGAAGTACGAGCCGATGCGGTTGCCGACGCCGCGCGAGCCGCTGTGCAGCATGAACCAGACGCGCTGCTCTTCGTCGAGACACATCTCGATGAAGTGATTGCCGGTGCCGAGGGTGCCGAGGTGATTGAGATCGTTGCCGCGGCCGAGCTTCGGGTGCTTCTCGACGATGGCATGGTAGCGCGGCGCGAGCTGCGTCCAGACGTCGAGCTGCGCCGCGGGCGGACGCTTCCACGCACCGCGGTCGTTGCGGCCGCCGTTGTCGGTGCGGCCATGCGGCACGGCCTGCTCGATGGCGCTGCGGATCGGCTTGAGGTCGTCGGGGAGATGCGACGCACTCAGCGTCGTGCGCACGGCCATCATGCCGCAGCCGATGTCGACGCCGACCGCGGCCGGGATGATCGCCTGCCTGGTCGGGATGACGCTGCCCACGGTGGCGCCCATGCCCCAGTGCACGTCGGGCATCGCCGCGATCCAGCGGTAGATGAACGGGAGCGTGGCCACGTTGAGCAGTTGCTGCTTCGCGGCGTCCTCGACGATCACGCCGCGCGTCCAGGCTTTCACCTGCACGCCGTTGTCGCCGCCAAGCAACTCATAAGAGCTCATCTGTCGTATCCTCCCCGGATCATGCTCATTCCCGAACCTCCGGACCCTGCGGTCTCGCAGATTACGTTCCACGAAACACACGCGGTGGAGATTCGATTCAGCGACGGCCGCGAGGTCGTGTTCAGCGGCAAGCTGGCCGCGGAGCTGCGCGAGACGGTTCAGGTCGCGGTGCGCCGCGGGTTCGCCAGGAAGATGCGCGGCAGCTCAGGACCGAACTCGATCGCCAACTGAGCTGGGGCAACAGGAAACGACCGAAGGCCTCCGGCGGGCCGGCGCGGCCGGCAGCGCTGGTTGCT
>DASUSL010000447.1:0-7451 GCA_036375135.1 Thermoanaerobaculia bacterium | reverse complement strand
GCCGCCGCCGCACTCCTAGACCTGACGCGAGGGGGGCAGGAGCGATTTGTTGATGGCGATGGCGGCGATGGCGCCGTCGGCGGCGGCGGTGATGGCGAGTTGCGCGCCTTCCACGAGATCGCCCACCGCCCACACACCCTCGACGCTGGTCATGCGGTGCTCGTCGACGATCACGTTCGGCGTGTCGTCGGCGACCTTGCAGCCGAGGGACTCGGCGAGGTCGCAGGAGCGCTCGACGCTGATGTTGAAGAAGAGGCGCTGCACGGAGACGCGCTCGCCGGTCTCGAGCACCGCGGCCTGCAGCGGCGAGCCGTCGAGGGCGACGATCTTCTCGTCCTTGACGTCGATCCGTTCCGCGAGGAGCTTGCTGTGCTCTTCCTCGTCCCACTCCCGCTCGTGGCCGTGCGTGAAGACGACCACGTCGTCGCTCCACTGCAGCAGCTTCAGCGCGAGGCCGACCACTTTCCTGCCCCAGCCGATGACGCCGATGCGCTGGTCGGTGCATTCGAAGCCGTCGCAGTCGGGGCAGTGGTGGACACTCTTGCCGTAGTACGACTCGAGCTCCGGGATGTCGGGGAGGGTGTCGCGCACGCCGTAGGCCAGGACGACGCGGCGGGCGGACAGGCAGGATTGCCCGTCGTCCACCGTCACCTCGAACGTGTCGGCCACCTTCTCGATTTTCGTGACGCGTGCAGAAAGGAATTCGGCGCCGCTGGTTGAGGCCTCGGCGCGTCCGCGCTCGAGCAGCTCGAGCGGGGCGATGCTGTGATGTCCGAGGAAGCCGTGGATGCCGGTGGTGGCGTAGTTGCGCGGATGGCCCGCGTCGATGACGAGCACCGGACGGCGATAGCGGGCCAGGAAGATCGCGCAGGTGAGGCCGGCCGGGCCGCCGCCGATGATGATCGCGTCGTAGATCACTTTAATGTGGGGCGGGCTTCAGCCCGCCCTGCAGCGCGGGCCGAAGCCCGCACCACGTCTTCCACGCGGATCGACACGTTGCTGGCCGGGAACGCCGTGCGCTGCCCGTCCTTCTTCACCCACACCACCACCGTGTACAGCCCCGGCCCGTCGGTGAACGGCACGATGAACGAGAACGAGCCGTCGCCGCGCACGGAGAAGTCGCCGCGGCGCGCGAGCGAGATTCCCTGCGCGCGGAAGCGCGGCGTGTACTCGCGGCGCTTGTCGGGGAGCGAGTAGTTGGAGATCGCGCTGGCCGTCGTCGCGGCGATCGGCGACGGCAGCGGCTCGTGATGCACGGTGATCCCCTCGATGGCCACGCCCGGCAGCGGCGCGCCGGCGAACATCACCGTTTGGTCGACGCGCGCGCTGCGCGGCAACCGGCGCGTCCAGTCGACGTAGCGGCGGATGAACTCCTGCACCAGGCGGAACTCGCCCCCCTCCCACGCCAGGCCGATGCCGACGTGCGTGGCGTGCGGGTCGAGCATGGTTCGCTTGTGGCCGTCGGCCGGCGGCATCTCGGCCATCATCGCGTCCTGCGAGCGGCCGGCCATCTCGTACAGCGCGCGGTCGCTGAAGTTGTACGTGGCCGACCACGCCGCGGCGTTCTCGCTCACCGCGTCGTTGCCGCCGGCGAACGAGTAGCGCGCGTACGGCGGCACGCCGTCCGTCGTGTAGTGGCCGGTGGTGCCGTTCGCGATCTGCGTGCGGCAGTAGTCGTCGCCGATGGCCGAGGCCTGCGGGTCGAGCTGGACGGGAGGGAGCTTGTAGAGCGCGCGGTCGCGGTTGATGAGACGCAGCACGTGCTCGCGCAGCGTGGCGCGGGTCGTGTCCATGTCGCTGTGCGCGAGCGGGGTCGCGAACAGGAACAAGGTCAGGCTGATGAGGGCCAGTCGTCTCATTTGTGCGGCAACTCGATCACAACGCGCAATCCGGGATGCACATTCTCTGCACGGATGACGCCGCCGTGTTCCTCGATCGCCTTGCGGGCGATGGCCAGGCCGAGGCCGGTGCCCGTCGACTTGGTCGAAAAGTACGGGTCGAAGATCTTCGGCAGCAGCTCCGGCGCGACGCCCGGGCCGGTGTCCTCGACGTCGATGACTACCTTCGAGTCGACGCCGTGCGAGGCGAGGCGCACGCGTCCGCCGGCCGCGGCCTGGAAGGCGTTCTCGATGAGGTTGGTCACGGCGCCGCGCAGCAGACGCTCGTCGCCGTTGAACGTGCGCGGCGTCGACGGCGCGATGTCGGCCTCGAACTCGATGCCGCGCGCGCGGCTCTCCTGGTAGCCCGCGGCGAGATCGTGCAACAGCTTCTGCAGGTCGATCGGCTTGCGGTGCACCTGGCGGAGCGACGCGTAGTCGCTGAACTCGCGCGACGTCTCGCGCAGCGTGACCACCTGACGGAGGATGTTCTCCACCGCGTGATCGACCACCTGCGGCAGGTTCGGATCGCCGCGCTCGGCCACCGCGCGCAGATGCTCCGCGGTGAGCTGGATCGGAGTGAGCGGATTCTTGATCTCGTGCGCGACCTGCCGCGCCATCTCGCCCCACGCCTCCAGCCGGTTGCTGCGCAGGATCTCCGTGACGTCCTCGGCGATGAGCATCTCTTCGTCCGTGTCGGGAAGCGGGACGATGGAGACGCGCAGCGTGCGCTCGTTGCCGTCGATGGTGATGGCCACCTCGCGCGACTCGAGCCGGCCGGGGCGATGTTCGGCGAGGAAGTCGCGGATGCCTTCGAAGCCCGTCATCCTGAGCGCAGCGAAGGACCCCCGGCCGTCGTGCGACGTGGGGGATCCTTCGCCGTCTGCGCGGCTCAGGATGACACCGGAGCCGAACAGCCGCCGCGCCATCTCGTTCATGGTGCCGATGCGGCGCTCGCCGTCGAGCACGACCACCGCCGCGTTGATGTTCTCGAGCAGGATCTGCAGGCGGTCGCGCTCGTGGCGCAGCTCTTCCTGCTTGTCGCGGATCGAGTGGGCCATGTCGCGGAAGGTGGTCACGAGCAGGCCGACGTCGGGATCGGAGGGGAGGGCCACGTTCACGTCGAAGTCGCCGCGCGCCACGCCGCGCGCGCTGCCGACCAGCGCCTGCACCGGCTGCGTGATCTGCGTGGCGATGCGGAACGCCACCGCGATCGCGCCGAGGGCGATGAAGACGAGCAGCAGATAGATGGTCGTGGCCAGGTCGTTCACCTGCGACTCGATCTGCCGTCCCTGCACGATGAACGGCAGCGCCAGCGTGTAGCTGCGGCCCGAGCCGAGGTTGATGGGACTGTAGATCTCGGCGTATTGCGTCGGGCCGCTGATGCGGTCGACGCGCACGAGCTGTTTGCCGCGCAGCACGATGTCGAGATAGACGTCGCCCGGCAGTCGCTCCGACTCCACGTGCGCGGCGAAGAGGTCGCGGCGCGATGAAGCCATGAGCCGCTCGCCGCGATAGAGATGCAGGTCGTGGCCGATGACGCGCGCCAGCCAGGAGAAGATCTCGTCGTCGAGCACCTGCTCCGGCGCCGCCGACTGCGCGCCGATGTAGTCCTCGATGACGCGCTGGCCGGTGTTGAGCGCGGTCTGGCCGCGCTGCACGTACTCCTCTTCCAGCCGTCCCGCGAGATACGCGCGCACGAAGAGCACGAAGGCGATGAGCGGAAGGATGACCACCGCGGTCAGATAGAGCGACGTGCGCGTGCGGAAGTCGAGATTCCACGGCGCGCGCAGCATCGCGCCGAGCCGCGGCAGCGAGTGCCACACCAGCACGAGCACCAGCGCGATCAGCGCCCAGATGGCCACGCCGCCCGCGCGGCGCACGTGCTGCGCGAGCGACGTCGGCTGCAGCGGGAAGACGTACAGCGCGTTCTCGCCGCGCCGCACGTACAGGTTCTCCCCCTCGGTCTTCACCCACACGCCGCGGCCCGGGCGCAGTTGCGCGAGGTAGATGCCGGGACTCTGCGGCAGCGGATAGGTGACGTTGCTCTGCGGGTTGCCGTCCTTGTCGTACACCGCCGGCTCGCGCTGCGGATAGAGGCCGGTGGTCTCGTCGACGTCGACGTGGAAGAACTCGCGGTAGACGTCGGCCAGCGCGGTCGCGCCGGGGTCGGCGGGGTTGACCACGTGCACGCTCCCGAACCCGACCGTCGTGCCGAGGGCGGTCACGTCGAAATCGTGGTGCAGGAGCACGCGGCGGCTGCGGCCGAACTCGAGGATCTCGCTCTCGCCCGACGAGTCTTCGCCGAACGGCGGCAGGCCGATGCCGAAACGCGACATCACGTTGCGCGTGAACTCGTCGCGGATGGTGATCACCGCCGGCACGCGCCATCGCGAGAGGTCCGAGCGCAGCCAGAGCGTGTACGCGAGGTCCTCCATGCTCATGTGGCGGTAGTCGTCGGGCAGGATCGTGGAGAGGTCGATGCGCGTGAACTCGGCCTGCAGCGTGGTGGTGATCATCGTCCGCAACTGCCCGGCCTCGCCCGACACGAGCGGCGCGTACGTCTCGGCGATGAAGCGCTGGGCGCTGGCGCGGCCGAAGATCTGCAGCGGCAGCGACGCCACGAGCGCCACGACGATCGCCGCCGCGACGATGCGATACAGCGCGTTCTCGATGCGCCAGCGCGCGAAGAGCGTCCAGGCCAGGTTCACCACGGCGAAGGTGAAGAAGAGCACCGCCGCGAAGAGCACGCCCTGCGCGGTGGAGGCGGGGATGACGTGATCGGGCAGCGCCGACACGCGCGCGTTGGCGACGAAGTTGTCGAGCAGCTTCACGTAGCCGAGCGCCGCGGCCGCGGTGAGCACGAGCCGCAGCACCCACGGGATCTTGCAGAGCCAGTCGCGCCACAGCGCGACGATGGCCAGCACCGCGGCGCCGGTGACGAGCAGGTCGAACGGCGATTTCGAGAACGGCCCGAGGATGCGCGAGCCGTACAGCTCGAAGCCGAAGATGCCCAGCGGATCGTGCGGGACGGAAATCCCGAGCAACGCGATTCTTGCGACCAGGATGGTGAATGTAGGTTGGGCTTTAGCCCGACCCGGGCGGGCTGAAGCCCGACCCGGGCGGGCTGAAGCCCGCCCCACATTCAGCACCAGTGCGCCCAGCGCGAGCACCAGCGCCGCCGCCGTCGCCCCCTCCCCACGCATCCGCTCCAGCACCTGCGACGGCTCGCGCACGGCCGCGTCGATCCACAGCGCCGACCCCGCGCGCTCGGTGAGCTTGAAGCGGTGCGTCCCCTCTTCCTGCCGCGGATAACCGCCGTGAAAGTACATGGAGACGATCCACTCGTCGTCGGGATGCAGCGTCTGGCGCCGCCCGGGCACGTTCTCGATGCGCGTGAAGGCCTGCACGTTGCCGCGCGTGCGCGTGACGTAGAGATTCGTGACGTCGAACTGATAGGTGCGGTCGCCCGGCGCGCGGTAGTCCTCGCCGAACCAGGCGATCGGCTCGCCGTCCTCTCCCAGGATGCGCGCCCCGCGTCCCGCCTGCGCCGCCTCGGGAGCCAGGATGCGGAAGAGCTCCGCGCGGTCTTTCACGCCCGCGCTGCGCGCCGCGATGCGCGCGGCGGAGGCGTCGAGGTCGGCCTCGAGCGTGGCGATCTGCTTGCGCAGGTTCGCCACGTCTTGCGTGAGGTGCTCCTTCGCGCGCGCGGCGAAGTTGCGCTCGACGTCCTGCACGCGCCACAGCGACACGCCGTCGATGGCTGCCACCACCAGCAGAACGAGAGACGCCCATGTGGCGCGGGCTTCAGCCCGCGGGCGGCCGGCTTCCCGCGAGCGGCGGGCTGAAGCCCGCCCCACATTGCCGAGTACCACCGCAACCAGCGCGAGCACCGCCACCGCGATGGCGCTCCACGGCTGCGCACCGGCATAAAGACGAATCGCCGTCGCGAGTGCGACGGCGATCCATGCGAGTGTCATGTGTTTGATGTTAACGGTTAACCGCCCGAGCGAATCGATACGACCGAGTAGCGGTCACCTTTCTGCTGCAGGGTGATGTACAGATCGCGGGTGCCGTCGTTGATCTGCCAGCGGGCTTTGATGTGATGCTGCCCCTCGGCTCGCTGGCCGCGGACGCTCACACGCTCGAAGCCGGTCGGCTTCACCTTGTTGAACAGCCCGTCGAGCAGATACGCGGCCTGGTCGCGGCCGAAGAAACCGCTCTTGTCCGCCAGTCCCGGGAACTGCAGCATGACCTGCTCGTCCGATCCGATCCCCGACACGATCGCATCGACGTCGGCGCTGCCGAAGCCGCGCTCGAGGTTCGACATCGCCGCGTCGAGGTCGCGGAACTGCGCCGATGCGACCACCGGAACGAACAGCAATACGAAAGCGAATCGGGTCCAGATCTTCATGGATATCTCCTGTTGTATGCCCGTCACAACGAACCGGCGGGCGGTGTTTATTCTACGTGATTTCAATGAGTTAGCTGGACCCTTCCGGGGTCGCTCCTGTCCTCTCCCAATGACGGATGCCGCGCCGCCGCGCTTCCTCCCGGAAGTCGTCCGGAACGGGCGCGATGACGCGAAGTGGCTCATTTGTCAAAGGATGCATCATTTCGAGCTCGGCCGCATGCAGCATCGGACGGCCTTCGTCTCTGGTTCCATACAGCCAGTCGCCTGCCAATGGGTGACCGATGGCGGACAGATGCACGCGAATCTGATGCGTCCGCCCGGTCTCGAGGTCGATCGCCACGGCTGAGCCGTGCGGCGTCGCCTCGAGCGGCCGCACGTGCGTGACCGCGCGCTTCCCATGCTCGCGCACGCCGAACTTGATCGCGCCGATGCGCGCCAGCGGTGCGTCGATGGTCTGCGCCTCGGCCAGTTCGCCCTCGCAGATGGCGAGGTAGCGCTTGCGGATCTTCTTCCGCTCGAACTGCCGCGTCAGGCGCACGTTGAGATCGCTCCGCTTCGAGAAGAACATCACGCCGCTCGTCCCGCGGTCGAGCCGCTGCATCAGATATACGGGCCCGGCCTGCTTTTCGATGAGGTCGTGCAGGAACGGCTCGCCGGGCTCGTGCATGCGCTGCTGCACCACCAGGCCCGCGGGCTTGTTGATGAAGATGAGGGCGGAGTCTTCGTAGAGGATTTCCAGTCGCACGCGTGTGTCCTTCGCCGTCTTAGGAGTGCGGCGGCGACAGCCGCCGCATTGGTAAGCGGGCCATGCGCGGCGCCGATCACGCTTACCAAAGCGGCGGCTGGGCCGCCGCACTCCTAAACGCGGCGGCTGCGGCCGCCGCACTCCTACGCTTCGGCGCGCACGATCTCCATGGTGAAGGGCACGTCGCGCGTCACCGGCGCGATCACGGCGCGCGACGCGCCCTCTTCGTACTCCGCGAACATCACGCTCTGCCGCGCGTCCTCGATCAGCGTCCGCCGTTCCTCGGCCACGTCGATCCACTGCATCAGCTCCTCGAGCGACGCCGCTTCGACGAGCGTGCGGAGCTCCGTGGAGCCGCTGAGCGCGTCGATGGCCAGCACGGTCGCGTACTCGTAGAAGCCGTCGTACCAGGCGA
>DASUSL010000446.1:0-16609 GCA_036375135.1 Thermoanaerobaculia bacterium | reverse complement strand
CGCATGAAGCGCGGGTCTTGGGGACGCACGTGCATGACAAGCGCTGCCGACCGCGTCGGCCCGCCGGAGGCCCTTCGTCGTCCCCTCGTGTTGGCGGAGTGAATGCGGTCTGCTTAGGAGTGCGGCGGCGCGGCCGCCGCTTTGGTGAGCGGGCGCGGCACCGCTGCGTTGCACCGTTACCAAAGCGGCGGCTGTCGCCGCCGCACTCCTAGACGATGCGTTGGCCGTCGCGGAAGACGGCGCTCACGAGGTTTACTCCGAAGTGATAGACGAGGTGGAGGTATGACGGCGCGTCGAGGAGGACGAAGTCCGCGCGCTTGCCGACCTCGATCGAGCCGGTCTCGTGGGAGAGGCGCAGCGAGTAGGCGCCGTTCAAGGTGGCGGCGGTGAGTGACTCCTCGACCGTCATCCGCATCTGCAGCGTGGCGAGTTGCACGACGGTCTGCATCGACTCGGTCATCGACGAGCCGGGGTTGCAGTCCGTGGAGAGCGACACCGCGCCTCCCTTGTCGATCAGCGCGCGCGCGGGGGCGTAGCGCGGCGACATGAGGAAGAAGCTCGTGGCGGGGAGGAGGTTGGCGACCGTGGCGGAAGCGGCCAGGGCGTCAATGCCGCGGTCGGAGACGTACATCAGGTGATCGGCGGAGGCGGCGCCGAGGTCGGCGGCGAGTGCGGCGCCGTCGGTGTCGGAGAGCTCGTCCGCGTGCAGCCGCGGGACGAGGCCGTACTGCAGTCCGGCGCGCAGCACCGTCTCGCCCTGCGCGCGCGTGAAGACACCGCGTTCGACGAAGGCGTCGTTGAAGACGGCCAGGCGTTCGCTGGCGACGGCGGGGAGGATCTCCTCGACGATGGTCGCGACGTAGTCGTCATCGTCGCGGGGAAACTCGTGCGCGGCGAGACAGGTGGGGACCAGCCGCACGGGCGAGCGGGCGGAGGCGGCGCGAATGGCGCGGAGCTGCTTCAGCTCGTGCTCCAGCGACAGTCCGTAGCCGCTCTTCGCCTCCGCGGTGGTCGTGCCGTAGCGGGCCATCGTGGCCGCGCGCGCGAGCACGTTGATCACCAGCTCTTCCAGCGACGCGGCGCGCGTGGCGCGCACGGTGGAGGCGATGCCGCCACCCGAGGCGGCGATGTCGGCGTACGTCTCTCCCTGGAGGCGGCGGTTGAACTCCGACTCGCGGAAACCGGCGAAGGGAATGTGCGTGTGGGAGTCGACGAAGCCGGGGATGGCGCAGGCGCCGCGCGCATCGAAATCCTCGTCGATGGCGAGCGTGCAGTCGGACTCGCGCCCGACGAAGACGAAGCGGCCGTCGTCGATGACGATGACCGAGTCTTCGTGCACGGTGAGCGAACGCATGGCGGCACCACGAGCCGCGGTGCGACCGGTCGGCGTCGCGATCTGGGAAAGGTTGCGGATGAGCGTGATCATGAGCGCGCGACGTGAGGGCTCCGGAGATCCTTCGCTGCGCTCAGGATGAACTGCGGGACCGGAACAGCGACGTGATCGGCTCCTCGTTGGCCTCTTCCTCGGCGTCGAGGGCGATCATCTGCTGGATCATGTCGATGGTGGTGGTGAGCTTGTTGCGCGCGGCGCGGCGCTCCATGCGCAGGTCGCCGATGGAGCGCTCCAGGTCGGCCACGCGCTGCTGCGCCTGCGACACCAGCCGCTCCGCGAGCAGCTCCGCGTCCTTGACGATCAGCTCCGCTTCCTTGCGCGCGTTCGCGGTCAGGTCCTCGGCCACTTTCTGCGCCGAGAGCAGCGTGTCCTTGAGGATGCGCTCCCGGTTCTCGTGGTCGTCCACGTCCTCGCGGAGCATGGTCACGTCGCGCTGCAGGCGGTCGTTCTCGCGGAGGAGACGCTCGATCTCTTCGGCCACGAGGTGCAGGTAGGCGCGCACTTCGTCGGGGTGATACCCCTTGATGCCGCGGGAAAACGTCTGCTTCTGGATCTCGAGCGGTGTCAGGTTCTGCACATACCCTCCCAACCCTGTTACGGCGCCAGTATAAGCCGCCGGGCGAGGGCCGCGAGGATCTGGCGCAGCACGAAGATGATCAGGATGAAGATCATCGGCGACCAGTCGATGCCGGCCGTGTCGAAGCGGCGGAGAAAGCGGCGGATGGGACGGAGGAACGGCCGGGTCATGCGCTCGAAGAGATCGTTGAGCTGCTCCAGCAGCCCATAGAACTGGCGGTGCCGCCAGCGGAACTTCGAATTGCGGAGGAAGAACAGCACCCAGGAGAGGATGACCCAGATGAAGATCACCCACTGCAGGATGTCGAGGATGACGGCCAGCGTCCGGATGAGAATCAGCGCGAATTCCATCAGCCGCGCGCTCCGAAGATCGCCCGTCCGACGCGGATGATCGTCGCGCCCTCCTCGATCGCCGCTTCGAAATCGTCGGTCATGCCCATCGACAGCTCCGGCAGCCCGAGATCATCGCGCATCCGCTTCAATTCGCGAAAGTACGGGCGGGAATCGCCGACAGGGGGAATGGTCATCAGCCCGGTGAGATGCAGCGACGGCAACGCGCCGACGGCGCGCACCAGCGACGCGACCTCGGAGACCGCGGCGCCGCTCTTCTGCGCCTCCCCTCCGACGTTCACCTGCAGCAGCACTTCCTGCCGCTTGCCGATGGCCTCCGCGGCGCGGGCGATCTTCTCCGCCAGCGGCAGCGAGTCGACGGACTGGATGACGTCGAAGAGCGCCACGGCGTCTTTGGCCTTGTTCGACTGCAGATGCCCGATCAAGTGCCAGCGCGCGTCGCCGCGCACGGACGGCTTCTTGTCGCGCGCCTCCTGCACCTTGTTCTCGCCGACGTGCAGCGCGCCGGCGTGAATGGCGTGCTCGACGTCGGTCGCGGGAAAGGTCTTGGTGACGGCGACGAGCAGCACCTCGTCGCGGCGGCGCGCGGCGGTGTCGCACGCGGCGACGATGCGCCGCTCGACGGCGACGAGGTTCGCGCTGATCTCCTCAGCTCGCGACACGCTTCCGCTCCAGTGAACGCCCGTCCGCGCGATCGACCGCGAGGTTGGCCAGGCGATCGGCGTCCTTGTTCCCCGCGCGCAGCGTGTGGCGGATGGAGAAGCGGCCGAAGCGGCGGGCCATCGACTTCGCGCGCTCGTACAGCGGGATGAGGTTGGGATGGCGGACTTTGTAGACGCCGAGCATCTGCTTCACGAGCAGCTCGGAGTCGGAGACGATCTCGACCTCGGTGGCGCCCTCCGCGTGCGCCACTTCGAGCGCCTCGAGCAGGCCGGAGTACTCGGCGACGTTGTTGGTCTGGCGGCCGAGGTAGCCGGCCACTTCGATGATCTCGCCGGTGGTGGTGGTCATGTAGACGCCGTAGCCGGCCGGCCCGGGATTGCCGCGGGCCGCGCCGTCGATGAATGCCGTGACTTTCAGGATGTGGGTCTCTCCAGGTAGAGGATGCGGTGGCAGCCTTCGCAGTGCACCATCTCGCCGCGCTTGAGCTGCTGCGTGACCTGCGGGCGGACGCGGTTGCGGCACGTGGAGCAACTGTCGGCGACGACGCGCGAGACCGCGATCTGCTGGCGCTGCCGGTAGATTTTCTGGAACTCGGCGCGGAGCCGCGGCGGGAGCTGGGCCTCGAGCGCCTCCGCTTTCTTCTTCAGCTTCTCCGCTTCTTCCCGGAGGTCGCTGAGCGAGTGCTGCCAGTCGGCGTGCGCGGCGTCGTAGCGCGCCTGCAGCTCGTCGTGACCGGCCTGCCGCGCGTCGAGCTGCGTCTGCAGCCCGTCGGCCTCGGTCATGGACTTGAGCACGGAGTCTTCGAGCTCCTTGACGTGCTTGCGCGTGGCGTCGATCTCTTTCCACGCGGCGGCGTACTGCTGCTGATTCTTCACCTGCATGAGCTGCCCCTGGTACTTCTTGAGCAGCTCCTGCTGGTCGGAGAGCTCGCCGTCGACGCGGCGGCGCTCCTTGCCGAGGGTCTCCAGTTGGCCCTGCAGACGGGTCACCTCTTCATGAGCGGCCTGGTATTCGCGGTCGACGGCCGCGAACGACTCCGGCTTGAGGCTCATCTGCTTCTCGCGCTCGTTGAGCGCGGTCATGATGGTCTGCAGTTCCCATAGTTTCTCGATTTCGCTCAACAAGCCCTCCAGAAACAGAAAAGGCGTTCCTCAGTCGGAACGCCTGTGCAGGACGGATCGCCCTCGCGGATCGGACAGCGGACAATCGTCTCGGTATCTGTCGGCATCGTAATGTGTTGGTGGGTCCACCAGGATTCGAACCTGGGACCTGCCGGTTATGAGCCGGTAGCTCTAACCGCTGAGCTATGGACCCCAGGCGGGCGATTCTAGCATCGCTGGGCGGGCCGAAGCCCGCCCTCGATCATCGAAGCTCGACCATGTCGCCGATCAGGAGCTCGCGCCGCACCTGCAGAACGACGGCCGAGGCCGTACGCGACTCGGTGGTGAGCACGCCGATCTGGCCGAGGACCATGGGCGGCTGATCGCGCTTCTCGCTGGGGCGGCTGACGGTCAGGAAGTCGCCCGGCTCGAGGCCGTGGTCGGCGCCGAGGTCGATCTGGACGAGGTTCCCTTCGACGAGACCGAGGTGCCACTCGCGCGAGGCGACGATGTGGCCGCTGGTCTTGCCGGTCGGCGCATCGCACCATTCGGCCGGGCCCGGCACGCGCGCGATGGGGATCGGCAACTGCGGCACCGGCTTGAGGCGCGCGCCGAGGCGGATCTCGCGGCAGGTCTCGACGACGATCGCGCGCGACTGCCCGTTGTCCGTGCAGAGGACGCGCACCTGGCCGGTGTAGTGATACTGGCGCCCGATCGTGGCCTTGGTCGTCGGATGCTTGACCAGCTCTCCCGGTTCGACCACGAGATAGGTCTCACCGGCGACGAGGCCGGTGGAGGCGCCGCCGGCGACGTAGACCAGGTCGCCCAGCGTGGCGCGGGCGGGATGATCGGTGCCGGGGAGGTACTTGATGTCGACGGCCTCGTGCGAGGAGAGGTAGTTCGGCATCGGCTCGTCGGGATCGCCGATGTAGCCGTAGCAGTAGATGTCGGACTCGGTGGCGAGCGCGATGGGACGGTTCTCGCCGGTCAGGCGCACGCTGGGGATGCCCGGTCCCTGCGTGGGAGTGAAGGCGGACGACTCGCGCGGGATGACGGTGTTCAGCGCGGTGTCGCCCTCCCCTGCGGCCGTGCCGGCGGCGACGCTGGTGCCTTCGCCCTCGACGAGGAGCACGTCGCCCGGATAGATCCAGTGCGCGTCCTCGATCCAGGTGTTCGACTCCCAGAGCTGCGGCCAGAGGTAGGGATTGTTGAAGTACTGCTGCGCGAGCGACCAGAGCGTGTCGCCGCTCTTGATGACGTGCGTGCGCGCACCGGCGGGATAGCTGGCCGGATCGGGCGGGTTCCAGGCGGTCCAGTGATCGCCGACGCGATGAAGCTCGCGCGGCGGCTGCGACGTCTGCCGTTGCGCGAAAGCGCCGGTCGCAGCAATCACGAGCAGGAGAACGGGAGCCACCCTACGCACACAAACCATCTTTCCCCTCCTGGGTTGGTTCGGGGATAAGTTACGCCAGTGCGGGGTTTACCGTCAATTTTCAGTTTATCCCGAGAGCAGCGAGGGATAAATCCGGGGAGCTACCCGGTTTATCCCGAGCGCAGCGAGGGATCTCGGGGGCACCTGCGCCGCACGTGGCTCGTGCAGCGTGAGTGCACCCGAGATCCCTCGCTTTGCTCGGGATAAATCTGGGGAGCTATCCAGTTTATCCCGAGAGCAGCGAGGGATCTCGGGGGCACCTGCGCCGCACGTGGCTCGTGCAGCGTGGGTGCACCCGAGATCCCTCGCTTTGCTCGGGATAAATCTGCTTGGGGGCTAGCGCAGCGTCAAGGTGCCGTCGGCCTCGGGGACCGAGCCGCCGACCTGCTCCTTGTGGTACTGCTCGAGCTGCTTGTTGCGCTTGTCGTAGTTCTTGAGGACCTTCTTCACGTACTGGCGCGTCTCGCGGAACGGCGGGATGCCGCGGTAGCGCATCACGTTGCCCTCGCCGCCGTTGTACGCGGCCACGATCTTCTTCAGGTCGCCGTTGAAGCGCTTGTCGAGGTAGGCGATGTACTTCACGCCGGCGTCGACGTTCTGCTCGGGATTGTAGAGATCGCGCGCGCCCATCCAGCGGCCGGTGCGCGGCATGAGCTGCATCAGCCCGCGCGCGCCGACGTGCGACTTCGCCCGCGGCTTGAAGCGCGACTCCTGCTCGATCACGGCCGCGACCAGGTTCGGGTCGACGTCGTACTTTTTCGACTTCGCGTAGATGAGCTTCCCGTACGGGATCTCGGCCGCGAAGAACTCCGCGCGGATCGCGTCGTTGATGCGGTTCATCTCCTCGAGGAAGAGGTCGCGCTTCGGCTGCGGCGCCTCGTTCTTCGCCCACTTCTCGGTGGCGATCCACTTCTGGTCGAAGAGCGACAGCTCGCGCGAGACGTAGCGGTCCGGCAGGACCTGCGCGAGCTTGAAGACCGTATTCCCCGTGAAGTTCCCCTGCAGGTTCGCCACGACCTTCTCGTCCTCACCCTTCACACGCACGACGCGCACGGCGTCGAGGTCTTTCTGGACGAGGAACTGCGTGTTCTCGATCGTCTCGGCGATGCCGCCGATCGAGAGCGCGGTGCCGAGGAGGAGCGCGACGGCGCCGCGGCCGCCGACGAATCGGACCACCCGGTGACGCTCGGCCTGCTTCCGAAGGCGCGCGACACGAACCGACAGGGACTCCGACACAGGGGTTTTCTTGGGCATCCGCGCTCCTTTGGTTATTGGAAGTGAAACTACCGGAACGCGTCCCAAAACGCCGGGGTCCCCGAGCTTATTGCCCGTCGAGGCCGCCTTGGTCTCTAAGTCGTTTGAGTGGAGACACTTACTCGCCGAAAACTTCTGCGGAAAAGCGCTCGATGCGGCATGCGGAATCGTGCCAGGAATCGGGCGGGAGGCCCGCTTTCACGCACGTCTGGCGGAGGAAGGTCTCGCGGTCCCAGCCGTACTGGGTGGCCACCTGCGGGAGGAGCAGTCCGGCCCGGCCGCCGCGGCGGATGATGAGGCCGTCGCGGCCGACTTCGATCTCCGCCACGTCACTCACGCCGACGATCGGGCTCATGACGGAGATCTCGATGTGCAGGCTCGGCAGTTCCTCGGGTGTCACGGGATGGAAGCGCGGATCGCGGAACGCCGCGTTGATGGCATTCGACTGCACGGCCTTGCAGAGCGGCGCCACGGCTTCGATCGAGCCGATGCAGCCGCGCAGGTCGCCGCCCTTCGTGTGCAGGGAGACGAACGCGCCGCTGGGGGTGAGGAGCGTCTCGTCGAGCTGCGACGGATCGAGCTCCGGACGGCGTCCGTCGAGCACGGCCTCAATCGACCGGCGGGCGATCGAGAGGAGCGTCTGGCGTTGTTCGGCGGTCAGCACGATGGAATGGATCCCGAGCGAAGCAGCGATGGAGCCCTCACGAGGAACGCGAGCTCATCGCGGCGGCTCCGTCGACCCCTCGCTGCGCTCAGGGTGAACGTTCGGGCGGGCCGCACGATGGATGAGCATGAGGTTGCGGACGTAGACGATCAGGCCCGCGCTCTGCCCGATGATGAACACCGGGTCCCGGCGGTGAATTGCGTAAATGGCGGTGACGATGCCGCCGCAGAGCGACAGGTACCAGAAGTGGACCGGGATGTAGCTCTGCTTCTTCTTCTCCGACGCCAGCCACTGCACGATGAAGCGCGAGCCGAAGAGCATCTGGCCGGCCAGGCCGAAGACGACCCACAGGTCCCACTTCATCGCTGTTCCTCGGAGGGGAGCGCCGGCGTCCCCGCCGGCTGCCGCGGGGGCGTCCCGCCCCCGCCCGGGCCGCCGGCGCGGGACGCCGCCGGAACAGCCGGCGACGACGCCGGCGCTCCGCCGCCGGTATCCTCACGCACGTCGTAGTTCAACATTCTCTTCCCCATCCAGCGCACGGCGAAGCAGTCCGCGAGGCCGCGGAAGGCGCGGTTCATGGCGCCGTACTTGGACTCGCCGAACTGGCGCGCGCGATGGTTGACCGGCATCTCCACGACCTTGTAGCCGGCGTAACGGACCAGCGTCGGGAGGAAGCGGTGCATGCCGGTGAAGAGGCGCACGCGATCGATGGCCTCGCGGCGGACGAGCTTCAGCGAGCAGCCGGTGTCGGTGATCTGATCGCCGGTGATCCAGTTGCGCACGCCGTTGCCGATCTTCGACTGCATCTTGCGCGACCACGTATCGGCGCGGTTGACGCGCACGCCGATGACCATGTCCGAGGCCGTCTCGTCGAGGCGCTGCATCATCGCGGGGATGTCGGCGGGATCGTTCTGCAGGTCCGCGTCCAGCGACACGACGAACCGTCCCTCGGCCGCGCGCCATGCGGCGTCGAGCGCCGCGGTCTGGCCGCTGTTCTTCTCCAGCGCCAGCACGCGCAGCGTCGGATACCCGGCTCGCGCGGCGCGCAGGACTTCGAGACTGCGGTCCCTCGAGCCGTCGTCGACGGCCACGATCTCGTACGTCCAGCCACGCCCGTCCAGTGCAGCCGCGATCTCGCGGAGCAGGAGGGGGATGTTTTCTTCCTCGTTGTACACGGGGAACACGACGGAGAGGTCGGGACGCGTCATTTTCTTTCTTAGTTTATCCCGCGCGTAGACGCGGGATCTTGGGTGCACGCTCGGCGCCTGTGGCTCGTGCAACGCAGGTGCACCCGAGATCCCGCGTCTTCGCGCGGGATAAACTGGACGACCGACGGACTAACCACGAGGAACGGTCACAGAAAACACGCGCTCGAAATTCGCGGTGGTCGCCTCGGCCACGCGCTCGAGCGGCACGTCCCACAGCCCGGCCAGCAGTTCCGCGATCTTGATCACGTAGGCCGGCTCGTTGTCGCGTCCGCGGAACGGCACGGGGGCGAGGTACGGCGTGTCGGTCTCGATGAGCACCATGTCGTGCGGCAGCGCCTTCGCCACCTCGCGCAGCGACTCGGCGCTGCGGAACGTGACGATGCCGGAGAACGAGATCAGGAATCCCTGGTCGACGAGCTTGCGCGCCACGTCGAGCGACTCCGTGTACGAATGCAGGATTCCCTGCACGCCGCTGCGCGAGAGGATCGAGACCATGTCGTCGGTCGACTCGCGGTTGTGCACGATGACCGGCTTCTTCATCGACTTCGCCAGCTCGATGTGCCGCTCGAACACGGCGCGCTGCGTGGCGCGCTCGGAGTGCATGTAGTGGTAGTCGAGGCCGATCTCGCCGATGGCCACGACGCGATCCTCGGACGCCAGCCGCGCGATCTTCGCGAACGCGGCGTCGTCGCAGTCCTTCGCATCGTGAGGATGGAAGCCGACCGCCGACCACACATCGGCATTCTGCTGTGCGATGGCCACGGCCTGCGGCGCGTCCTTCAGGTTCGTGGCCGGGACGACGAAGCCGCGCACGGCGGTGGCGCGCGCGGCGGTGAGGTTCGCCTCCGCGTTGGACATGGTCAGGTGGCAGTGCGAGTCGGTGAAGATCATGCGCGCTCCACGAGCATTGAGAGACCCATGCCGCCGCTGATGCAGAGCGTGGCCAGGCCGAGCTTCTTGTCCCGCGTTTCCAGCGCGTGCAGCAGCGTGGTGGTGATGCGCGCGCCGGTGCAGCCGATCGGATGCCCCAGCGAGATCGCGCCGCCGTGGACGTTGAGCCTGGCCGGATCGAAGTGCAGCTCGCGGTCGCAGGCGATGACCTGCGCGGCGAAGGCTTCGTTCAATTCGATGAGATCGACGTCGTCGAGTGTGTGTCCCGTCTGTGCGAGGAGCTTCTTCGTCGCGGGAACGGGACCGATGCCCATGATCTTCGGATCGACGCCTGCCTGCGCGTAACCGACGATCCTTGCCATCGGCTTCAGCCCGTGCTCATGGACCGCCGACGCGGAGGCCACGAGCATGCTCGCCGCGCCGTCGGTGATTCCCGAAGAGTTGCCGGCGTGGACGCTGCCGTTCTTGCGGAAGACCGGCGGGAGCCTGGCCATGGAGCCGAGGTCGGCGTCGAAGCGCGGATGCTCGTCCTGGGTGATGCTGCCGATGGGGACGATCTCGTTGGCGAAGCGGTTCTCGGAGCAGGCGGCGCCCGCCTTGCGCTGCGACTCGACGGCGTAGCGGTCCTGCTCGTCGCGCGAGATCTCGTAGCGCTCGGCCAGCGTCTCCGCGGTCGAGCCCATCATCTCGTCGGCCAGCGGGCACAGGAAGCCGTCGCGCACCATGCCGTCGATCACTTCGGTGTTGCCCATGCGATAGCCCCACCGCGCGCGCGGCAGCATGTAGGGCGTGTTGGACATCGACTCGGTGCCGCCGGCGAGGACGAGGCTCGCATGCCCGAGCCGGATCTGGTCGGCGGCGTTCATGATCGCGCGCAGTCCCGAGCCGCAGGCCTGGTTGACGGTGTACGCCGGCGTCTCGTGACGCAGGCCGCTGCGGATGGCGATCTGCCGCGCCGCGTTCGGACCGACGCCCGCCTGCCGCGCGTTGCCGAAGATCACTTCGTCGACGGCCGCGGGATCGACGCCGCTGCGCGCGAGCGTGGCCTTCGCCGCCTCGACGCCGAGGTCGGGGGCGGTCAGCTTCGACAGTCCGCCGCCGAATTTGCCGATGGGCGTGCGGAGGGGGGTGATCAGGTAGATGTCCATGGGTGAAGGGCTCCGGGGTCGGGCTCGGGGTCGGGCTCGGGCTCGGAGTCTCGGAGTCTCAAAGTCTCAAAGGCTCAAAGTCTCAAAGGAGCGCGGCCTTTGCGACGTTGCAACTTTGCGACTTTGCGACTTTGAGACTCTGCGACTTTGAGACGTTGCGACTTTGCGACTAGCGACTCTACGACTCCGCCACCCTCCCCTCGAGCAGCGAAATCACCATCTCCTCGTAAATCCCCACCGCCGCGAGCAGATCCCGCTTGGCGATCTTCTCGTTCTTCCCGTGCGCGTCGAGGATCGAGCCGGGGCCGAACAGCAGCGGCTTGCCGAGGTTGCCGAGCCAGGGGACGTCGGTGTTGAACGACACCACGGCGGACGGCTGTCCTTCCGGCACCACCATGAACTGCGGCGGGTTGCCGCGCGTCAGGGTGATGCGCCCGCCGTGCTTCGCCACCAGCGTCTGCAGTCTGGCCTGCACCTCCTCGGGCGTCGTGACGAGGCGGAAGATCAGCTCGCACTCCGCATCGGCGGGGATGATGTTCGGACGCTGACCGCCGCGCACGACGCCGACGTTCACCGTGGTCTTGCCGAGGATCTCGTGCGAGCCCCAGTCGGTGGCGTTGATCTCGGTGATGGCCGCGACCATCTTGTTGATCGCCGACTCGCCGAGATGCGGATAGGCCGAGTGCGCGGCCACGCCTTCGAAGCGGATCGTGCAGGTGAGCGCGCCCTTCGAGGCGCTGGCGAACGTCGACTCCGTCGGCTCCCCCACCACCACGTACTCCGAGCCGAGGTGCTCGAAGGCGGTGTTGGCGGTCTTGGCGCCGATCGAGTCCGTCTCCTCGCCGACGACGAAGAGGAACGCGAAGTCCTCGATGCCGCGCGCGCGGAGCCGCTCGCCGGCGGCGAGCATGGCGGCGATGATCCCTTTGGTGTCGCAGGCGCCGCGGCCGTAGACGTGATCGTCGTCTTCCGATGACGTGAACCACGGCGGCACGGTGTCGATGTGCGAGTTGAGCACGACGCGCGGGTGGCCGCCGGCGCGGGCCAGGAGGTTGAAGCGCGTCGGCGTGACGTGGTGGCGCTGCGTGGCAAAGCCTAAGCGGGTGAGCTCATTTTCGAGCAGCTCGCCGACGGCAAACTCGCTCTCGGTGGGCGACGGGACGTCGATGAGCTGCCGCGCCAGCGCGATGGGATCGATCATCGGGCGGCGGATTGTATCGTCCAAATGAAAAGAGGGCACCGGCCGCAGCCGGTGCCCCCATCGTCCGACGCCCTCGGACCCATCCGCTTACTGCGGCGTCAGCACGACGTACGTGAACGGTTTGTTCGGGCTGCCGCTGGCGATGAACCAGCCGTTGCCCTGGCCGGCGACCGCGATCGCGTTGCCGTTGGAGACTTCGGCGTACTGCACGATGATGAAGCTGCACGGGGTGATGTTCGAGTCGTTGATCTGGATGGAGCCCGGGGGCGGGAACGTCGCGCCGCCGCTGCTCATCGTGACGCCGGCCTTGCCGGGGTCGCCCTTCTCGCCCTTGTCACCCTTGTCGCCCTTGTCGCCCTTGGCGCCATGGAGACCCTGCTCGCCGCGCTCGCCCTTGTCACCCTTGTCGCCCTTGGCGCCCTGGAGACCCTGCTCGCCACGGTCACCCTTTTCGCCGCGCTCGCCCTGAAGGCCGCGCTCACCCTGGAGACCCTGCTCGCCGCGGTCGCCCTTCTCACCCTGGAGACCCTGCTCGCCGCGGTCGCCCTTCTCGCCCTGGAGACCCTGCTCGCCACGGTCGCCCTTCTCGCCCTGGAGACCCTGCTCGCCACGGTCGCCCTTTTCACCATGGAGACCCTGCTCGCCTTTTTCGCCGCGCTCGCCCTGAAGACCGCGCTCGCCCTGCAGGCCCTGCTCGCCCTTCTCGCCGCGCTCGCCCTGGAGACCGCGCTCGCCCTGGAGGCCCTGCTCGCCCTTTTCGCCGCGCTCCCCCTGGAGGCCGCGCTCGCCATGGAGGCCCTGCTCGCCCTTCTCGCCGCGCTCGCCCTGGAGGCCGCGCTCGCCCTGAGAGCCCTGCTCGCCCTTGTCGCCCTTCTCACCCTTGCCGCCGTACGCATTGATGTCGTCGCGCAGGTAGTAGCCGGTGATGTCGATCGTGAGGTGGGCCGCCTGGTCGGTGGAGATCGCGAAGCCGTCATTGCGCAGGACGACCGAGGCCTCTTCCATCTCGTCCGCCTTCGCGGCGAACTCGAGAGCGGCCTGGCCGGCTGCGTTGTAGCTGGACGGCGCGAGGAAGACCGTGCCGGCGTTGTCGGGAGTGTGCGCCATCAGACGCACGGCCACGGCCACCGCGTCGGTCGGGACGTGCAGCGAGCAGGGGTTCTCCCAGCCCTTGGCCGACACGAGGTAGCCCTTCGGATAGTAGGTGCGGCTCTCGTGCTGGCGGAACTCTTCGCCGCCCCACGGCGCGTCGTACTCGTCGTCGGCCAGCGTGCTCACGAAGCGGCACGGGACGATTTCCTGGAACACGAGAGGTCCGAGCGACTCGCCGTTCGCGCCCGGGGTGGTCGGCAGCAGGTGCGTCCGGATCTGCATGCCGAGGTAGGTGTACGGATTGTGGGGGGTCTTCTCGCCCGCAACCGCTGCCGAGGTAAACACCGCGGTCAGAGTGACCGCAACGATGGTACGAATGATCTGCTGGACCGTCTTGCTCTTGCTGTTCATGATTCCCTCCGTCTGTGATGCCAATTTGCGCTCGGGGAGGAAATCCAGAAAGGACAGGTGGACCGACCAGTTGTGGTCAGTGAACAAGGGGGTTGGTCAGGTGAGTGGAGCGGTTTGTGACGAACGTCACAAATCGAGGAGCTCTTCGAGAGCGTCCTTCTTGTGAAGGGTCATCGAAGAGCGGCGCACGGTGAGGATCTTCTTCTCGCGGAAGTTCTTGAGCAGGCGCGTCACCGTCTCGCGCGAGGTGCCGATGAGCTGCGAGATCTCCTCGTGCGTCATCAGCACCGGGAAGCGCATCCCGCTCGCCGACGGGGACCCGCTCTCCTCGCACCAGGCCAGGAGGAGGTTGGCCAGCCGCTCCGCGGCGGAGTTGGCCAGGCCGAGGGAGCGGATCTGCGTCGCATCCGACTCGCACTCCTCGATGAGCTGCCGGGCGATGTTGAACGACACCTCGCGATGCTCCTCCATGAAGCGCTTGAAGTCCTCGCGCCTCACGAACTTGAGCTGCGACGGCGTCACCGTCTCGGCCGTGTTGCGATACGGCTTGCCCGACATGACGCTCGGCAGGCCGAGGACTTCCCCCGAGGAGACCATGCGCGTGATCAGCGTCTTGCCGCTGCCGGAGGAGATGCTCAGCTTGACCTGCCCCGAGCAGAGGACGAACAGGCCGCGCGGCGCCTCGTTCTCCGCGTACAGCACCGAGCCGGCCGGATAGACGTTGGCGAAGCTGATGGAGTCGAAGGCCTCCATCGTCTTCGGGTCGAACTGGCAGAAGAAACTGTCCGTCCGCCATTTGCATCCGGAGCAATGGTCACAGATCTCGATTCCGTAGCGGGCATTCGGGGGGGACACGGTGCAGGCATTATAGGCACGGCATCCCCGTTTTCCGGAATGTGCAACGGATCGTTTTCATCGCCGCGCTCCTCTGCGCGCCGCTCGCCGAAGCGCGCGTGACCTTCGTCGCGCCGCTCGACGGCTCGCAGGCCTTCGGCCCGCAGATCCTCGAGATCACCACCGACGCCGCCGGAGTGAACCGCGTCGACTTCACCGTGAACGGCGTCCTGGCCGGCGTGGCCCGCACGCCGCCGTACCGCATCACGTACGACTTCGGGACGACGCTCGACGCCCGCACCATCACGGCCAGAGTCTGGACGAACGGCTTCAAGAGCAGCGAGACGGCCTCGGTCACCACGGCGGCCATGACCGCCAACGACACGCTCGACGTCGACCTGGTGGAGGTGCCGCTGCGCGTGCGCGCCGCGCGCGGCGTGAAGCCGTCCGACCTGCGCGTGCGCGAGAACGGCATCGAGCAGAGCGTGCGCGACGTGCGTCAGGAGCGCCCGCCCGCGCACTTTGCCTTCGTCGTCGACCGCTCGCTGAGCATGGGCGGCGGGAAGCTCGACGCCGCGCTGCGCGCCATTCGCGCCGAGCTCCGGCAACTGCGCCCCGGCGACACGTCGTCGCTCGTCTTCTTCAATCACCTCGTCGGCAAGCCCGTCGCCGTCGCCGGCGCGAACGCCACCCCCTCGGGCGGCACGTCCCTGCGCGACGCGCTGGCCTCGGTGGCCTCGACGCAGCGCACGTACGCGATCGTCATCACCGACGGGGGCGACCGCAACTCGGTCCTCTCCGACGAGGAGGCGCTGCGCCGCATCAGCGGCACGAAGACCATCGTCAACGCGCTCGTCCTCGGCGACTCGCACGCCCGCTTCCTCGACCGCGCCGCCGAGAACACCGGCGGCCGCGTCTCCCGCGCCTCGCCGTCCTCGGTCGGCACGGATCTGCGCCGCGTGCTCGAGGACATCAACAGCCGCTACCTCCTCGTCTACCAGAGCCAGGGGACGAAGCGCGGCTGGCGAACCATCGACATCAAGTCTTCGAAGGTGGACGTGCTCAGCGCCCGCAAAGGGTACTTCGCGCAATGAGCGCGCTGCGCGTAGGGCAGGCTTCAGCCTGCCCGCCCAACGTAGGGCAGGCTTCAGCCTGCCCCCTGGACAGGCTGAAGCCTGTCCTACGTTCGTTGATGCGGGGGAGGACAGGCGATCCTGCCTGTCCGGACAGACAGGATTGTCTGTCTTCCACCTTCTCGATCAGGCGTTCGGCACACGCGCTGTTTCTGCTGCTCGTGCTGGCGCAGGCGCGTCTCGCCTCCGACTTCGAGATCGCGCAGATGGAGAAGCAGCTGGCCCGCTCCCGCGACTTCGAGTCGCAGCTCTCCGGCCGCCTGAACCTCGGCGACGTCCGCGCCGCGCGCAACGAGCCGACGCTGGCGCGCGCCGAGTACGTGCGCGCGTCCGAGCTCGCGGAGAAAGAGCGCCTCGACGCCCGCCGCGACTCGGCGCTGACCCGCTACGCGAACGCGACGTCGTACGCCGCGCTGGCGCGGGCGAAGCTCGGCGACGAGGCGCGCGCCTTCGCGCTGCTCGAGGAAGCGGCCCGCTACGCCAGCGACGACGCCGAGTCGTGGAACCTCTACGCCTCCGCCATGCGCATCCTCGGGCATCCGCGCAAGGCCATCAGCGCCGCGCGCAACGCCGTGGCCGTGGCGAAGGAGCCTCTGGATCTCGCCGTGTACCAGCACGCACTGGCCACCGCGCTCATCGAAACGAATGAACGCGCCGAGGCGGAGCGCCTGCTCGTGACGCTGACTGCCGCGCTGCGCTCGGACGCATTCGCGTCGCTGCGCGAGCAGGCGGCGCGCGAGGAGGCGTTCGAGGTCTACAGCTCCGCGCGCGGCGACGTGGCCGCGTACGTGTCGCTGCTCAACCGCGCGCAGTTGCGCCTCGCGGCGCTGTACGAGCAGCGCGGCGCGATGGAGCTCGCGCGCGCCGAGTACCGCCGCGTGCTCGAAGGACGCAGCGACGACGTGACCGCGCTGGCCGCGCTGGCGCGCCTCTCCTCCTCCGACGAGGAACGCGCGCGGCTCTACGCCGAGGCGTTCGAGGCGAATCCGTTCTCGCCCGCACTCATCCGCGAATACCGCCGGAACCCGATCGCGCCCGCGACCGGCATGCAGCGCGCGTTGTCCGCGCTCGAGCGCGGCGACCGCCGCGAAGCGCGCGCGCTGCTCGACGCGATGCTGGTGCAGTTTCCCGCGAACGAGACGCTGCTCCGTTTACGCCGCGAGGCCGAAGCGGGCACGTTCACGCTTCCCTCGCCGTCGCCGACGGCGAAGGAGCTGCGCGCACTCAGCGATGTCTTCGAGCGCCTCACCTCCGAACA
>DASUSL010000445.1:0-2275 GCA_036375135.1 Thermoanaerobaculia bacterium | reverse complement strand
AATCCTGCCTGTCCGCCCCAGGGACAGGCAGGATTGCCTGTCCTCCACTGCAGCGCCTGGCGCTGGTCATGGCGGTCGTGATGACGGTCACGACCTGCGCCCGCTTCTCCGGCTCTCCCTCCAGTGAAACGCCGGTCATCCTCATCTCCATCGACACCCTGCGCTCGGACCACCTCCCGGCGTACGGCTACGACCGCGTCTCCACTCCGCATCTCGACGCGCTCCGCGCCGACTCCATCCTCTACGAGCGCGCCTACAGCCATTGCCCGCTCACGCTCCCGTCGCACGCCACGATGTTCACCGGCCTGCTCCCTTCGGCGAACGGCGTCCGCGACAACGTCGGCTATCGCGTCGAAGCGAGAGTCCCCACGCTCGCCGAGCTGCTGAAGAAGAACGGCTACGCCACCGGCGCGGCCATCTCGGCGTTCGTGCTGCGCCGCGAGTCGGGCATGGGGCGCGGCTTCGACTTCTACGACGACGACGTCGAGGCCCTCGGCAAGGCCGACGCCATCGGCTACGTGCAGCGCGCCGGCGGTGAGACCGTCGCCGCGGCCGAGCAGTGGCTCGACAAGGTCGAGAAGGATCCGTTCTTCCTCTTCGTCCACCTCTACGAGCCGCACACGCCGTACACGCCGCCCGAGCCGTACCGCAGCCAGTACAAGCTGGCGTACGACGGCGAGATCGCGCACGTCGACCAGATCGTCGGCAACTTCCTCGACTCGCTCAAGCGCCGCGGTCTCTACGACAAAGCGCTGATCGTGCTCACCTCCGATCACGGCGAAGGGCTCAACGATCACGGCGAGGAAGAGCATGGGATTTTCCTCTACCGCGAAGCGCTGCAGGTGCCGCTGATGGTCAAGCTGCCCAACCAGCGCAAGTCCGGCGAAAGCGTGAAAGCGCCCGTGCAGCTCGTCGACATCTTCACCACGATCATGGAGCAGACCGCGACGCCGATGGTGAAGCACGACCAGCACGCGCGCTCGCTCGTGGCCCTGACCGAAGAGGCGCCGTCGCGTCCAATCTACGCGGAGTCGTACTACCCGCGCCTGCACTTCGGCTGGAGCGATCTGCACTCGCTCATCGACGGCGACCGCCACTTCATCCGCGCGCCGATCCCCGAGCTCTACGACCTCGCCTCCGATCCGGCGGAGAAGAAGAACCGCCTGCCGGACGACCGCCGCAACTACGTGCAGATGCGCACCGCCATCGAGCCGTTCGTGAAGGCGGCCAGCGCGCCGTCGGCCGTCGACCCCGAGGAGGCGGCCAAGCTGGCCGCGCTCGGCTACGTCGGCTCGTCCGTCTCCACGACGGACGACGGGGAGCTGCCCGATCCGAAGACCACCGTTCACGTCTTCCAGCAGATCCGCCAGGCCTACACGCACTTCCGCAACGAGAAGTTCGACGCCGCGCTCGCGCTCACCCGGCAACTCCTGCGCGAGAACGACAAGATCGTCGACATCTGGGATCTCCAGTCGAAGATCTTCTCCAAGATGGGCCGCAACCACGACGCCATCGCCGCTGCGCGCGAGGGCCTCAAACGCCAGCCGAACGCGGTGCCGCTGCTGATGACGGTGGCCAATCACTCCATCGCCGTGAAGGACCTCGACTCGGCGCAGGCGCACGCGGAACTGCTCCTGAAATCGGAGCCGTCGCGCGCGCGGGAGATCCTGGCCCGCGTGGCCATGGAGCGCGGCGACTACAAGCGCGCGCGTGAGGAAGCAAAGGCCTCCGTGCAGAACTCGCACGACCCGACGCCCGGCTACCTGACCCTCGGCATGATCGAGAAGAAGGAGAACAACTTCGCCGAGGCGCTGAACTATCTCGACCAGGCCGCGAGCGCGTCGGCGAAGCACAAGAAGCCGGTGGCCACGCTGCACTTCAACCGCGGCGACGTGCTGGCGCGCCTCGGCCGCAACGCCGAGGCCGAGCAGGAGTTCCGCAAGGAGATCGCCGCGTACCCGCGCAACCCCGAGCCGTATTCGTCGCTCATCCTGCTGCTGTCGACGCAGGGTCGCACGCAGGAAGCCACGCAGCTCGTCTTCGAGCTGGTGAAGGTGTCACCCGGCGCGGCGTCGTACGTGACGATCAGCGAGACGCTCAAGGCGATCGGCGACGAGCGCGGCGCGGTGTACTGGGCACGCCAGGGTCTGAAGCAGTTCCCCGCCGATCCCGATCTCAAGACGATGGCGGTGCTGCGATGAGCAAGCGGACCGCCGGCGTCCCGCCGGCTGTCTCTGGCGGCGTCCCGCCGCCACACCCGGGCGGGCGAGACGCC
>DASUSL010000444.1:0-3541 GCA_036375135.1 Thermoanaerobaculia bacterium | reverse complement strand
CGCGTAAAGCCCCAGGTAGACGAGGTTCGCCGCGTCGGCCCTGCCGAGGACGCCAAAGACACCGCACTCTTCACGGAACTTGTCGAACATGACGTGGAGGTCAACGGCGATTAGAGCACGGAAATTCGGAATCAAGGGAGGATGGGAAAGCCCTCGGCGCGGGCCGCGGCGGCGAGCTCTTCGTCGAGGGTCACGAAGGGGAGCCGCCGTTGCGGATGCGCCAGGATTCCGCAGGCGAGTTGAATGGCATCCGCCCCTCGCAGGCCATATCGCGCCACCATCCTGCGCGCTTCCTCCAGCGCTGGCTCGAAATTCGAGACGATGCTCCACGACGTTCGCAACTGCGCCAGCCGCTGCTGACTGCGCTGTCGTACGACGTCGTCCTTGATCTGCCGCGCTTTGCGCCAGACCGCGCTCTCCACTTCGACCGGCGTGATGAACGCGATCACGATGACGGGATCGGTCGAGCTGATTTCGTTGAGAAGGTCCGTCTTCGACTCGTCTGACACGAGCGGGACGAGGGCGGACGAGTCCCAGAACCTCACCAGTCGTTCTTGCGCCGGTCGGCGAGGAGTTGCTCGAGCACGCTGCCTTCGAACTTCGGAGGCCGCTCTTGGAAAAACCAGTCGGGCAACTTGCCGGTGCCGCGCGTGATCTTTCCCTGGCGCGCCATCTCGTCGAGCCACTCCTCGTCCGTCATTTGCGGCGTCGGTTCGATCTTCGCGACGATGGTCTCCCCATCGCGCACCTCGACCGTCTCGCCCTTGCGAACGTCCTCGGCGACGGGGCCCAGTTCCGACAGTTGCACGGTTTTCACGGAGTCAGTGTAGCAATTCAGTCTGAGAGGACAGGGAATCCCTCGGTACGCGCGGCGGCCGCAAACCGGCGATCGAACGTCACGATGGGCAACCTGGCGGTGGTGCCGCAGGCACTGAGGAGGCGCCGCGCGTTCGCCGTGCGCTCTTCGTCCACGAGTAGCGGCACGGTCGCGGATGAATCCCAGAATCTCATCGTCCGCTGCTGCGGTCGTCGAGAAGCTGCTCGAGCACGCTCTCGTCCGCTTTGGGGAGCACCTGCGTGAAGAAGTCGTCGGAGAACGGCTCGCCACTCCCGGAACGCACGACACCGCGCTTTTCCAGTTCGTTGAGCCGCGCCTCGAGCGCGGCCTGGCGGAACGGCACCACCGTCGCCACCACCCGCTCCCCATCCCGCACCTCGACCGTCTCGCCCTTGCGAACGTCCTCGGCGACGGCGCCCAGCTCCGACAACTGCACGGTTTTCACGGGGTCAGTGTAACTGTGATAAACAGCCCGCCGCCACCATGTACCAGTCGGGATTCAACAACGAATTCGCCACCGAGGCGCTGCAGGGGGCGCTGCCGGAGCGGGGGAACTCGCCGCAGCGGGTGAAGTTCGGGCTGTATGCGGAGCAGTTCTCGGGGACGCCGTTCACGGTGCCGCGCTCGATGCAGAAGCGGTCGTGGCTGTACCGGATCCGGCCGAGCTCGATGCATGAGCCGTTCGCGGCCATGGATGCGCGCGACCTCACGCAGAACTTCGACGAGGTCCCGGTCTCGCCGAATCAGCTCCGGTGGGATCCGCTGCCGGTCGTCGACGGCGACTTCGTCGATTCCCTGACCACGATCGCCGGCAACGAGGGCGTGGGGATTCACATCTACCGCGCCAACCGGTCGATGGAGGGGCGCTTCTTCTACGACGCCGACGGCGACCTGCTCCTCGTGCCGGAGCTCGGGGAGATCGTGCTGCGCACCGAGCTCGGAGTGATCGACGCGAAGCCGGGCGAGATCGCGGTCATTCCTCGCGGCACGAAGTTCCGAGTGGAAGTGAACGGGGAGGCGAGAGGCTACATCGCCGAGAATTTCGGCCAGCCGTTCCGGCTCCCCGACCTCGGCCCGATCGGCGCGAACGGCCTCGCCAATCCGCGCGACTTTCTCACTCCCGTCGCCGCGTACGAAGACGTCGAGGGAGACTTCGAGCTGGTCGCGAAATTCGGCGGCCGCCTCTGGTCCGCGCGCATCGATCATTCGCCGCTCGACGTCGTGGCATGGCACGGCAACTACGCGCCGTACAAGTACGACCTCTCGAAGTTCAACGTCATCAACACGGTCTCCTTCGACCATCCCGATCCGTCGATCTTCACCGTCCTCACCTCGCCGTCGGACACACCCGGCACGGCCAACTGCGACTTCGTGATCTTCCCGCCGCGCTGGATGGTGGCGGAGCGCACCTTTAGGCCACCGTATTTTCATCGCAACATCATGAATGAATATATGGGGCTGATTTATGGTGTGTACGATGCCAAGGCGGAAGGCTTCGCGCCGGGCGGCGGCAGCCTGCACAACTGCATGTCCGGCCACGGTCCCGACGCGCAGACGTTCGACGCCGCCAGCTCCGCGAAGCTCGAGCCGAAGTTCCTCGGCGACACGCTGGCGTTCATGTTCGAGACGCGGCACGTCATCCGCCCCACCCGCTTCGCCCTCGAGACGCCCGCCCTGCAGCGCGACTACTGGCGCTGCTGGCACGGACTGAGGAAGAACTTCAAGCCGGAATGATCGCGAAGTCGCTGCACGCGCTGCTGGAGAACCTGATCGACTACGCCGGGCTCTTTCCGCCCGCCGCGCTGTCGATGCAGGACGCGGTGCGCAACTACGCCCGCTATCGCGACGGCGAGTACGCCTGGGCCCTCGGCAGGTTCGTCGTCCCCGAGGCGCGGGCGAAGGAAGTGCCGGCCGAGTTTCCGCTGAGCGTGCTCGGCGTCGACGAGGTGAAGGCGGCGACGGCGGCAGAGGTCGCGCAGTTCCCGCCGGATGTCTACGTGGAGATCGCGGACATCGCTCTCCTCGATGCCATCAAAGAGCACGGCCAGCGCGCGAAGATCCGCACCGGCGGCATCACGCCCGACGCCTTTCCCGCCATCGGCAACGTGGCCGGGTTCCTCCGCGCCTGCAAGGCGAAGCGTGTGGCTTTCAAGGCCACGGCGGGACTGCATCACCCGCTGCGCTGCGTGAAGCCGCTGACGTACGAGCCGAACGCGCCCACCGGCACGATGCACGGCTTCCTCAACGTCTTCCTCGCCGCCGCGCTGCTCGACCACGCGGAGGCGATCCTCGGCGAGACCGATCCGCACGCCTTCTCCTTCGACGACGAAAAGGCGGCGTGGCGCGGACATGCCGTGACGACCGGCGAGCTGCGCACGATGCGCCGAGACTTCGCCACCTCCTTCGGCTCCTGCTCCTTCGAAGAGCCGATCAACGACTTGAAAGAGCTGGGATGGCTGTGAGCCGCAGGGGATCCTTCGCCGCCTGCGCGGCTCAGGATGACACGTAATGACGACCGACTTTCCGATCGAGAACCTCCCCTTCGGCGTGGCCCGCGTGAACGGCGAGGCGCACATCTGCACGCGGCTCCACGACGAAGTGCTCGACCTCCACGCCGCCGCGGAGCTCCTCGGCGAGCCGGCGCTGCGCGAGGCCACGCTCAATGCATTCGCGGCGAAGAACGTGACCGTCGCGACGAAGCAG
>DASUSL010000443.1:0-8222 GCA_036375135.1 Thermoanaerobaculia bacterium | reverse complement strand
CGTTTGGGCAGGCTGAAGCCTGCCCTACGTCGAGCATGCGTCTGGCGCGAGGCCCGCGGAACGTAGGACAGGCTTCAGCCTGTCCAGCTTCGGGGGTGGTGGTATGTGGGGCGGGCTTCAGCCCGCCGCGCGGTTGGGCGGGCTGAAGCCCGCCCCACATCTGGCGCGGGCTGAGGCCTGTCCCGCATCAACCTGACGCCGTCTTCGCGTCGTAGAGGAAGCGCGGGCCCGCGTTGCCCGTGCCGTTCGGGATCGGCATCGAGACGAGCGTCTGCGCCTGCAGGCGCAGCGAGTACATCAGGCCGATCGACGCGTCGAGGTGCTTCGGGTCGCCGTCGAACGTCTGCTGCAACGCGTCGACGAGCGCGCTGAACGTCTCGTCGCACTGCTGCGACGCGAACGCCACCTGCGAGCCCGCGGGCAGCGTCACGTCGGGTGGGTTGTCGACCACCGGCCAGACACCGTTCGGATCGAGCACGATCGGCGGCGCTCCCCACGAGTAGCCCTGCGGCACGCTCGCGTTCACGTCGAGCGTCTTCCCCCTCACGATCTGCTCGAAGCGGTAGTAGTGCGCGACCATGCCGTCGCCGCCGGCGGGACTGGTGGCGGTTCCTTCGCCCTGCGTGACGATGATGTGGATGGCCCGCTGCGCCGCGGCCACGCAGTCGATCGGGAAGAGCTCGTCCTTGCCGAACCACCCCGTGACCTGCCGCGACGGATCGCCTTTGAAGACCGTTTCGCCGAGGTCGGCGATGAGTTGCGAGACGGCCTCGTAGAACTCACCGATGGTGTGGTAATCCGGCGCGATCTTCTCCAGCGTCTTCGCCTCGGGGAAGACCAGCGGATTCTCCGGCTCCTCGATGACCATGAAGACGTTCTGCACCGTGTCGAGGGAGAGCTTCTGCAGCGGCACGATGAACGGCTTGCCCGGCTCGCTGCCGATGTTCATCGGGAGCTTGCCCGGATACGTCGGCACGCTCGCCGGAAAGTCGGGCTTCCCCTCGACGGCGTTGAGGATGTTCGCCGCGAGCGAGAGGTGCAGCATCTCCTCGATGACGATGCCGCGGAGGATGCCCGCGATCGCGGCGTTGCTGCCGTCCTTGATCGAGTAGAGCGCGGTCAGGTACGGCGGAATGGTGCTGAACTCGAGCTTGATCGCGTTCGCCAGCGCGTTGCGGAGGTCGTCGACGTCGTCGAGTTTCTGTCGTTTGACGTAAAGCATGACTACGACTCCTTCGCCTGGCGCAGGCCGCTCTTGATGGCGTGCAGCTCACTCGTGACCGCCTCGGTCATCGGCGAGCGTGCTTTCGTCATCGACTCCAGTTGCGGCTTCGGCGTTCCCTTCAGCGGCTTGCCGTCCGGCCCGGGCGTGTTCAGCCACTTCAGGATCGCCGCGCGTTTCGCGGCCGAAAGGTCGCGCGTGACCGGCATCGAGTTCGGATCGGTGACCGGCAGCGCGAAGACGAAACTGAGCACCTGCACGTTCGCCGCGACGGCGTCGTAGTCGGTGAGGTCGATGAGGCGGTCCATCAGCGGATAGAGATTGCCGTACTGCGTGAAGATCGGCTCCATGTGGTCGTGCCACGTCGGCTCGGCGACGTCGAACGTGTCGAAGACGAGCACGCTGATGAAGTCCCACGAATCGACCCAGGAGCCGGGCGGGTTGCCGGTCACCGCCTGCGGAATCGGACGCACGCCGTACACCTGCCCGTCGATGTAGCCGCGCGGATTCTTCGGATCGTGCGCGGTGAGCTTCAGCGTGGCGCGTCCGTTCTTCGCCACGACCGGCGTGCTCGGATCGAAGCCGGTGAGTGCCGTGTCGGGCGTGGCGATGTCCGGCCCGTTCGACTGCTGCAGTCCGCTCGGATCGAACGACACGCTGATCGGCACGTCCTGCAGCTCGCCGTACTGCGTCGCCCACAGCTCGACCTCGGCCGTGTCGCCGGGACTGAGCCGGTACGTGAAGTTGTCGGCGCGGACATAGAGTCCGTCGAGGTTCTCCCGCAGGGCCGGCGTCCCGTTCCGCGTCACCGCCACGAGACTCGAGCCGAGCGCCTGCAGCTCGTCGTTGGTCAGCTCGCGTCCCGCGGGGAGCTCCACCACGCCGGCGGTCGACTCGTACCAGCCGGCGGTCGCATATGGCACGTCGCCGAGGGACTGGAACTGGCTCGATGCGTCGAGATAGCCGAGGGAGAGGGTGCCGATGTTCGCGAGATTGCCGCCCGGTGCGACGGTGGGGAGCGCGTTGCCGAAGTCGGCGCGGATCTTCCGCGACTTTTTGTCGACGACGCACGGCATGAAGTTCATGAGGCGGCCGGTGGGGCCGAGGTGGCGGCCGAGGACGAACTGGCGCGGCTCGTCGTCGCCGGCGGGACCGATCGTGCCGGCGATGCGGCCGAGGGTGAAGGTGTCGGAGGTCGGGTCGGAGTCGTAGCCGTCGAGGTTGAACTTCATCGACAGCATGTCGCCCTTCGCCGCGGCGCGCAGCTCGCGCAGGAATCGCGAGCCGCGGTCGTCGCCCCACAGCACCGGCGCGAGCACCGACTGGTAGAAGACGCCGAGCGGCATTTTGTTGCCCACCGGCGCGGAACGCATCCAGAGATCGGAGAACGACGCGCGCTCGAAGGGGCCGGCGAAGGCGTCGGTCACGCCGTCGGACAGGCGCACGAGCAGGCCCCAGATCTGCGAGACCATCTGCTGCTGCGGGTCGAGGTCGACCAGCTTGCCGGCCACGCGCTTGTTGGCGTCCGAGAGGCGCAGGCCGACGATCGGATCGGCGGCGACGTCGTTCGTCGACGTGCCGTCGGCGTAGCAGACGCGCGTGACGTGGCAGTCGACGAGACGCCACGACGCCGAGCCGCTCGGATTCCACCAGCCGTTCATGCTGGTATCGGTCTGCGGCAGCTGATCCTCCGGCTGGAACGTGGCGTTGTCGTAATGCGTCGGGTCGTTGTTCACGGTCGACGGGTCGGTCTGGAACCGACCCGAGAAATGCAGGCGCACGCGATCGAGGTAACTCATCACTGAGAGGAGTGTCGCGCGCGGAGCTTTCCCTACCGTACGCGCTCGCCGCGGATGTCGACGCCGGTCTGCCGCAGCACGAGCGCGCCGTCGGTGAAGGTGACGGTGCCTTCCCACATCGGCGCGTAGAAGACGCTGTCGGACTCGGGGAGCAGTCCGGCGATGAACTGGTCCTTCACTTCCGCTTCCAGCCAGCCGTTCTTCGGATCGTGGCGGACCTGCAGCGTGCGCCCGTCGGAGAGCTTGTAGTCGCCGAGGAGGCGCGCGGCGCGTTGCGCGTCGATGGTGGCGGCGTTGTGGCTGCGCGGGACGTCGTACGGGCGGCCGAGGAGGATGTGCGTGAGGTCGCGGGCGATGTTGGAGAGTCGGGCGCGGTCGAGGTTGCAGAGGAGGATCAGCGTGGTGTTCGTCTCCGGGTAGAGGTGGATCACCGAGACCATGCCCGGCAGGACGCCGTTGTGCGAGTAGAGCGTGCGGTCGAAGCGCTTGCCGACGATCCAGCCGAAGGCGTAGTGGCCCGGGTCGTGCGGCTGCAGCAGCTCCGGCCTGGTGAGGACGAAGCGCGTCCAGGTGTAAAGGTCGTCGATGGTGGAGAGCAGGCCGCCGTCCGCCTGCGGCGCCTCCTGTCGCATCGGCAGGACGCGCCTGAGATGCGGCGACGTGAGCGGAATGCCGGCGATGAGGTCGTACAGCGGCGCCTGATGCGTGTAGCCGTCGGCGCGATGGAGCTGCGGGCGCGTGCGGTCGATGTGCATCGTCGCGGTCAGCTTCAGCGGCGTGAAGACGCGCTCGCGCAGGTACTGCTCGTACGTCCTGCCGGACGCGCGCTCGATGATCAGGCCGAGGAGGAGATAGCCGGTGTTGCTGTACTTCGACTTCGTGCCCGGCGCGAAGTCGAGCGGCCGCGGTTTCGCCCACTCGATGACCGCTTTCGCGGAGTCGTTCTCGATCGTCCCCTCGTAGTCGGGGATGCCGGAGACGTGATGCACGAGCTGCGCGACGGTGATCGGCTTCCACGCCTCGGGGCATCCATCGATGGACTCACACAGCGGCGCCTGCAGCTTCAGCTTCTCCTGCTTCGCGAGGTCGTGGATGGCGAAGGCGGTGAAGGCCTTCGTCAGCGAGGCGATTTCGAACTTCGTCTCCGGCGTGTTGGCGACGAGATGTTCGAGGTTCGCGTAGCCGTATCCCTTGCGCAGCACGATCTTCCCCTCGTGCGCGACGAGCACGGAGCCGCTGAACTGGCCGAGAGCGGTGCGGGCTTGCAGGTATTCGTCGAGACGCTGCTCGATCTGCGCGTGCAGCGGAAGGGCGAGGAGAACCGCGAGCAGGAATCGCATGGCTGCGGGTATTACGTAGCTCTTCGTAGATTGTTCCCGGGAGGGATGGTGAACGACCGTAGCCTACTGTTTCAGCGCGAGTTGCACGACCAGGTCGTCAAAGGTTGGCGCACCCACGCCATCACTGCAGCGGAGGATGACCTCGCGGTCGCGTTCCTCGACGACGATGCCTGCGTTGCCGATCCACGCCTGCGTGGTGCCGCGTTCATCGCGCCACTGGTTCCAGATCTTCAGGACCGCGCGCTGCTTCGCGGCGCGCACGAGCACATCGAATCGCGGGGGAGCGGTGTCGGTCCACAGCTCGACGTCCTTCAGCGACGCTCCGTTGACCTCGAGCGTGCCGCCGTCGATCTTCATGGGCAGCGCCTGCGGTCTCGCTGCGGAGGATTCGAGGAACGTGATGCCGAGCGAGAGCGCTTCGCTGCATGGCAGCTCGTAGAGCGCGCGGACCTGGCGTTCGCCGAGTTGCACGGGAGCCCCGCCAGCTTCGGCCAGGCGTTCACTGAGGTTCTTGTTCATCGCTTCGGCGGAGCGCTCGTGTATTGCCGGTGTTCCGGAACGGGTCTCGTGCCGCATGATCGCCCGCAACGCGATCAGAACGATGCCTGCGCAGTGCATGACGGAAAGCAGGTGGGAGAAAGAAATCATGCACCACGGCAGAAATCAACGTGGCCACTGATGTATCCTCACTTCGGCAGTTCCCGAAATGACGATGACTCCGCTGGCCCGCCTCGTTCAGATCCACAAGGCCATCGGCCATCCCATCCGCCTGCGGTTGCTGGCGGCGCTGCGGGGTGGGCCGCTGTGTGTCTGTCAGATGACGGTGGTGGTGAAGCTCGCGCCTTCCACCGTGTCCGAGCATCTGGCGGAGTTGCGCAAGGCGGGGCTGATCGCGGATCGCAAGGATGGGCGGTGGGTGGAGTACCGGCTCGCCGGCGAAGAGAGCCTGGCGGCGATCTGGCCGGCGCTCGAGGACGATCCGGAGGCGAAGGCGGACGGCGTCCTGCTGAAGGAACTGCGGCGCATTCCGCTCGATGAGCTCTGCAGCGTCGATCTCGACGTGGCGCGGCTGCGCAGGCCGAAGCTGGCCAGCGCCGCGCGGAAGGCGGCCCTGATCCGGCGCGCCGCGAGGTGAATCTCATGTCCGAAAAACGACTCTCCTTCCTCGACCGCTACCTCACCGTCTGGATCTTTCTGGCCATGGGCCTGGGCGTCTTCCTCGGCTACGCGGTGCCGCAATTCAACGCCGCCATCAACGCGTGGAACGCCGGCTCGATCAGCGTGCCGCTGGCCATCGGGCTGATCCTGATGATGTACCCGCCGCTGGCGAAGGTGCGTTACGAGGAACTGCCGCGCGTCTTCAGGAACGGCAGGGTGCTCGCGCTGTCGCTGGTGCAGAACTGGGTCGTGGGGCCGCTGCTCATGTTCGCGCTGGCCGTGCTCTTCCTCCGCGATCAGCCCGAATACATGATCGGGCTGATTTTGATCGGGCTGGCGCGCTGCATCGCCATGGTGCTGGTCTGGAATGACCTGGCCGAAGGGAGCGCCGAGTACTGCGCCGGGCTGGTGGCGTTCAACTCCATCTTCCAGGTGCTCTTCTTCAGCGTCTACGCCTGGTTCTTCATCACCGTACTGCCGGCGGCGCTGGGGCTGCAGGGAGCGGTGGTGAACATCACCATCCGCCAGATCGCCGAGAGCGTCCTGCTCTACCTCGGCGTCCCGTTCCTGGCCGGCTTCCTGACCCGCTTCATCCTCGGACGGATCAAAGGGCTGGAGTGGTATCACCGCGTGTTCGTGCCGCGGATCGGCCCCATCACGCTGATCGCGCTGCTCTTCACCATCGTGGTGATGTTCAGCCTGAAGGGCGACGCGATCGTGAAGCTGCCGCTGGACGTCGTGCGCATCGCGGTGCCGCTGCTGCTCTACTTCGTGGTGATGTTCCTCGTCAGCTACTGGATGAGCCGCAAGGTCGGCGCGTCGTACGCGCAGACGGCCACGCTCTCGTTCACCGCCGCGTCGAACAACTTCGAACTGGCCATCGCCGTGGCCGTGGCCACGTTCGGCATCGGGCACGGCGCCGCGTTCGCCGCGGTGATCGGGCCGCTGGTGGAGGTGCCGGTGCTGATCGGTCTGGTGAGCGTGTCGCTGTGGCTGCGAAGGCGGTGGTTTCCGGTGCTGCGCGAGATCGGGACAGGCTGAAGCCTGTCCTGCGTTTGGCGCAGTGCGGACAGTGCGTGTTATCTTCCGACCTACCGTTCGGTAGGTCGATGAAGAGCACACCGACAGACTCGCGCGCCGCGGAGGTGTACCGCACCGCGGCGCAGATAATCCTCGCCAGGGGATACGACGCCACCTCGGTCAGCGACATCGCCGACGCGCTGGGGATCACCAAGGCGGGGCTGTATCACTACATCAAAGGGAAGACCGAGCTGCTCTTCGAGATCATGAAGTACGGGTTCGAGGAGCTGGAGCGGGAGGTGATCGTGCCGGCGCGCGGGATCGGCGATCCCGAGGCGCGGCTGCGCTTCATCATCGGGGCGCATGCCCACCTCGTGCTGCGCGGGGATGGGGCGGTCACGATCATGGTGGACGAAGGGCGGGCGCTGACGAGCGCGCAGAACCGCACCATCACGCGGCTCAAGCGGCAGTACGTCGACACGCTGCGCGGCACGCTGGACGAGCTGCAGAGCGAGGGGAAGCTCAAACAAGTCGACACGACGGTGGCGGCGTTCTCCATCGCCGGCGCGATCAACTGGCTGTCGCGCTGGTACAAGCCCGAGGGGAAACTGAGCGCCGAGGAGATCGCGGCGAACGTCGCGGAGATGGTCTTCCACGGAGTGGTGAAGCGGAGGCGATGATGCACGTGCAGGAACTGTTCGACCTGAAGGGACGCACCGCGATCGTGACCGGCGGCTCGCGCGGCCTCGGCCTCGAGATCGCCGAGGCACTGGCCGAGGCGGGAGCGTCGCTGATGCTCTGCGCGCGGCGCGAGCAGTGGCTCACGCCGGCGCTCGACGAGTTGCGCGCGAAAGGCTTCCGCGCCGAGGGACGCGTGTGTGACGTCACGGACGAACAGCAGGTGCAGGCGGTCGTCCAGGCGGCGGTGACTGCGTATGGCCGCGTCGACATCCTGGTCAACAACGCCGGCATCTCCTGGGGCGAGCGTCCGGAGACGATGTCGCTCGACAACTTCCGCAAGGTGCTCGACACGAACCTCACCGGCGCGTTCCTCTTCGCGCAGGCCGCGGGGCGCGTGATGCTGGAAGCGAAGCGCGGCGCGATCATCAACATCGCCTCCGTGGCCGGCCTCCGCTCGTCGACGCACGGCCCGCACTACGCCGCGTACGTTGCCAGCAAGGCGGGACTGATGGGGCTGACCCGCGAGCTCGCCGCGACGTGGGGGCCGGAGGGAATCCGCGTCAACGCCATCGCGCCGGGCTTCTTCCACTCGCGCCTCGCCGATCCGGTGATCAAGTGGGTGGAGCCGGAGATCCAGCGCCGCAATCCGATCCCGCGCATCGGCGCCGCCGGCGAGTTGAAAGGGGTCGCGCTCTTCCTGGCCTCGGATGCGTCGAGCTACGTGACGGGGCAGGTGATCGCGGTGGATGGGGGAGGCACCATTGTTTAGGAGTGCGGCGGCGTTAGCCGCCGCTTTCGTACGTCACAGGCTTGCCGTGGCCGGCTCAGAAAGCGGCGGCTGCGGCCGCCGCACTCCTAAAAGGATGACTGATGTCTAAACCCTGGTACTCCCACTTCGATTACTGGGTTCGGCCGAACCTCAACTATCCGCGGCGGCCGCTGACGGACATCCTGCGCATCGCCGCCTCCGACGTCCCCGACAAACCGGCCACCGCGTTCTTC
>DASUSL010000442.1:0-5054 GCA_036375135.1 Thermoanaerobaculia bacterium | reverse complement strand
CTTTGAGACTCTGAGACTTTGTGACTTTGAGACCCGAACCCCCAGCACTGCAGCGCGCGGGTTTCGCGGAAGCCGAGGTCGCGGTACAGCGCGCGAGCCCGCTCGTTCGCGTCGATCACCTCGAGCACGTACTCACGCGGCCGCAACAACTCGAACGACGTTTCCATGAGCCGGCGCGCGAGCCCCGAGCGCCGGTGCGTGGGGACGACGCCGGTGCCGGAGTCGTAGGCGCGGTCGCCGTCGACGCAGTTGACGGTGAAGGCCACCATCGCGCCGCCGTCGAAGGCGCCGACGGAGAGCTCGGGCACCCAGCCGCGGCGGGTGAACATCTCCATGAGCTGCTCGCGGGTGAGGACGAGAGGAACCACGTAGTCGCTGAACGCGGCCGTGAAGGCCGCGAACAGCGACTCGAAATCATCGTGCGTGAGAGTCCGGATCACTCCCTGGGATTATTGTCCCAATCGCGTCCCGCTTCACGGCTTCCGTTGTCATCGCGGACCTCGGGCTTCTCGGCGCCGAAGCTCTTGCCGCCTGATTTGCCCGCGCCCATGTTGCCGCCGCTCTCGTGCTTGCGCCCCGGCTCCGCGGGCTGATTGCTCGAGGCCGCATCGGAGCCGGTACGGTTGTGCTGGTTCGACATTTGTTCTGTCCTCCAGCCCTGTAAATCGCAAGCGACATGCCTCGCTGGCCGGACGTATCTCCACCAGTACTCGAACACCGAAAATGGATGATGAAGCCGCAACCGGGGCCGGTGCCAATCGGAGTCGTCACGCGCCACGGCACCACAAATCAAATACACCGGGAACTGCAGCCCTGCGACGACGACGATCACGACCAGACCCACGGTCATGAGCCAACCAGGCACGACCAGACCGGCGACTTCCGCGATGATGACGGCGAGGATGCCGAGGAGCGGAACCGCTCCTCCGGCAAATGCCAGCACCCCGAGCACGTTCCGTCCCAGCGGTGACAATTCGGAAGCGTCAGGGCCGAGTCCTCTCAACGCACCGCCAGATCGTTCAGCTTCTGCGGGGCACGGTCGAAGAGGGCGAAGAAGCTCAGCACATCCGCTTTCGTCCCGCCCGTGACCTTGATGTCGCCGCGGTCGATGAGCTCGCCCAGCACCTTCTCGTATGGCACGTCGACGCCGGGGATGTCGGCGTACACGAGCGCGGTCTGCGCCTTCTTGCTCATCTCGATGACGAGCGGCGCCTTGATCGCGTCGCGGCTCGCGCCGGTCGCGCTGTAGCGCGCCACGCCGCGCGCGACGTCGAGCACGAAGCCTTCAGCGGTCTGATTCGCCTCCGCCGGCGTGAACCAGAAGCCGAGCGAGCGATTCACGTTCCCTTTGATCGTCTCTTCCGCCTTCAGCCGCCACGTCCACTGGTTCACCCAGTTGCCGTACGGCAGCGCCTCGACGATGCCCGGCGCGACGAGGCCGCCGGGAATCGCGCCATGGTCCGCCAGATCGCCGTTCAGCTCCATCGCCGCGGTGAGGTAGAAGTTGCGCCAGTTCGGGTTCAGCTCCGGCACCGCCAGCGCGACGTAGGCGCGCGCCTTCTCCTTGCGCGCCACCTCGTCCTTCGGATCGCGCGTGACGAGCAGCGTGGCCAGCTCCGCCGACCACTGATACTCCTTGCGGCCGTACGCGGCGCGCGCCTCGGCCAGCACTTTGTCGCGGCCGCCCATCAGCGCGATCGTCTTCGACGCGTACTCCTGCGGAGGCGTCGGCGCGAGCGCCACCGGATCCGCCTGGAACCAGCCGAGGTAGCCGAAGTAGAGCTCGCGCACCGCCTGCGGCACCGAGCCGTAGAAGAAGCGGAGGTAGTCCTTCGGATCGGTGACGTCGTTCCCCTTGGCCGTCTTCACCGTCGACAGATCGTCGATCAGGTACTGCGGCATCGGGATGAGCAGCGGGAGCTGCTCCATCGAGTAGCCCTTGTTGATGTGGCGCACCGACTGGTCGTGCGTGTACTGGATGGCGTCGCGGAAGTTCGTGAGCAGCTTCTGCACGTCGTCGTTTCCGCACAGCGGCGTGCCGTGGCTCGGCAGCATGCACCACGAGTCGTACTTGCGCAGGACGTCGACGCTGCGGAACCACTGCGCCGGATTGCGGAAGCTCGTGCCGCGCAGGCTGTAGAGGTTCGGGAACGACGGTCCCTGGATCACTTCCGCCGACTGCAGCATGCCGGCCGTGCCGCTGCCGCCGTTCAACCGGTCGGGGACGAACACCGCCAGCTCGTCGTCGGTCTCGCTCGGGACGTAGATCACTTCCATCGTCACGCCGCCCGAGACGAGCGTCATCTGATTGGAGAAGGTGCGCGACGGCATGACGAAGCCCGACGCCCCTTCCTTGACCGAGTAGCCGATGCCGTTGGTCACGAACCAGTTTTTCTCTTCCTCCTGCGGCAGGAGGTTGCCGTACATGTACGCCGAGCGCGGATTGATGGCCGCGCCGACGACGGTGGCGGTGTTGTTCACGCCGTCGACGATCTTCTCCTGTCCGATCACGGTCACGCAGTCCAGCGAGTCCGCATTCAGCGGCTGGTCGCTGCCCGCGTCGGACGCCTTTTCCTCGAGGCACGCGGGACGGCTGGCCTCGGCCAGGAACTCCTTCACGCCGCCGATGTGATCGATGTGGTTGTGCGTGTAGATGATCGTGCGGATGGGGAGCTTGCCCGCGGGGAAGAGCTTTTTGTCGCGGAAGGCCTGGATCATCTCCTTGACCGATTTGCGGTCGCCGAGAGTGTCGATGATGGTGATCTCGCCGGTGGGGCCGACGATGGCCACGGTGTTGGCGAGGTTGAAGCCGACGGCGCTGTACGCCTTGTAATTCAGCCCCTTCGGGCGGTGCGCGGCCAGGCGCGGATCGGTCTGGATGTCCCAGATCTCCGAGGGGAGGAACCAGTGCTTGTGGTTCGCGAGCAGCGGATTGGGCGCGGGGAGCGTGGGCACCGGAGCCGTGCCCTGCGCGAGCGCCGACGCGGCAAGCAGAAGACAGACGAGGAGACGGGGCATGAACCCTCCTTCATGTCGCAAATTTTCGGGGAAAGGACCGAAGGAAGGATAAACGTGAAGGTGGAGGACAGGCAATCCTGCCTGTCGAGCGAGTGCTGAGTGCTGAGTGCTGAGTGCTGAGTCCCGCCCGCCGACTCAGCACCCAGCACTCAGCACTCAGCACTGCTTGTCGCTTACAGCCTCACGATCCCGTTGTACGTCTCGGGACGCCGGTCGCGGAAGAACTGCCAGGTGTTGCGCACTTCGCGGATCTTGTCGAGGTCGAGGTCCGCCACCACCAGCGCGTCCTGGTCGCGCGGCGCGATGGCCACGATCTGGCCGCGCGGGTCGCAGAAGTAGCTCTGCCCGTAGAACTCGCCGATGTTCCACGGCGCCTCGGTGCCGACGCGGTTGATGGCGCCGATGAAGTAGCCGTTCGCCACCGCGTGCGCCGGCTGCTCGAGCTTCCACAGGTACTCCGACAGCCCGGCCACGGTCGCGGACGGATTGAAGACGATCTCCGCGCCCGCCAGCCCGAGCTCGCGCGCTCCCTCGGGGAAGTGGCGGTCGTAGCAGATGTAGACGCCGACCTTCGCGTACGCCGTGTCGAACACCGGGTAGCCGAGGTTGCCGGGACGGAAGTAGAACTTCTCCCAGAAGCCGGGCGCCACGTGCGGGATGTGGTTCTTGCGGTACTTGCCGAGGTACTTGCCGTCGGCGTCGATGACCGCCGCGGTGTTGTAGTAGACGCCGGTCGACTCCTCTTCATACAGAGGGACGACGATGACCATCGAGTACTTCTTCGCGTACTCCTGCATCAGCTTCGTGGTCGGACCGTCGGGGATCTTCTCGACCGAGTCGTACCAGCGCGTGCTTTGTTCGGCACAGAAGTAGGGACCGGTGAAGATCTCCTGCATGCAGATCATCTGCACGCCCTGCTGGCCGGCCTGATCGATGAAGCCGAGGGTGCGCTCGATCTGCGCGTCGCGAATCTGTTCGATGGGCGCGGAAGTGTCCGCGGCGAGGGATGTCTGGATGAGACCGCATTTCACGATACGGGACATGGGATGGCTCCTTGATTCTCGAGACGCGACAGCTTACCGCAGTCGCCCCGAAGGTAGGGAAATGCCGGAGTTGCGGCACTCCAGAAAGGAAGAAGGAGCGCCATGCCTCCACGCAATCGTTCCGGCAACCTCCGCTTCGGAGAGAACACGCGCAAGGTCCATCCGAAAGTGCGGATGGTCAGCAACGGCAACGCGAACGTGAACGCCGTGCGCGCCGGCGCATCCGGATCCGTGTGCGTCTCCGAGGCGCTGGCGGAGCTGCCGGTCGCGATCCCGTGCGTCACGAAGTCGGTCCTCGGCGAGGCCCGCGGCAGGCAGCGAAAGATCCCCCGCGCCGTCGTGGCCAGCGTCTTCATCCGCATGAACGCCACGCGCGGGAAGAAGCCGAAGCTCCCCGCCGGAGTGAAGGCGACGTCTTCGCGCCGCGGCAACCTCATCGCCGCGGAGATCCCGCTCGACCGCGTGCGCGAGATCGCGCGCGACGAAGACGTGGCCTACGTGGAAATGGGCGAAGCGCTCTCCGCGCCGGCGCCGCTCGTCGAAAACCGCGACCCCGCCGCGCCGAAGAAGCGCAGCTACGCGCTGGCGGCGAAGCATCTGCACGGCAAGGGAGTGCTCATCGGCATCATCGACGTGCAGGGCTTCGACTTCGCGCATTCGGACTTCATGGAAGACGGGAAAACCCGGTTCGTCCGGATCTGGGATCAGGGGGGCGACGCGCGGCCGAGCCCCGAGCCGGAAGGGCAGTTTTCCTACGGCGCGGAATTCACCGACGCGCACATGAACGCCGCGATCAAGGCGTCGCCGCAGCTGGGCCTTCCGGCGACGGACATCGAGAAGCAGTCGCAGACGGTCGAGGGCTCGCACGGCACCCACGTGGCGAGTATCGCCGCGGGCAATCGCGGCGTCTGCCGCAAGTCGAGGATCGCCGCGGTGCTGGTGGCGCTCGGGAAGGACGACGAGGACCGCCGGTCCTCGTTCTACGACTCGAGC
>DASUSL010000441.1:0-13633 GCA_036375135.1 Thermoanaerobaculia bacterium | reverse complement strand
GGCGATCTCGAAGACGAGGCGGTGCTGCCCGGCGTGCTGCGGTCGGGCGACCGGGCGGAAGATGCCGGGCACGCTCGGCGCGTTCGACGTGAAGCGCTCTTCCGGCGCACCGCCGCCGCTGAGGATCGCGGTCACGCTTCCCGACGCGAGCGGCTTGAAGTCGGAGAGCCGCGTGACGTGCGCAGCGAATGCAGACTCCGCATCTCTGGCCAACGCATCGAATTCCACGAACAACTCCGTGCGATCGCTGAAGTGCGTGAACGACAGCGCCTCGCGCCCGGGCGCCTTCGCTTCCCCATGCTCGTGCGTGCAGGAGGAAAGCAGAAGGCAGAAAGCAGAAAGCAGAAATGCTCCGCTGATTGCACGCTTAGTTCGTTTCATGGGCCGGTCCTCCACTTCTGATTTCTGCTTTCTGCTTTCTGATTTCTGATTTCCGAACGCGATTACCGCTTCGCGCGCGCTGGTTGCACGCTTAGTTCGTTTCATCGTCCGGGTCCCCACTTCTGCTTTCTGCTTTCTGCTTTCTGATTTCCGATCCCGATTTCCGCTTCGCGCGCGCGGGCCTCGAGAGCCGCGGCTTCGAGCTCGGCGTCGAGTGCGGTGCGATAGGCATCCAGTAATTCGAGGATGCCCACTTCGCCGGCGCGATAGGCGGCTTCCGCGGTGGCGGTAAGACGTTCCGACGTCGGCAGGGCCTGCTCGCGGAAGAGGAGAGCCGCGGTGCGCAACGCGCGCGCTTCGGCCGCGAGGCCGGCCGCTTCGCCGCGTGCGCGCGCGACGACGAGTGTGCGTTGCGCCTCGAGGATGGCCAGCTCGGCGTTCGCGCGCAGCAGCTCGTCCTGATTGCGATGGAAGATCGGCACGCTGACGCCGGCGCCGAGGATTGCGCCGCTGTCGGCCTGCGTGTTCTTCATGCCGGCGGTGAGGTCGAAGAGAGGGACGCGCCAGCGCTGCGCCGCCTGACGATCGAGCGTCGCCGCTTCGATGCGCTTCGCGATGGCCGTGACGTCGGGGCGCTGTTCGATGCGCGCGGCCAGCTCCGCGTCGGTGGGGATCTCCGGCGGGGTGGGACGCTGCAGCGTGACTCCTTCCATTGCGTCGGTGCCGAGGAGAGCGGCCAGCCGCCGTTGCGCGGCGATGAGTGCGCCGCGCTCGGCGGCGAGGCGCGCCTCCGCGCTGATGCGCTCGCGCTCGAGGCGCCGCCGGTCGTAGCCCGACACCTCGCCGCCCGCCTGCAGCCGCGCCGCCGTTTCGGCCGCGGCGGCGATCCGGCGCGACCACTCGCTCAGCGCGCGCACGAGCTCCTGCTGGCTCGCGGCGCGGCTGAACTCCGATCGCACGAGGCGCGCGAGGTCGAGCTGCCCTCCCGCCACTTCCTCCTGCGCCGCCTCGACGCGCAGCTCCGCGGCGCGCCGCCGCAGCAGCCGCCGTCGGGAGAAGTCGAACGACTGCGAGAGCGCCAGGAACTGCTCGGTCTCGCCGGCGCTTTCGCGCGTGTAGTCGAGGGTCGGATTCGGCCAGCGCCGCTCGCGCTCGACGTCACTGCGCGCGAGGTCGAGCTGCGCGGCGCCGAGGGCGACGACGCTCGCCGAGCGCTGCGCGATGCGCACCGCCTCGTCTTCGGTGAGTACGTCCGGGATCGTCTGTGCGCCCGCCGCGGCGGCGAGCGTCAAGCTGAAAAGGAAGCGTGGAAAACGCAAAGTCCACTCCTGTCGCAGGAACGCGGGCGGTGAGAACGCGCTGCGAGGAGTGGCTCAGATGAGGAAGGTCGAGAGGAGCGGCTGCAGTCCGACGTCGTCGTCCAGGCGCCAGGCGCCGAAGGAGAGGACGTTCGGCCCGGTGGTCGCCACGCTCGTCCAGGTGGCCGCGGTGGCGGCGGGGACGACCGCCACCGGCAGCACGACCCGCGTGGCGTCCGGGAGCCGCGGTGCCGGCGAGGCGACGACCGGGTGCTCGTGATCGCCGTGATCCGCGTCCATCGCCGCTTCCTCGTGATGGTGGCCGTGCAGGTCGTGCATGACCACGTGCATCGCCATCGGCGCGCCGAGGAGCGCGAGGACGACGAAGACGCGAAGGGTCGGGCGGGACATACGAGTCAGTCAGCGCGCCGAAGTATAGTCCGGCCAGCCGTCCTTACGGCTCGCTGACGACCTCGTCCCGACTTTCTCCCAAAGCTTCGCATTCATCGCTGACGGTCGCCCCCGCCTGGCCTTACGGCACCGTGGTTACGCTCGGATGCATGACGAAAAGGAATGCAGACCGCGGCTCCGCTCTCCTCGTCTCGCTCATGATCATGGTCGGCCTCTCCCTCCTCGGCCTGGCTTTCGTGGCCATCTCGGAGACCGAAAACGCCATCTCCGTCAACCAGCGCAACAAGACCCAGACCGCGACGCTGGCCGAGGCGGGCGCGAAGGCGGTCGTGCAATGGTTTCAGGATCCGTCGAAGCTGGAGAAGCGCGGACTGCTCCCCGCCAACGACGCCGACTTCAAGACCGTGCGCACGGTCAGCGCCTACAGCGGCGTCTACAAGCCGAGCGGCCTGCTGTTCGACCTCCCCTTCGGGCCGCAGGAGCCGGACATGTTCTTCGGCGACGAGGCGCACGCCGACGTGCTCATCGTCGACGGCCGCAACGCCGACTCGACGGCCTTCATCAAGACGCTCAATGACAGCCTGTTCGCCGGCGCCGAGGCCGGCCGCATCACCTCGGTGCGCATCTACGCGCCGCCGAACGTCGGCGGATCGTTGATCAACGGCTTCTGGGTCGCGGGGCAGCGGTACGGCATCGCCACCGTGGCCGTGACCGCGGAGAAGCGGAACCAGCTCAATGCCGTCGTGGCCCAGTCGATCTCCCGCGTCGTCGTGGCGCCGTTCCCGCTGCCCGGTCCCTCCGGCGCCATTCAGGCCATCGGCGGCGTCGACACGAACGGCGCTTACGAGGTGCACTGGGGCGCCATCGAGTCGGAGGACGACGGCAAGGTCTACGTCAAGCGCGAGGCCAGCTCGCTGCCGTGGTTCGACGCCTACGACCGCCCTTACGTCGAGTACGGACTCGACTCCTCGGTGATCTGGCAGAAGAACAAGAACTACGCGGCGTATGCGCACCCGCAGTGGGGCCTGGTGGTGCGGCCGACCGATGCAACGATCGCCGCGCAGCACGAATACCGCATCGTCTCCGTCACCGGCCCCACGGGCAACACCGAGCCGGCGTGGGACCTGACGCCCGGCAACGTCAACAATTACGGCGGCAACGTGACCTACAAAGAGGTGACGCCGACCGCGTACCCGATCTCCGGCGGCACCGGCTCACCGTATCCCGGCTACAACAATCACAACTGGATCGTGGAAATGCTCCACCGCACCGTGAACGACCCGTGGTTCAACGTGCGCTCCAAGGGACAGGTGGAAGGGAAGGACTCGGGCGCCGGCGCAGCCGGCAAGCCGCATCCTTATGAATACGCCGCCTCGGCGATCGCGAACGCCGGCAATTTCACGTCGACCAACAATCCCTATCACTACTTTCAATACCAGACCTACGACAACCGTCCGAATTACAAGCAGGTGCGCGTGCCGCGCTTCGATTACGACTTCTGGAAGGCCACCGCACTGGCGGGCCGCGGGCAGAAGGGCGTCTATTACCTGCAATGGGTGAGCGGCACCAGCTACACCAACGGCCTCGAAACGAGGACCATGGAGGACTGGCTCGAGGACAACCCCGGCTTTTTCTTCTTCGAGTCGAAGAACAACATGAACCCGCAGAACGGCGGGCCGGGCGTGCTCGTCCCCGGCGACGCCAGCCCGTGCGGCGCGAAGGGCGTCGTCTACATGAACGTCGAGGCCATCAAGTCGACGGGCGGCTGCGACGGCACGGCAGGGTGGTACAACCAGCCGCCCGAGCCGTACCGCGACATCGGCTACCGCGTGGTCAACGAAGTCTCCAGCGGCATGAACCAGGCGCGCCATTTCACGACCGACGGCGCCGGCAATTACGTACGCGACAAGGCGTACAACAACCAGTGGGATTATCAGGACCTGCCGTTCAGCAACAACGGCGGCGGCAAGAACGGATTCTTCGACGTCTGCGTGGCGCTGAAGAAAGTGCGCCGCGAGAGCACGAATACGGACGTCGACGAATGGCTACCGCTCCCCTATTTCCCCGGCTGCAACGTCGGCAACAACATCAGCATGCCGGGCTGCAACTGCTCCGAGCCGTTCGAGCCGTACATCAACATTCATTACGCGGGACAGAAGGAGAATCTCCAGGCCTACTGGGACAATCCGACCGCCGCAGCCTCCGCATACGCCAAGGTGACGAACGACGAGAAACCGACCGGCTCGCCCGTCTCCTGTAACGGCAGCTCCGTGGCCTCGAAACAGGGACAGGAGCAATGCACCACCAACGCCCGCGACGGCAAAGGCGCGCTGGCGTATCTGGCCGGTGGCGGCGGCAGCAAGCCGCCGTCCGTGGAGGGAGTGGTCTACAACGAGGGCGACTACAACTCGACCGGCAACGCCGCCTATTACGGCTCCGTGGTCGTCGGCGGCGAGGTCTCGCCGAAAGGAACGCAGGAGATCTGGTACGACGCCTGCCTGGCCAACGACTGCTGGCCGCCGAAGCACATCCCCTTCCCGCGCGTGATGATCACGTCGACGCAGATTCAGTGATCAGTCGGCGCTGGCGTCCCGCAGGAACGCCAGCGCCTGCGACCGCCGCTCGTAGCCCTTCAGTTTCGCGGCGACGCCCTGCAGTTGCGCGTACAGCTCGGGACCGAATTCCTCGCGCTGCCGCCGCTCGTACTCGCGCGCACTGCACAGCCGGCGCTGGCCGGCCCGCCATTCCGCGGTCCAGAACTGGTCGATGTTCTCGAGGAGCTGCCGCTCGGCGAGCAGCGTCCATTCGCCATGGTCGAACCACACGCCGCGGCACGAGCTGCAGCGCTCCAGATGAACGGCGCCGTCGTCGAGTGCGATCTCGGCTCTGCTGAGAATCGTGCCGTCGGCGGGACAGCGGCCGCCCCGCGCGTCATGACTCTCCGACGGCCGCACGCCGCTCTCTTCGTCGTCGACGAACGGGACGAGCTGCGAGGGGATGAACATGCCGGCGCAGGAGGAGCACTTCGAGACACCACGGCTCGCCGGCAGCAATTCGCCGGCGCATTTGGGACAGGATCGCGTCATGCCGCGAATGTAGCACGCCGCCATCCTGCAGCGCCTGACGACGTAGGACCGGCTTCAGCCGACGTAGAACAGGCTTCGACGTAGGACAGGCTTCAGCCTGTCCATGGGCAGGCTGAAGCCTGCCCTACGTCAGGCGCTGCCCTGCGTCATGACACATCGGAAGTGGCCCGCGCATCTCGAGCGTCACGCACTACTGACGAGTGCATCCCGACTTTCTCCCGAAATCGCGCATTCATTCCTGACACTCGCACGCGCTTCCCATTACGGAGGCGCGTTTACGCTGCTCGCACAGGGAGAGAGCCATGATCCAGCGCCGTCTCTTGATCGTCGCAGCCGTGCTGTGCGTGTGCGTGCACCTGCAGGCACAGGCCACCTTCGACGCACAGAGCTCCACCACCGACACGCTCACCAGCGTGGCCAACACGGCCACGCTCGCGCACACCACGGCCGCGGGCACCAACCGCCTGCTGCTCGTGTCGGTGTCGATGAACGTCAACAACGCCACCGGCACGACGGTCACCAGCGTCACCTACGGCGGCAATCCGCTGACCTTGCTCAATGCGATCAGCGACGCCGCGCCGGAGACGCGCACGGAGGTCTGGTACCTCCTCAATCCACCCACGGGGGCGAACAACGTCGTCGTCACCGCGGGCGGCATCACGCCGGGACAGAACGTCGAGAGCGTCGTCGGCGCGACCACCTTCAGCAACGCCGACCAGAGCGCGCCGCCGAGTGTGGCCAACTTCGGCCAGGGCAGCCCGATCTCCACGCAGATCACCGGCACCGCCGCCACGGACATCGTGCTCGACTTCATCGGCGTGCGCGAGTCCGTCGTCTCCACCGCCGGCGGCGCGCAGACGGCCGGCTACGCGCAGACCACCGGCACCAGCGCCGATGACATCGACGGCCGCTCCAGCGGACGTCTGGCCGCGACGCCGAACACCACCATGTCGTGGACGCTGAACAACAACCGCCGCTGGACGCATGTCGTCCTGCGCGTGCGCGCCGCAACCGCGGACGTCGAAGTGCGCCAGGCGGCGATCCCCGATCCCGTCGCGCCGGGCGGCGCACTCGCGTACACGTTCTTCGTTTACAACGCCGGCCCCTCCGCGGCCACCGGCGTCACGCTCACCGACACCATTCCCGGCACGACCACCTTCGTCAGCGCGAGCACGACGCAGGGCTCGTGCAGCGGCACGACCACCGTCACCTGCAGCATCGGCACGATGACCGCCGGACAGAGCGTGACCGTGACCATCAACGTCACCGCGCCGCTGGCCGGCGGCTTCATCGCCGGCAACAGCGGCACCGTCACCACCACCACCGTCGATCCCGTCACGCCGAACAGCGCCACCGCCACGTCGTACGCGCTCGTGCAGGCGACGGTGTGCGGGACGCAGCCCGGCAAGGACGGCGCGGGCGGCACGCTCAACTCCGTCGTCAACTCGTACTGGCAGGGGTCGTCGAACGCCGCCGTGGGGGCGACGTCGCTCACCGTCACCGGCGCGCGCCGCGGCGCCGCGCAGAGCATCACCGCGGGCGATCTCGTGCTCATCATCCAGATGCAGGACGCCGCGATCGACAGCAATAACGACGACCGCTACGGCGACGGCCTGGGCATCCCCGGCGGCACGAACGGCATCGGCTCCGGCTCGACGAACAACAACAACGCCGGCCGCTACGAGTACGTCATCGCCACGAACACCATCAACGCCGGCGGTGTGGGCGTAAACCAGAACTTCACCTTCACCGCGGTCGGCGGCGGCAATGGTCTCGTCTACTCCTACACGAACGCCAACGCCACCGCGGCGATGGGGCAGCGCCGCTATCAGATCGTGCGCGTCCCGCAATACACGACGGCCACGCTCGGCGCCGGCCTGACCGCGTCCGCGTGGAACGGCACCACCGGCGGCATCCTCGCCCTCGACGTCGCCGGCGATCTGGCCCTCGGCACGACCACGGTCAACGTCAACGGCCTCGGCTTCCGCGGCGGCGCCGGCCTGCAGCGCGCCGGCGGCGGCGCCGCAACGACGGACGACTACCGCAACGTCCTCGCTACCAACGTGCACGGCATCAAGGGCGAAGGGATCGCCGGCACTCCGGAGTGGGTGCTCGACGCCGGCGCGAACACGGACGTCGGCCCGCAGGGGTATCCGAACGGCGACTTCGCGCGCGGCGCGCCCGGCAACGCCGGCGGCGGCGGCACCGACGGCGAGCCGCCGAGCAACCAGGACAACTCCGGCGGCGGCGGCGGCGCGAACTGGGGCCGCGGCGGCAACGGCGGCAACACGTGGGCGTCGAACCTCGCCCGCGGCGGCTTCGGCGGCGCACCCTTCTACGACTCCCCCGGCCGCGTGATCCTCGGCGGCGGAGGCGGCGCCGGCTCGCGCAACAACTCCAGCGGCATCGCCGCGGCCGGCGCGGCCGGCGGCGGCATCGTGCTCATTCGCGCCGGACGCCTGACCGGCACCGGCACCATCACCGCCAACGGCGCGGCGGCATTCAACGACACCGCGAACGACGGCGGCGGGGGCGGCGGCGCGGGCGGCTCGATCGTCGTGCTCACGCGCGGCGGCGGCTTCGGCGGACTGTCCGTCATCGCCAACGGAGGCCGCGGCGGCGACGCCTGGCGCACGCAGGCACCGGGCGCGTTTCCCGGCGAGCGCCACGGCCCCGGCGGCGGCGGTGGCGGCGGCTACATCGCGCTGAACGGCACGCCTGCATCCACGAGCGTGACCGGCGGCGCGTCGGGCATCACCACCACCGCGAACGACACCTTCGGCGCGCAGCCCGGCGCCATCGGCAACGTCGTCCTCGCGGCGAGCTTCGATCAGATCACCGGCATCAGATCGGGCTGCGTCGACATCTCCGTGGCCACGTCCGACGCGCCCGATCCGGTCATCGCCGGCAACCAGCTCACCTTCACGCAGAGCGTCACCAACAACTCCACGAACGTCCCCGCGTACGGCGTCACGCTCACGCAGACCACGCCGCCGGGGACGACCTTCGTCTCCATGACCCCGCCCGCCGGCTGGACGTGCACCACGCCGGCCGTCGGCGGCACCGGCACCGTCACCTGCACGAAGAGCGATCCGCTCGCGCCATCCACCGGCTCGGGCAACTTCACCTTCGTCGTGGCCACCGATCCCGCGCTCGCGGACGGCTCCACCATCACGCAGCCGGTGTCGACGTCGACCACCAGTCCCGAGCCGAACACCGCCAACAACACGGCCTCGACGACGACCACGGTCATCCGCCGCGTCGACGTCGGAGTCGTGAAGACGGCCAGCGATCCGGGACCCGACAACGCCTTCGCGCAGGGCGAGTCGGTCAGCTACACGATCGCCATCACCAACAACGGCCCGTCGCGTGCGACGAATGTCGTCATGACCGACACGCTCCCCGCGGGCCTCACGTTCAGCAGCGTCGTCCCCGGCGGCCCCACCTGCACGCAGGCCGGCGGCACGGTCACGTGCACGTACGCGGCGATGAACCCCGGCGCGACGAACAACGTCACCATCAGCGCCACCATCACCGTCAGCCAGACGCTGATCACCAATACCGCGAGCGTGACGCGCACCGAGACCGACACGAACGCCGCGAACGACAGCGACGACGCGTCGATCAACGTCCTCGCGCCGACCGCGGTGGAGATGCTGAAGCTCGAGGCGGTGCAGGACGCGAAGGGCAAAGTGCTGGTGAGCTGGACCACCACCTTCGAGTCCGACAACCTCGGCTTCAACGTCTACCGCGAGAGCGCGTCCGGCCGCGAGAAGATCAACAAGCATCTCCTCGCCGGCTCCACCCTCTTCTCGAACACCACCACGCTCACCTCGGGCCGCGGCTACCGCTACAAGGACAAGCTGAAGAACGGCGAGTTCGCGCAGTACTTCATCGAGGACGTCGATCTCGACGGGACGCGCACGCTGCACGGACCGGTCACGCCGGCGATGGTCGGCGACGTCCCCGAGGCGGCGAACACCGACACGCTGGCGGACCTGGGCACGAACGGCGGTGTGTTCGTCTCCCCCGCCGGCCTCGGCGCGATGAAGCAGCCCAACGCGGCGGCGCGTCAGCTCGCGCAGCAGTGGGAGCTGGCGGCGCAGCCGGCGGTGAAGTTCATGGTCACGGAAGAAGGATGGGTGCGCGTGACGCGCGCCGCCATGATCGCGGCCGGCTTCGATCCGGGCAGCGACTTCCGCCGGCTCTCGCTCTACACGGGCGGCATCGAGCAGCCGCTGCTCGTCGACGACAGCGGCGAGGCCATCGAGTTCTACGGCTTCGGCAACGACACGCCGTCGAGCGGCGCGCGCGCGTACTGGCTCGTGCGCGACAAGGGGCGCAACGCGCGCGTGAAGACGGACAAGACCAAGGACCGCGGCACCACGGCCTCGACGGCTCACACGGTTCGCCGCATCGAGCGCGCGATCTTCTTCTCGTCGCTCACCACCAACGGCGACCGCGACAACTTCTTCGGTCCGCTGGTGACGACGTCGCCGCTCACGCAGCAGCTCACGGCGCGCAACGTCGACCGCTCCGGCGCGAGCGCGACGCTGCAGGTCGTCCTGCAGGGCGGCACGCGCGTGCCGCACCGCGTGCGCGTCGCCTTCAACGGCTCGGACCTCGGCACGATCGTCTACAAAGACCGCGAGCGGCCGGTGCAGACCTACAACGTCCCGCTGTCGCTCGTCCTCGACGGCACGAACACGCTCACCCTCACCGCGCTGGAAGGCGACAGCGACGTGAGCAGCATCGAGTCGGTCGAGCTCACGTATCCGCACGCGCTGCGCGCGGACGACGACGCGCTGCGCGTCATCGCGAACGGCGGCACGTCCGCGACCGTGGCCGGCTTCACCAGCGATCGCATCCGCGCCTTCGACGTCACCAATCCCGCCGAGCCGATCGTCCTCGACGTGAAGGTCAGCGGCGACAAGGCCACGTTCACGGTGCCGGACGGCGCCAACCGCAACGTGCTCGTGATCGGCGCGTCGCGCATCGCCGCGCCGGCGCAGATCGTCCCCAGCCGCGCCTCTTCGTGGAACGACCGCAACAACGCCGCGGACCTGGTGATCGTCACCGCGCGCGCCTTCACCTCCGCCGCCGAGACGCTGGCCGCGAAGCGCAATGCCGAGGGGCTGGTCACGAAGATCGTCGACGTGCAGGACCTCTACGACGAATTCGGCTACGGCGAGCGCGGCCCCGACGCGCTGCGCGAGTTCTTCCTCCGCACGCGCTCCTGGAAGCGCGCGCCGCGCTACGCCATCCTCGTCGGCGACGCCAGTTTCGATCCGCGCAATTACATGGGCCTCGGCACGTACGACTACGTGCCGACGAAGCTCGTGAACACGAAGTACCTCAAGACCGCGTCGGACGACGCGCTGGCCGACTTCGACGGCAGCGGCATCCCGTCCATCGCCATCGGACGCCTCCCCGCGCGCACGCTGGCCGAGGCGGAGGCGATGATCGCGAAGATCACCGGTCACTCAGCGGCGTCCGCGAACGTGGTTGCGGTGGCCGATGATGGCTTCGGTACTGCGGCCGCAGCGCTCAATGCGCTCGCACCTTCCACATTCGCGACGAAGATCGCGCCGGCGAACGCCGAAGCGTTCGAGTCGCTGCTGCTGACGTACGTCGGGCATGGCTCGACCGATCTGTGGAACGCGAACTGGTTCAGCGGCAGCAACGCGGCCGCGCTGCGCAACGCGCAGCGTCCGTTCGTCGCGGCCATGACGTGCCTCAACGGCTTCTATCACGACGTTTTCCAGGTCAGCCTGGCCGAGTCGCTGATGCTGAATCCGCAGGGCGGCGCGGTGGCGGTGTGGGCCTCGTCCGCGCTCACGGATGCGCCGCCGCAACTGGAGATGGCGGCCGAGCTCCATCGCCGTCTCTACAGCGGCGCGCGCGCCGGCGACGCCATCCGCGCCGCGAAAGCCGCCACGCAGGACCAGGACGTGCGCCGCTCCTGGATCTTTTTCGGAGATCCGTCGATGACCCTGAAATGAATCCCATGGACGATGCGATTCGTCACATCCTCTATATGTACCGCGACATGGCCGAGTCCTACGGCGGATTCGGCCACAACGTCGACACGAGCCTGGGACGCTTCGACGCCGCGGCCATCGTGAACCTGCCGGACGACGCGCTGGCGCGCCACGTCGCGCCGCGCGACGTCGAGCTGCTCCGCACCGGCGCCGCGATCGCGCTGCTGTGCGACGTCTCGGACGCCTGGGACGAGGCGGGAAGCGCCGCGGGCAACGGGCTGCGCCTCATCGCAGCCCGTCTCGCCCTGCAGCGCGGCCGCTTCGACGCGTTCCCCGACATTGCCAGGGCGTTCGCGCTCGGCTTCGGACACGATGAGAGCGCGTTCCGCCGGCAACTGGCCGCGGTCTACGAACGGCACGTCCGCGGGTACTTCGCGCGGCTCGCGGCCGGCCCCTGACTACCGGGTGACCCACTCGCCCTCGAACACCATGTGCCACGAGAACTGCACCTGCGGCACCGGCGTGCGCCCGTCGACGGCGAAGCTGTGGATGGTCACTTCGTCGCCGAACACGAACGCGGAGAGCAGGAACGGATGCGGGATGAACCCGACCTTCGCGGTCTGGTCCGTGCCTCGGCTGCCGTAGGTCGTGAGCGCGGTGATGGACGGCATGGAGTCGTGGCGGATGCCCGGCGCGTCGCAGACGATGTCGCGCAGACTGATGCGGTACACCCCATGGTCGTCGGTGATCCCGATCCCCGCGAACACGTACGCGTAGGTGTCGTCACACTCGCGCCGCTCCTCGATCTTCGCCTTCGCTGGCTGCTGCTTCCACTGAACGATGCGTGTCATGGCCTCTCCTTTCTCTACTTATCTACGGAGAGCCGGACGGCGGGCTGGTCCCTACCACCGATCTCGTAAGGTGGGCGGCTCCGAACGTGTCCTGACCTTGATCCCAGAGGGAGCCGGCGATCACGCAAGGCGCGTGAGCGCCATCGTCCAGTTGGTCTCCCACGTCGCGCCGCCGTCGGCGGAGAAGGCCTGCTCCCACGACGCGGCCTCGGGTCCGAGGTCGCGCCAGAGGAAGCGGACGCGCACGGGCTGGCCGGCATGGGTGTCGTCGCCGTAGAACGTCCCCACGCCGTTCTCGAACGTGCCATAGAGCGGCGGATCGAGCTTGCCGCGCGTCGTGTCGGCCCAGTGGATGCTCCACTGTTTCGTCTCGAGATCGAACAGGCGCAGGGTCATTCCCTCGCGGTCGAAGTCGTCGAAGGTGAAGCTGTCGATGTTGCCCAGGCCGCCGAGCACGGGCCGCACGTCGGCGGAGCCGTGCACGGTGATCCATTCATCGCAGTGCGCCAGCCGCTCGCGCAGACGGCGATGCACGACGCGCCAGCGGCCGTGCAGAAAGTCGAAGTCGTGAGAGGTGCTCAGCTCTCGCTCCGGAGAGCCGCCCGGCCGATGAACGCAAACACGAGCAGCACGACGCCGGTATACCACGCTCCCACACTGAAGCTGCCGGGCAGCGATTTCGCGATCACGAGCCCCCCGCCCACCAGCAACGCGCCGAGAAACCAGAACATACGCATGCCATAGAGAAACACGAACGGCAGATAGTGCGCACCGACGAGAATCATCAAGGCGGGGAAGAACCAAGTCAGCCGATACCGCGCCACCGGCAGCAGCAACGGCATGGACATCGGCAGCACGAACGCGACCTGCATGCCCAGGCTGTTCAGCGAGTTCCCCAGGCTCAATGACCGCGGCCGCCCGGCAAGGCGTCGGAGCAGTTCCGTTGCCGGGAAAATGAACATCCCCCCGACGACGATGGTGGTGATGGCCGCCCGGGGAGTGCTCCATGTGGCCAGACCGGCGGAAACGAGCCATAAGAGTCCGGATACCAGTTGTGCGTAGAACGTGCCGCCGTAGTGGAAGCGCATTTCACGCTGTGCATCAGCGATGGTCGTCATGCACTGCAGGATGGGTTGTGGGTGACGCGACCCGGCAGTGGCTCACGTCATGGGAGAAAGGTGACCGGTGTCAGGCGGGCGTGCACTGCAGGCGATGCTCGCGCGCCACGTCCGAGACGCGAAGCTCCGGTGCGCCTGTTCCGATGCGCGGTCGCTCTCGCATGCCGGCAGAACGCACCCGACGTTTGATTCGTTCGACGTCGTCCGAATTGATCCGAGCAAGATCCTCTTCCGGATGAGGTTCCGGAACGACCGGGCGGCCGAGCAACTCGGCCGGGTCGTGAATTGCCCGAATCTCGCACTCGGGATCGATCGAATCAATTGCGATCTCGGGCAAGATTCGCAACTCATGACATCGGTGAAGGATGAAGAATCTCTCGACGAGCATGCCGTGTCCCGTGCACGCAAGCGTCAGGCGACCCCACAGGAGTTGAACGCGCTGACAACTTATAGTGCCTGGAAGATCGTCAAACGATGTGTGAGCATGTCGCACCGCTTGCCGCGTGC
>DASUSL010000440.1:0-3364 GCA_036375135.1 Thermoanaerobaculia bacterium | reverse complement strand
ACCCAGCGCGTCGGGTGGAGGCGGATGCCCCACACCGGCGCGTAGCGGTCGTTGTGCAGCGAGTAGCGGGCGTCGCCGATGAGCGTGGGGTCTCGCGGGTCGCGCGCGGTCCAGGCGTCGGAGAACCAGGCCAGGCGCGTGAAGTCGGGGTGGGGGGCGGTGGCGAGGGGGACGGAGGGGCCGGGCGTGTGCGACGGCGACGCGAGCCAGGGGACGCGGATGCGGTCCATGTGGATGGTGCCGTTCGTCAGGTACAGCGAGCGCCAGACGATGGTGTTGGCGAACGTGGGGAAGACGGCGGCGCGCGTCACGGGATGGCCGCGGGTGGTGGCGATCTGCGTCTGCGCCGCGGAAGCGCGCTCGCGCTGGATGAGGCCGAGGAGGAGCCAGACGATGGTGAGTGAGAGCGCGGCGTGCACGAGGCGCGGGCGGCTGCGGTACGCGGCGATGGTCGCGCAGAGGAGCAGGAGTGTGAAGAGCGGGTCGATGATGGAGATGATGTCCAGGCCGGTGCGGTAGCGGGAGAAGGGCCAGAAGAGCTGCGTGCCGTACGTCGTCGCGGCGTCGAGGAGCGCGTGGGAGAGATAGGCGAGGATCGCGGGCACGATCAGGCGGCGCGCGCCGGTGAGGAGCGCGGCCAGCGTGCCGCCGAGCGGGACGAAGACGAGTGAATGCGTGAAGCCGCGATGGTGCTCGATGGCCAGCAGCGGATCGCCGGCGCTGCGGATCAGCACATCGAGGTCGGGAAGGAGTCCCGCTGCGGCGCCGGCGAGGAGCGCGCGGCGTCCGGCGTGATGGCGGCCGCCGGCCGCCCATGCGATCGAGGCGCCGGCGAGGGCGTGCGTCAGCGGGTCCACGGCCACATGCTATGTTTTCGCGCGATGGACGTGCAGCGCATTGCCGCGTTTTCGGATGGCGACGCCGGAGGGAATCCGGCCGGAGTGGTGATCGGCGACGAGCTCCCCGGCGCCGCGGAGATGCAGCGCATCGCCGCGGAAGTCGGCTTCTCCGAGACCGCCTTCGCCGCGCCGCTGGGCGACGGATGGCGCGTCCGCTATTTCTCCCCCGAATCGGAAGTGCCGTTCTGCGGCCACGCCACCATCGCCCTCGGCGCGGCACTGGCGCGCCAGTCGGGCGACGGCGTGTTCGCGCTGACGCTGAACGACGCGCGCATCACCGTCGAAGGACGGTCGAGCGATGGTGCGATGGAAGCGGCGCTGCAGTCGCCGCCGACGCGCAGCAGGCCGGCGCCGGCAGCGCTCGTGTCCGAGGTGCTGGAGTTGTTCGGGTATCGCGCGGAGGAGCTCGATGCGCGGCTGCCGCCGGCGCTCATCCACGGCGGCGCGGATCACCTGCTGCTCGCCCTGCGCAGCCGCGAGGCGCTCGCGGCGATGCGCTACGACCTCGGCGCCGGACGCGCGCTGATGCGGCGCGAAGGGATCGTCACGATCATCCTCGCGTGGGCCGAGACGCCGCGGCGTTTCCACACGCGCAACGCCTTCGCCTCCGGCGGCGTGTACGAAGATCCGGCCACCGGCGCGGCCACCGCGGCGCTGGCCGGCTATCTCCGCGACCTCGGCTGGCCCCACGGCGGCGCGATCGACATCGTGCAGGGCGAAGACATGGGCAGCCGCTCGCTGCTCCGCGCCGAGATCGGTCACGCGCCCGGCAGCTCGATCCGCGTGTCCGGTACCGCGCGGGTGCTCTGACGACGAGGGACGACGGGAGGCCTCCGGCGGGCCGGCCCGGCCGGCAGCGCTGATTGCTTCGCTGAACGCACGCTCTCGGCGGAGCAACCAGCGCTGCCGGTCGCACCGGCCCGCCGGAGGCCCCCCGTCGTTTCCTCCCGAATCGGGCGCGCCGCGTGCAGTTATTAGTAGCGTCGTACAAAACTGATCGAGGAGACCCTACCCATGCGCAGACTCACCGTCGCGCTTCTCATCGCAACCTCACTTGCAGCCACGGCCGCATTCGGCGGGACGTGGTATGTGGCGCCGCCTGCCAGCGGCGGCAACGACACCAACCTCGGCACGCTCAGCGCGCCGTTCGCCACCATCACCAAGGGCGTTTCGAAGCTCATCGCGCCCGGCGACATCCTTTATGTCCGCACCGGCACGTACGCCGAGTACGTCACCATCTGGAACAAGAGCGGAAGCTCGTCCAGCCCGATCCGCGTCCAGGCGTATACCGGCGAGAGCCCCGTCATCGACGTGACCGGCGTCGCTTATACCGGCGATCCGAAAGCCGTCGTGGCCATCGGCGAGTCGTCGTACATCCGCTTCGACGGCTTCGAGGTCCGCAATGGCCCCGAGGCGGGGATCCGCGTGTACAACGCCAACAACGTGCAGGTGCGCTGGAACCGCGTGCACGGCAACCAGAAATTCGGAATCGTGGCCTCGTCGGCGAGCGCGAGCACGCGCGGCACCGCGCATACGATCCGCATCGAGGGGAACAGCGTCTACGACAATGTGCTGAACAACTCCTCGCGCAGCGCGTCCGGGGGATGGACCCAGGGCATCGGCACCTACCGCGTCGACAATGCCGTGATCGTCGACAACCACGTGTACGCCAATTACGGCGAGGGAATCGACTGCGTGCTCACGGCCGGCTGCACCATCACCGGAAACACCGTGTACGACAACTTCGGCGTGAACATCTATCTCGACAATGCCACCAACGCCCTGGTGGACCGCAACTTCTGCATGGCCGGCCGCGTGGCCAATCCCGGCAATTACACGCGCAGCGGCTACGGCGCGAGCGGCATCGCCACGGCGAACGAGAATTACATCGTCAACGGCGTCCACGAGTCGAATCCGCTGAACAACCTCACCATCACGAACAACATCACCGTGAACGGCAAGTTCGGCTTCACCTACGGCAACTACGAGGACGGCGGCGGCCTGCACAACACGCTGATCGCGAACAACACGTTCTACGGCGGCGAAGACATGTGCATGTACATCCAGAACGGGTCGAGCGAGGTCCACGACACGACGACCATCCGCAACAACATCTTCTACGCCAGGACGGGGCAGGAGTACGTCTACACCACGACGACCGGCGTCACGTGGGGCTACAACAACTGGTACAACGGCACCACGAACACGCACAAGACCGGCCCCGGCGACGTGCACGGAAACCCGCTCCTGGTCAATGCCGGAACGGACGTCAAGACGGACTACAAACTGACTTCGACTTCTCCCTGCATCAATGCCGGCACCACTCACTCGGCCGTGACCACCGATTACTGGGGGACGGCCCGCGGAACGGTGCACGACATCGGCGCGCACGAGTACTGAGGATCGCCAGGGGACGACGAGGAGGCCTCCGGCGGGCCGACGCGGTCGGCAGCGCTGGTCATGCA
>DASUSL010000439.1:0-5034 GCA_036375135.1 Thermoanaerobaculia bacterium | reverse complement strand
CTCGTCGGTCAGCGACGAATAGAACTCACCATCCCGCCACGCACTAATCACGTCTTTCCGTTTCATCTCTGAGTCTCCGCGGCCGTCGTCGTTTCTTCGGCGGAACGCGCACCGGCCGTGGTGCGCGTTCCGCCGTTCCCTGCGCTGTTGCAGGGCAAGTCAGCTGTCGAGAGTGAGCAGATCGGGGAAGAGGTCCGGCCGCGCCAGACGCCCGAGGCCGTAGCCGATCCCCGCGAGGCCGGCCATGAGGCCGGGCGTTTCGATGCTGCCCGGCAGGCCGAAGACCCAGCCGCGCTCGCGGATGCTGTCCGCGATGCCGCCGGCGATGGACCACGCGCGCTCTTCGAGCGCGGCGTCGCCGCGCACGCGCGCGGCGGCGAAGAGCAGCTCGAGGTTGCCGAGGTCTCCGTGGCAGAGGCTGTGGTTCTCGCCGAATCCATCCGCCAGCGTCGAGCGCACGGCGACGTCGATCTCGCGACGCACTTCCGCGTCGTCGAGCCACGGCAGGCCGGCAATGCGCGCGAGGCCGATGCCCGGCGCGCCGTGACACCACGCCAGCATGAAGTGCTCCCCTTCTTCACCGGCGTCGACGCCGTTCGGGTCGACGCGCAGATCCGGCCAGTTCTCCTCGGCCGCATCGAAGAGCGAGCGCTCGTATTCGATCCCCTGCAGCGCGGCGTCGCGGAAGCGCACGTCGCCCGTGCGGCCGTAGAGACGCAGGAGCGCGAGTGCGATGCCGGCGGCGCCGTGCGACAAGCCGGCCAGTGCGCGGTTGCCGGCCATCGGCATCGGCCAGCCGAGGCCGCGCGACTGCGGCACCGCGGCGGCGAGGAGACGCTCGCCGCAGGCGCGCATCCGCTCCTCCAGCCATGCGGAGGGACGCACCTCCGCCAGTGCGGCCAGACTGCAGATCGCGCCGGCCGAGCCGACGATGACGTCGAGCATCTGGTCCCGCTCGACGTCCATGCGGCGCGCGTACTGCTCCGCCTCGTCGAGCAGCGCGTCGTCGTTCCAGAGACGGCCGAGGTGCGCGAGCGTGTAGACGATTCCGCCCCAGCCGTTGAATGCGCCGGCTTCCTTGATCACGGTCGGATCGGCCTCGAGCTGCCGCCGCTGCGCGAAGATCGCCTTGCGCGCGATCTCCGTGTAGCGATGTGGCGCGGGCTTCAGCCCGCGATCCACCGCCGCGCCGAGGTGCGCGAGGAAGAACGCGACGCCGGTCAGGCCGAGGTAGAAATCGGGGCCTGCGGGGACGAGCTGCCAGCCGTTCGGGTCGCGATAGTCGAGCGTCAGCCAGTGCGCCTCCCGCTCGTCCGTGAACGCGCGCTCGACGATGCGGTCGCCGGCCTGGCGTGCGAGCGCGAGCAGCGCGTCGCCCGCCGGACGCGCCGACGGCGTGAGCTCGTACGAAGGACGCCTGATACCGGGGACGCTGATGCGCAACGCGTCGAACGCGTCGCGGATCACCGCCACCTGCGCCTCGCAGTCGGAGCGCGAGAGCGCGTCGAGTTTGCGCCGCGAGCGCGCCAGTCCGCTCTCGCCGAAGAAACCGGCGAAGCGCGTCCCCTTCCAGTGCAGCACGTCGGCGCTGGCCGGATCGGTGACGAAGAGCGGGATGTCGCCGCCGTGCAGGTCGTCGGCCTCGCACGCGTTCAGCGTTGCCAGGAACGGCCGGCGCGGCTGCACGGCCCACAGGCCGTCGAAGAGGCGATCGCGGTCGAGCGCGTTGCCGAGGGCGTGCGGGTGGAAGCTCTCCAGCCACACCGTCCCGTAGTGCATGGTGTTGCGGAAGAGGAGACGCATCTCGGCGCCGGCGAACGCGTCGAGCTCCGCGGAGAACGCGTCGCGGTGCTCCATCAGCCACGCGTACATGCGCCGGAAGCCGCGCTCCAGCGGCGCGACGAACTCCGCCGCGCGCACTTCGCGCCCTTCGACCCGCACGCGGTTCTCGCCGGCCGGAATGGCCAGTTGCCGGTGCTCGATGCGCATCGTGTCGCGCCCCGCGTCGGCCACGGCCGGCAGCGCGCGCGGCGTCACCTGCCCATCCGACGCGGTGAGTCCCGACAGATCGACGCCAGCTGTCGCGCCGCTCCCCCACCACCGCTCCGGCAGCAGGTTCACGCGCAGCACGGTCGAGCGCAACGGCGCGCCGGGCGCGCTCGCGGGATCGTGCAGGTCGGGGATGTTGAGCGTCGGCTGGAAGAGCGTCTCCAGGTCGATGAGCATCGGATGCTCGCCGGCGGCGATGAGGTTCTCGTGATGAAAGTCGGTGCCGTCGAGCACGTACAGCAGCGCCAGATAGCCACCCTGCCGCTCGAGGAAGCGCTGCAGCGCCGCGTCGTCCGCGCACGCCTCGGGATGCACGTACTCCATCCAGCCGTAGTCGCCGCGGTCGACGACTTCGACCTGCCGGAACGCGGGCTCGAAGTCGACGCGCCCGAGGAGCCGCTGAAACGCCGCCTCGATGGCGAGCGGCTTCGGCTTGTAGACGATCCGGTAGCCCGACTCGAAGACGACGATCAGCACCGAGCGGCCGCCGCGATGAAAGTCGGAGAGCGCGCCGTAGACGTCGGTCACCCGCCCGTGGTCGCGGAAGAGCTCCGCGTCCGCGGCGAGACGCTGCAGCAGTTCCGCGGACGACTCGTACCAGAGCTCCATGCGCTGCACGAGCTGCCGCGCCAGCACGGGATACAGCTCGAGGATCTCCAGCGCGTACGTGCGGTCGCGCAGTTGCTCGACGAAGTCGGCGAAGCGCGCCTCCGGCGTCTCTCCGCGAAGCCGCTCCTCGAGCTTGAGCGCGTGCATCTCCACGAGCAGCGTGCGGTTGAGCATCGGCGCGAAGTGGTCGGGGAGATGCGCCGCGAGCATGCGCGCGACTGACGTCGAGTGGGCTTCGGCCCGCCCCTCGAGCGGGGTGGGTAGGCTGCAGCCGCGCTCTACGTCTTCGAGCTTCGCGCAGTAGTGCTGCACCAGCGGCTCGACGAACGCGAGGAACGGACATCGATCGAGGTCCGTGCGCTCCGGCCAGGCGAATGGCGACGTGCGTCCGCCGTGGCCGTACTGCGCGGCGATGACGTCGACCCACGCCGGCGGATCGGAGTACGCGCGCACCTCCTCGGCCGTCTCGCCGAGGAGCTGCAGCAGCTCCTCTTCCGTCACGCCGCTGGAGGCGAGCCGCTTCTCCCACAGCCCGGGGTTCTTCGCGAACGCACTCTGCGACTTCCAGCGCGCGAGGCGGTTCGCGGCGGCGGGACGATCGGCCGCGGAGACGACTCCGCGGCGCCTCCGGCTGGCGAGCCGTTCCGCGAGCGTCGCGGCGAGATACCAGCGCGGACTGCCCAGCAACTCCGCCGCGGTCTTGCGCTCTTCGAGCACCTGCGTGCCGTCGTACATCGCAGACACCTCCGATGGGGAGCGGAGTCTAGATGCAGGTACGGAAGGACGTCAAGACCGATAGACGCCTGGACGTCAAAGCTCCAGTCTGCTTCCGCGGGCGAGGATGTGGTCCGCGGTGCGGAGCGCGTTGGCGACGATGGTCAGCGTCGTCGACGCGCCGCCGGACGTCGGCATGAACGAGCCGTCGGCGACGTAGAGGTTGCGCAGCGCGTGCACGCGGCAGAAGGGGTCGAGCACCGACGTGCGCGGATCGCTTCCCGCGCGGCACGTGCCGTGGACCAGATACGCCGATGTGCCGCCGACGTCGGTGGTGATCCCCTCGGTCGCGCCGAGGTCTTCGCAGAGGTCGAGCGCGCGATCGGCGAGAAAGCGTCCGGCGCGGCGATGGTGCGCGGGGACGTCGAGATGGATGCGCGCGGCCTGCAGTCCCCAGCGGTCGGTGATCGCATCGTCGAGCGTGACGAAGGTGTGCTCGTTCGGCAGGAAGTCGTGGAAGACCTCGAAGTAGAGGCCCGTGCGATCGGGCCGCAGACCGAAGCGGATCATGCCGCCCTTGGCGAGGTCCGACACGCCCTCGGGCAAGAAGTAAAAGTCGCCGATCGAGCGGCCGAGGAACGGCGAGTCGCCTTCGGGGAACGCGTCGAACGTCGCCTCCCCCATCGTCACCGCATGGAACTGCAGGTTGCGCCCGACCTGGCCTTCTTCGTGGCCGAGACCGGAGAGCAGCAGCAGCCGCGCCGACTCGATGGCCGACGCCGACAGGCACACCACGCGAGCCGCCGCAAAGTGCTCGCGCCCCTCGGCATCGAGGTACGTGCAGCCGGTGACGCGATCCCCGTCGCGCTCGATGCGGCGCACCATCGACAGCGGCCGCACCTCGCATCGCCCGCTGCGCTCCGCGTGCGCGACGAACGTCTCCTGCGACGTCCCCCGCGCGCCGCTCGGACAGCCGTACGACGCGCAGAGCGCGCAGTACTCGCACTCGACGCGCCCGTCGTACGCCTCGGAGTTGATGGAGCGCGGCGTCGGGAACGGATGCCATCCGCGCCGCCGGCCCGCCTCGTCGACGCGCGCCGCGAACGGATGCACGCGCAGCGGCGGCATCGGATACGGCGCCGAGCGCGATCCCGCGAACGGATCGCTCCCCGCCACTCCCGATACGCCCATCATCCGCTCGGCCAGGACGTAGTACGGCTCGAGGTCGTCGTAGCCGTACGGCCAGTCGGCGAGCGCGAAGGCGTCGCCGAAGCGCGTGCGCATGCGGAAGTCGTCGGGATGGAAGCGGTAAAAGTAGCCGCCCATGTGCACCGTGCCGCCGCCGACGCAGGTGGCGATCCACCCGAGCGTGGTGCGCACGGGCGTGGTGGTCCGGCGCGTGACGACGGTGTGCGGATCGTCGGCGATGGCGGGGATGAACTCTCCCGGCTGCAGGCCACCGTCACGACGATAGTCGCGCCGCGCATGCCGCGGTCCCTTCTCCAGCAGCAGCACACGCCAGCCCGCGGCGGCCAGCCTCCACGCCACCGCCCCTCCGCCCGCCCCACTCCCGATCACGATCGCGTCGTGCACGGGGAGAGCGTAAGCAGAACGCTCGCTTTCCGCCAATCCACAAGGACGACCAGGGGCCTCCGGCGGGCC
>DASUSL010000438.1:0-4700 GCA_036375135.1 Thermoanaerobaculia bacterium | reverse complement strand
CCGCCGAGCGCTGAGCAGAACGCACTCATTCGGCCAACACGAGGGGACGACCGGGGGCCTCCGGCGGGCCGACCCGGTCGGCAGCGCTGATTCATGCACGTGCGGTCGCGAGTGCCGCGCGCAAGGCGAGTCGCGTGCGTCAGCCTTGGGCAACCAGCGCTGCCGGCCGCGCCGGCCCGCCGGAGGCCCTTCGTCGTCCCCTCGTGTTGGCGGGGTGAATGCGGTCGGCTCAGACGAACATGCCGGCCAGCAGCGCCGCGCCGTCGAGGAAGAGCGCCAGCAGCAACACGCCGAAGAAGCGCAGCGGCATGCGGAGCGTCCCCTCCGGCGCGGACGCGCGCGTGACCACGATCGTGCCGCTCCACTTGTCGCCGTAGCGCTGATCGCGCGGCGAGTCCTTCATCGACGAGTAGGCCACCAGGCCGAAGAAGAGGCCGTCGATGAAGAACGCGAAGGCGCGCCCGATGGCCTGCACGTATGTGCACGGACTGCCGTCTTCGCGCAGCACGACCATGCCCATGAGGTACTTGCCGGCCGTGCTGCCGTGCAGCCCCTCGCAGATCGACTCGTAGAGGATCGACCCGAGCAGCGACAGGAGGAACGCCGCCGCGCCGCTCTCCTTCATCGTCGCCATCGCCGCCTCGGGAGACGTGCCGCTGACCGCGGCGTAGATGCCGACCATCAGCGCGGCGAAGATGCCGGAGAAGAGGCCGACGCCGAAGTGGATGATCATGTCGATGATGCGCGCCACGGCGCGCCTCCCGAAGCCGACGGTCTCGACTCCCGGCAACGGCAACGGCGTGGACGGAACTGCATTCGCGGCAAGGTTCAGCGAAGCGATTTCCACGGCTTCCCCCCAGACGAGTTTTTTGTGAGGGGAAGAGTGTAACGCATGGCGCTGGCGCCAGTCCGTGAGGGGGAGCCGGCAGCCCGCGGGCGGGCGGCGGGCGGCGGGACGCCGCCCGGGCAGCCGGCGAGGACGCCGGCGCTCCGCTCAGGCATTGATTCGGGGTTACCGGAGTGTGCGCACCTGGGAGTCGCCGAGTGGCATCCCCGCGATCACGCCGTCGAGGCGGCGGCGCGTGGCCGGAACCTTCTTCATGTACTTCTCGGTCTCCGGCAGCGTGCGGATCAGTCCCGCCAGCATGCGCTTCACGTTGTGCGAGCCGCCGTTGTAGAGCGCGGCCGTCATCTCCTCGATGCGGCGCTCCGAGGCGCCCCTGGCGAGCTTGCGCGCCTCGACGCCTTTGCGGTCGAGGTGGCAGACCAGGAAGCGGGCCATGCTCTTGGCGGAGAAGCGGTCGTCGAGGTGCTCGCCGAGGTACTCGCTGGCCTCGTAGGCCATCGACTTCTTCACGATGCGCGCGTCCATGCCGAAGTGCTTCTCCAGCATGGAGTCACGCTCGGCGATGAGCTCCTTCTGGTAGCGCACCCACGCGGAGAGCTGCGTCTGCTTGAGCGCGCGGTACTCGGTGCGCACTTCGTTGCGGAACTTGCGCAGCTCGGCGCGCGAGCCGTTCTCCAGCAGCTTGCCGAGCTGGTTCAGCACCTTCTTGTTGTGCTGGTCCATTTCGTCGATGCGGGCGTAGTAGCGCTTCGAGGCGTGGCCGTTGAGCAGATCGAGCTCGTCGATGCCTTCACGCCGCAGCTCCCTGGCCGAGACGAGGAGCGCTTTCGCGCGCTTGCGCACCTTCGGCGTGTCTTTGTCGACCACCATCGAGGCGATGGTGTCGGCGTCGCCGAGGGGCTTCTTCATGATGTAGGCGCGCGAGCCGATCAGGTAGTCGTCGGTGATGAAGAGCTTCCCGTCGAATCCTTCCTGGCTGTACGCGACCGGCGTCGCCTGCGCCAGCCCCACCGCTCCCGCCTCGGACACATCGAGGATCATGCCGTTCGTTTCGGCGTGGGCGATGGCGAGGAGCAGCGTGACCGAGGGAGCGCTGGGCGTGGAGCGCGCGGCGTCGTCGATGGCTACGACCAGTTCCTCCGGGTCGCGCGTCCACATGTCGGCCATCTCGTGGGCGAGGGCCTTGATGCGGAGCTCCGTCTGCTCGTTGCTGACCTGCACCAGCGTCGGCACTTCGCGCGACGGCTCGGCGGGCGGCGGCTCGGGCACGAAGACCGGCTGCGGCGCGGGGCGGTGCGGAGGCTGGAGCATCTGCGCCTGCTGCACCTCGCCGCCGTCCCACAGCGGCAGTCGCAGCATGCCGAAGAGAACACACCCGACCCCAGTACCGAGTACCACCCACCACAGCCACGTTCTGTCGCGCATGATCGGACTCCAACATGAATGTAGCACGGAGATTTCCGCGCTCCGTTAAAGTTGAGGACATGCGCCGCTTCGTTCTCGTTTTTGTTGCACTCGCCCTCGCCTGCTCGCGCGAGGAGCCCGCGCCGACGGCCACCGCGCCGCCCACCGAAACCGTGACCACGCAGCCGCCGCCGGTGACGGAGACGCGCGTGCCGGAGTTGCAGAAAGGGACGTACGACGAGGCGCTGCTCTGGATGCGCTCCACGCCGCGCTTCTCGTTCACGCTGACCGAGGGCGACGTGCGCGCCGAGGGGGAAATGACGCGCAGGACCATCGGCGCGGAGAAGGTGCGCTTCCGCGCGAACGGCGAGACGTGGGAGGCGGAGGCGACGCTGCAGGGGATCGCCTGGAAGCGCGGCGGCAAGCCGGCCGACGCGCCCGCGTTCGGCAACCGCGTCTATCAGCGCGTGACGCTGGCCATCGATCCGCAGAAGAAAGAAGGCGTGCCGCTGCTCGTCTCGTCCGAGGGCGACGTCAATCTCTATCGCTTCACGGACGCGAACAGCGGCGACGTGCACGAGGTGACGGTGCGCAAGTCGGACGCGAGCATCGCCCGCATCAGGATCGGCGAGAAGGTGGACCTGACGATTGCCCCCTAAGCCGAACGTCAAAACGGTGAAGGCTCCCCCGCCCGGCGACCGTCCGCTGAAGACGCTGGAGCGCGTCGTCTCGAAGGCCGGCCTCGGCTCGCGCACGGAGGCGCGCAAGTGGATCGGCGCGGGACGGGTGAAGGTGAACGGTCGCGTGGAGGGAGATCCGAACCGCTGGATCGACCTCGAGCGCGACACGATCCTCGTCGACGACAAGCCGCTGGCGAAAGCGGCGCCGGTCTATCTGCTGCTGCACAAGCCGGCCGGATATCTCACGACGTACCGCGATCCGGAGGGGAGGAAGACGATCTACGACCTCCTTCCGGATCGCGAGCGCTACCTCTTTCCGGTGGGACGGCTCGACCTCGATACGAGCGGCCTGCTGATCCTGACGAACGACACGGCGTTCGCGGAGCGGTTGACGAACCCGGAGTATCACGTGCCGAAGACGTACGTGGTGAAGGCGTCCAAGCACCTCCCCGAGGAGCAACTGGAAAGGCTGCGACAGGGGATCGAACTGCGCGACGGTCCGACGCGGCCCGCGGTCGTGAAGCGGCTGCGCGATCCGGGCGGGAAGACGGTCTTCGAGATCACGATCACCGAGGGGCGGAACCGGCAGGTGCGGCGGATGGTGGAGGCGCTCGACGCGAAGGTGGTGTCGCTGGCGCGCGTGGCCATCGGCGACGTGATGCTGGGCGAGATGGCCGAGGGAACCACGCGCGCGTTGACGCCGGAGGAAGTCGCGGGTTTACTCTCCGCATGAAACGCGCGCTGGCTGTCTGCCTCCTCCTGCTCGCCGCATGCTCGGGTGACGAGAAACCGATCGAGCAGGGCACTCCCGCCAAACCTGCCGCTCCTCCCCCGCCCTCGGCACAGCAGGCGCGCGACCTGATCGCGAATTCGCCCGACTTCGGCGAGTACGAGTTCACCAACGCCGGCTACACGACGCCGGTCTCGGGCGCGGCGATGAACGAGCCGCAGCGAGCCGCGGCGAAGGAGCTGTCGGCCGGCGGCTGGATCACGGTCGACGGGAGCGGCGACATCGCGCTCAATGAGAAATCGCGCAACGACAAGCGCTTCCTCCTGCGCTCCAACGGCCTCCTCGACATCGTGCCGCTGGCGAAGAAGGAGATGGGCGACGTCACCACCGTCCGCCAGAACCCCGACAACACGGTCACGGTCGACTTTGCGTGGAGGTGGATCGCGAACGAAGTCGGCACGGCGTTCCGCACCGGCATCGTGGCCGACCGCTTCGCCGCCGCGCAGGATGGCCGCGCGACGCTGATGTGGGACGGGACAGCCTGGACGATCCTGAAGATCGAGTGAGTCGAGCACGACTAGAGAATTCGACTTCAAGAACACATCCTCAAGCAACTGTCAAGCATAAATTTCGAAATACACAACTGCGGAAAATGCGCATCACACACGCAATCGGAGCCATTTTCAGCAATATCCGATGGAAGCAGACGAAGCCGTAGGGACTTTAAGATAAGCGACAGTCATGCAGCGAGATGTGTGCACTGCGATCTCAGTGGCCCTGTGCTGGGCAGAGAAACCCTTTCAACATCTCAAGGATTAGGGTGCACACGTTCTTGGGCTGATTATCTGTGGAAATCCTGCGGATGAACAGAAACGCGAAAAAACCAGCCGTAGCATGCTTGCCATGTGACACGCACGAAAACCGAGTGCGCTCACGGAGACCCGCAGTCTCCTGCGCGCCATGACTCGAGTGATCAAATGCGCTGAGGACCTCGGTGAGGACGAATTAGTGGCCGTGATGGCGGACTTCAAAACGAACA
>DASUSL010000437.1:0-12720 GCA_036375135.1 Thermoanaerobaculia bacterium | reverse complement strand
CAACGAGCTGATGGTGGCGGCGAACGTCGTCCATCGCGCTCGCGCCGCGTACGCGGCCGACCTGTCGAAGCTCTTCGGAGAGATCGTCCAGCGCCACGCCTACCACGTCACGAACGTGACCATGAGCTACAAGCCGAGCGTCACGGACGAGGTCGCAAAACATCGCCGCGAAGAGCTGCGCGCACGGATGACCCTGGTCGGGCCGCAGCGCGACGTCATCGAGTTTCTCGTCGATGGCAGGCCGGCGGCCGAGGTGCTGAGCGGCGGCGAGCAGAAGATGATCGTGCTCTTCCTGAAGTTCGCCAAGCTCGAGCTGTTCCGGCGGCGCCACGACGACGCGCCGCTGTTTCTCCTCGACGACGTCGACGCCGAGCTCGACCTCGAAATTCTGCAGTCTCTACTGTCGAACCTGCCGGTTTCCACGCAGGTCTTCGCGACCAGCGCCAAGGAGGCGTTTCTGGCCGCCTTACAGGCTGGTCCGCATCGCCGCCTAAGCATTGAAAACGGTAGAGTTACGGCGGCCCGCGATTTCGCCTGAAAAGGCAATAAAGGCGCTATAATTTCGCGTTCTCAATCGCGGCGCAAAATCCCTCCCCGCAGCGCCGCGGGAACAACCTGATCAGGACTGCGGAAAGTAACCTTCGATGGCAGAAAACTACACAGCAGAAGACATCAAAGTCCTCAAAGGACTGGATGCGGTGCGCAAGCGCCCCGGCATGTACATCGGCGACACCGATGACGTGAGCGGCCTCCACCACATGGTCTACGAGGTCGTCGACAACGCCATCGACGAAGCGCTGGCCGGCCACGCCGACCGGGTCACGGTCACGATCCACATCGACAACTCGGTCACGGTCACGGACAACGGCCGCGGCATCCCGGTCGACATCCACAAGGAAGAGGGACGCTCGGCGGCCGAGGTCATCATGACCGAGCTGCACGCCGGCGGTAAGTTCGACAACAACTCGTACAAAGTCTCCGGCGGCCTGCACGGCGTCGGCGTCTCGGTGGTGAACTTCCTCTCCGAGTGGCTCGAGCTCGAGATCCACCGCGACGGCAACGTCTGGCGCCAGCGCTACGAGCGCGGCCTGCCGACCGCGCCGATCGAGAAGGGCGAGAAGACGACGCATCGCGGCACGCGCGTCACGTTCAAGGCCGACTCCGAGATCTTCTCCATCACCGAGATGAACTACGAGACGCTCTCGCAGCGTCTCCGCGAGCTGGCCTTCCTCAACTCCGGCATCCAGATCGAGATCAAGGACGACCGCAGCGAGAAGCATCACGAGTTCAAGTACGAAGGGGGCATCGTCTCCTTCGTCAAAGACCTGAACAAGAACAAGACGCCGCTCCACGAGGACCCGATCTTCATCCGCGACGAGGAAGACGGCGAGCAGGTCGAGATCGCCCTGCAGTGGAACGACGGCTACTCCGACAACATCTACACGTTCACCAACACGATCAAGAACGCCGACGGCGGCACGCACCTGGTCGGCTTCAAGGGTGCGCTCACGCGCACGGTGAACAAGTACGTCACCGACACGGGCGTGCTCGAGAAGCTCAAGCTCTCGCTCGAAGGCGACGACATCCGCGAAGGTCTCACCGCGATCATCTCGGTGAAGATCCGCGACCCGAAATTCTCGTCGCAGACGAAAGACAAACTCGTCTCCTCGCACGTGAAGACGTGGGTCGAGCAGGTCGTCAACCAGAAGCTCGCCGAGTTCTTCGAAGAGAACCCGAAAGAAGCGAAGCGCATCACCGAGAAGATCATCGACGCCGCCCGCGGCCGCGAAGCCGCGCGCAAGGCGCGCGACCTGACGCGCCGCAAAGGCGCGCTCGACTCCGCGTCGCTCCCCGGCAAGCTGGCCGACTGCTCCGAGCGCGATCCCGCGCTCTGCGAGATCTACTTCGTCGAAGGCGACTCCGCCGGCGGCTCCGCCAAGCAGGGACGCGACCGCCGCTTCCAGGCCATCCTCCCGCTCAAAGGCAAAATCCTCAACGTCGAGAAGGCGCGTCTCGACAAGATGCTTTCCTCCGAGGAGATCCGCCTGATGATCACGGCCCTCGGCACGGGCATCGGAGCGGACGACTTCTCGGTCGCCAAGCTCCGCTACCACAAGATCATCATCATGACGGACGCGGACGTCGACGGCTCGCACATCCGCACGCTCATCCTGACGTTCTTCTACCGCCACATGCGCGAGGTGATCGACCGCGGCCACCTCTACATCGCCCAGCCGCCGCTTTTCAAAGTGACGCAGGGAAAGAAGGACACGTACCTCAAGGACGAAGTCGAAAAATCGCGCTTCCTCCTCGGCCGCGTGGCCGAGTCGATCGAAGTGACGCCGGAAGGCGGCCTGGCCATTCGCGGCGAAGCGCTGATGAACATGCTCCAGCGCATGGAGGAGTTCCGCTCGCACGCCCGCAAGGTCGCTGTGCGCGGCATTCCGCGCGACGCGCAGGAAGTGCTCCTGCGCGAGCACTTCACCGACCGCACCGCGCTGACCGATGAAGCGAAGCTGGCCGCGCTCGAAGCGGCACTCACCAGCGCCGCCTTCCTCGACGTGCGCATCGTGCGCGACGAGATCACCGAGACCGTCTCCGTGCAGTTCCGCGCCGGCAACAACGGCAGCGGCAAGACCTTCTCCGTCAACGGCGATCTGCTCGGCCAGTACGAGTTCCGCCAGATGGTGAAGTCGTACGAGCAGCTCTCCGCGTTCGGCCTGCCGCCGTACTCGGCCAGACATGGCGAAGAGGTCACGGTCTACACCGACATCGACGGGCTGCTCGACCAGATCTACAAGCTCGCCGAAAAGGGATTGACCATCCAGCGCTACAAAGGCCTCGGCGAGATGAATCCCGAGCAGCTCTGGGACACGACCATGAATCCGGAGACGCGCCGCCTGCTGCAGGTCACCGTGCAGGACGCCGTCGGCGCCGACGAGATCTTCACGATCCTCATGGGCGATCAGGTCGAGCCGCGAAGAGTCTTCATTCAGGACAACGCGCTCGAGGTAAAGAACCTCGACATTTAGAAGTGGAGGACAGGCAATCCTGCCTGTCCTTCGTGGACCTTGGCAGGCAGGATTGCCTGTCCTCCACCTGACAAAACATGGCTGACGACACCACCGATACCCCGACCTTCATCGAGCAGCGGTTCCCCGTCAACATCGAAGACGAGATGCGCAAGTCGTATCTCGACTATGCGATGTCCGTGATCATCGGGCGCGCGCTGCCGGACGTCCGCGACGGCCTCAAACCCGTGCATCGCCGCATCCTCTACGGCATGTACGAGCAGGGGAACACGGCCGGGAAGGCGTACAAGAAATCCGCGCGCATCGTCGGCGACGTGATGGGCAAGTACCACCCGCACGGCGACAGCGCCATCTACGACACCGCCGTGCGCATGGCCCAGGACTTTTCCATGCGCTACCGCCTCGTCGACGGTCAGGGAAACTTCGGCTCGATCGACGGCGACAACCCCGCGGCCATGCGCTACACCGAGATCCGGCTCACCCGCCTCGCGGAAGAGCTGATGCGGGACGACATCGACAAAGAAACCATCGACTGGGTGCCGAACTACGACGGCTCGCTCTCCGAGCCTTCGGTGCTCCCGGCGAAGTTCCCGAACCTGCTCGTGAACGGCTCTTCGGGCATCGCCGTCGGCATGGCCACGAACATCCCCCCGCACAACCTCGGCGAGGTCATCGACGCCTGCCTGATGATGATCGACAACCCCGCGGTGACGGTGAAGGAGCTGATGACGGTCCTTCCCGGTCCCGATTTTCCGACGGCCGGCTACATCCACGGCCTGGAAGGGATCCGCCAGGCGTACGAGACCGGCCGCGGCATCATCCAGGTTCGTGCGCGCGCGGTCATCGAGACGATGAAGAAGAGCGAGCGGCAGCAGATCGTCGTGACGGAAGTACCGTACATGACGAACAAGGCCCGCCTGCTGGAGAAGATCGCGGAGCTCGTTCGCGACAAGCGCATCGAGGGGATCTCCGATCTCCGCGACGAGTCGGACCGCGAGGGCATCCGCGTGGTCATCGAGCTGAAGCGCGACGCCATCGCCGAGATCGTGCTGAACCACCTGTATCGCAACACGCAGATGCAGACGACGTTCGGCATCATCTTCCTGGCCATCGCCAACAACAAACCCGAGGTCATGGACCTCGCCACGATCCTGCGGCACTTCATCGAGCACCGCAAAGAGATCGTCGTGCGCCGCACGCGCTTCGACCTGCGCAAGGCGGAAGAGCGCGCACACGTCCTGGAAGGCCTCGTCCGCGCGCTGGACGTGCTCGACGAGCTGATCGCGCTCATCCGCGCCAGCCGCACCGGCCAGGAAGCGAAGGAAGGACTGATCTCGCGCTGGCAGTTCAGCGAGATCCAGGCGCAGGCCATTCTCGACATGCGCCTGCAGCGCCTGACGGGCCTCGAGCGCGAGAAGCTCGTGGCCGAGTATCAGGAAGTGCTCGCGCTCATCGCGCGCCTGCGCGAGATCCTCGCCTCGGAGCGCCTCGTGCTGGAGATCATCTCCGGCGAGCTGCGCGCCATCCGCGAAGCGTACGGCGATCCGCGCCGCACGGAGATCATCCCCGACACGAGCGAGATCTCGATCGAGGACCTCGTCGCCGACGAGGACATGGTCATCACCGTCTCGCGCGGCGGCTACGTGAAGCGCTCCCCGCTGTCGCTCTACCGCGCCCAGCGCCGCGGCGGCAAAGGCCGCATCGGCATGCAGACGAAGGAAGAGGACATCGTCGAGCACCTCTTCGTCGCCTCGACGCACGCCTGGGTGCTGGTCTTCACGGATCGCGGCCGGATGTACTGGATCAAGGTGCACCAGATCCCCGAGGTCGCGGCGAACGCGCGCGGCAAGGCGATCGTGAACCTGCTGCCGCTCGAGCAGAACGAGAACGTCCGCGCGCTGCTCACCACGCGCGACTTCACGGAAGGCAAGTACGTGGTCATGGCCACGCGCGGCGGCAAGATCAAGAAGACCGAGCTGGCCGCGTTCTCGAACGTGCGCGCGGCGGGCATCATCGCCATCGACATCCTCGAGGGCGACGATCTCTACGCGGTGCGACTCTCGTCCGGCAAGGACGAGATCTTCATCGGCACGCAGAACGGCAGGGCCATCCGCTTCCATGAAGGCACGGTGCGTCCGATGGGCCGCGGCGCCGCCGGCGTGAAGGCGATCTCCTTCCGCGGGGACGACTCGGTCATCGAGATGGACGTGCTCCCCGCCTCCGCCGACACGCCCGCTCCGCCGATCGACGAGAACGGCGAGGAGACGGAGCTCGTGGTCGAGGAAGTGGTCGAAGAAACGGTGGAGGCCGAGGGGGAGGAAGAAGCGGCACCGGTCGCCGACGATCGCGGCTACATCCTGACCATCACGGAGCGCGGCTTCGGCAAGCGCACGCCCGTCATCGCGTACCGCCTCGTGCGCCGCGGCGGCATCGGCGTCTCGAACATCAAGATCACCGAGAAGAACGGCAAGGTCGCCAGCATCGTCCACGTCGGAGACGACGAGCAGGTCCTGCTCATCACCGAGCAGGGGATGATGATCCGCACCGGCGTCGACAGCATCCGCATCGCCGGACGCATGACGCAGGGCGTGCGCGTGATCAACATCGACGAGGGCGATACGGTCGTCGGCGCGGTGAAGGTCGTAGCGGGCGAGGAGCCGGTGGAAGAAGAGAACGGGACAGAAGAGGAAACTCCGTCGGACACTCCGCCGGAAGAACCGGTCCACTGACCCAGGGATGGAGGACAGGCAACCCTGCCTGTCCTCGCGTGCCGGCCACGAAGGACGGGCAGGATTGCCTGTCCTCCACGTACAATCTCCCCATGGTCCGTCCCTCGCGGGACCGTCTCGCAGCGCTGGCGCGTCAACTCGTGGATGCGCTGGCGCGCTCCCGCGCGGTCGTGCTGCTCAAGGAACGGGAAGCGGTGCGCCAGGCGGTCGCGCAGGTGCTGGCCGACGAGCTGCGCCGCGAGGAAGAGCGCGAAGAGAGCGCACGCAAGCGCCTGGCTGCCATGCGGCCCGCGCCGAAGCCGCGGACGAAAGAGTGGGAAGAGCTCTTCCAGAAGTTCGTCGAGGAAGAGTACCTGCGCGAGGGGCTGGATTCGTAGGCGAACTGAAGCCGCGCGCCGCGTGAAACCGCGCGCTACGTCGTCTGCGGCTCGCTCTGCTGGCGCGTGAGCGTGTCGTCCTCGTCGTCGTGGGCGATCATCCGCCGCAGACGCTGCGCCTTGAGCCGCTCGAACACGCCGCCGGCGTTGCCCGCCGGGATCCAGCTGTTGCCGGCGCATTTCGGGCAGCGCCCGCGAAAGGCGATGTTCTTCCCACAGTCCGGACAGATGATGACCAGCGAGTGGGAAAGCTCGAACTTCTGCTCGCCTTCGGCATCGAGGCTGTTCAGGAAGGCCGCCAGGTTGGTAAACGTCTCGTCGAGGGGCATCGCTACTCCGCGGCGCTTTACTGCACGCGCTTTGCCAGCCTCTCCTGCACGAGGGAACGCCCCGGGGCCTCGGCGGGCCGGCCCGGCCGGCAGCGCTTGTTCAGCACGTGCGCGGTCGCGAGACGCACACTTCAGGCGACAAGCATGCGGCCCGGCTATGCCAACCAGCGCTGTCGGTCGCGCCCGCCGGAGGCCCTTCGTCGTCCCCTAGCGGAGATAGCCGAGGGCCTCGAACTCCACGCGCCGCTGCTCCTGCCGGCGCGCCCTCAGGACGAGGTCGCGCAGCGGGGCCGTCTCCGCCGTGACCGGCAGCGGCCGCGCCTCGTTCGGATCGCGGGCGAAGTCGAAGAGCAGCTCGCGCCCGTCGCGGAAACGGATGAAGTGCCGAGTGCCGCGCGCGACGCTGTACGCGCCGACGCCGTTGCCCGCCAGGTCGAACTGCGCGACGGCGGGGCGCCGCTGGCGCGGATCGAGGAGCGGCATGGACGCGCCGCGCGCTGCCCGGATCAGCGACAGGTAGAGGTCCGTGATCGACACCGCATCCGCCACGCGCGCCGGCGCCAGGCCGGGCGCCTTCACGATGAGCGGCACGTGCAGCACCTCGCGATAGACCGACGTCCCGTGTCCGCCGCGTCCGTGCTCGCCGAACTGCTCGCCGTGATCGGCAGTGATGGCGATGACCGTGCGGCCGTCGTCGAGCTCCCGCAGCAGCGCGCCGACCGCGCGGTCCATGCAGCCGATGGCGGCGCGGTACTGTTCGCGCACGCGCGCAATCGTTGCCGGCTTCGCCGGATGGCGCGGCGTGGCCAGCGTGACGGCGCGCCGCTCCCGATTCGTCGCGTGCGGAAAGGAACGGCACAGCACGAGATACGGGTCGTGCGGATCGATGAAGTTCAGCGCGAGAAAATACGGCCGCCGCGCCCGCCGCACGAAGCCCCGCGCGCGCTCCACGACCTCGGACGCATCCATCCGCTCGCAGAGCGGCGGCTGCCGCTGCGTGTGGCGGTTGCTGTATCCGAGGAGATAGCCGATGCCCGAGCGGCAGACGCCGGACTGCCGCGAGTAGGTCAGCTCCTCGAAGTCGCGGCCGTAGCCTTCATGCTCGGTGAGGCGGTTGTTCGAGAAGATCGCGCCCGTCGCGTAGCCGCGCGCGCGGAAGTGCCCGGCCAGCCACGTGCCGCCGTACACGTAACGATTCGCTTCTGCGTCGAAGGGCACGGTCCACGGATCGCGGCCGGTGAACATCGCAAAGTGCGACGGCACGGTCCACGCGCCCGGCGACCACGCGTTGTCGAACGACACGGCGTTGCGCGCGAAGGCGGCGATGTGTGGCGCCGCAGTCATGGTGTCGTCGTAGCGCGCGGTGTCGAGGACGATCAGAACGACGTTGTGTGGAGCGCCGGGTGTCGCTGCGGAGTCGCGGGCTGAAGCCCGCGGCACATCGGGATCGGCGGCGGCCACGATCAGCAGCGCCAGGCTCACCGTCGCCGCGATCGCCCATCGACCGCGCAGCGTCGACTCGCGGAAGCGCACCAGCACGCCGGCCGCACCAAGCAGCAGCGACACCGCGGCCCACGCGAGCAGCACTTTCGACGTCGACCAGCCGCTGACCTCTTTGAACGGAATCGTCGCGCGCGCGAGCAACAGCAGCGCGGGGCAGGCCGCCATCAGCGCGACGCCGCGCCAGCGCGCGCCGAACGCGGCGCCCGTCAGGCAGCCGATCGTCGCCCACGTCCAGAGCACTGCCGCGACCGAAGTCGCCGAAACGCCGCCCGGCTCGCGAATCACGTAGACCGCATCGGCCAGACCGGTGAGCAGACCGAGGATCAGCCCGGCCGCGGGAGAGGAGAGCCGGCGCACGCCGCTCAGATCCTCATCACGTCGAACTGCTCGTGATGCAGCGCCTCGTCCGGCTTGAAGACGAGGTGGATCCCCAGCGAGCGCTCCACTTCCTCGAAGATCGGATCGCCGGTGTGCAGCGTCCCGTAGACGATCGGGTTCACGCGCACGATCACGTCCTGTCCTTCGTGGAAGTCGCGCTGCTTGACCAGCTCGCGCCAGATCTCCAGCGCGATGGTGGTATTCGACTTGATCCGCCCGCTGCCGCCGCAGTACGGGCAGGCCTGCGTCAGCGAGCGCTCGAGGCTCTGCCGCACGCGCTTGCGCGTCATCTCGATCAGGCCGAACTCCGAGATCTGCAGGATCTTGGTCTTCGAGCGGTCCTTCTTGATCTCGTTCTCGAGGACTTCGAACAGCTTCTGCCGGTTCGCCGCCTCTTCCATGTCGATGAAGTCGAGGACGATGATCCCGCCCAGGTCGCGCAGGCGGATCTGCCGGACGATCTCTTTCGCCGCCTCGAGGTTCGTGCGGAACACCGTCTCCTCGAGGTTCTTCTTCCCGACATACTTGCCCGTGTTCACGTCGATCGCGACGAGCGCCTCGGTCTGATTGATGACGATGTAGCCGCCCGACTTGAGCCACACCTTCGACTTCAGCGCCTTGGCGATCTCCGGCTCGATCCCGAACTCGTCGAAGATCGGCTCCTCGCGCCGGAACAGGCGCACGCGCGAGACGAGCTGCGGCTGGATCTGGTCGAGGAACTCCACGATGCGCTGGTACTGCTCGATCGAGTCGACCCACACGCTCTTGAACTCCGGCGAGAGGACGTCGCGGATCGTGCGCAGCACGAGATCGAGGTCGTGATGCATGGCCGCCGGCGCGGACGATTTCTCGGCGCGGCGGCGAATCGACTCCCACAGCTCCGTGAGATAGCGGAGGTCGGACTGGAACTCCTGCTCGTCGCGACCCTCGCCCGCGGTGCGCACGATGAAGCCGCCGTGGCCGTGCGGGCGGATGCGGTCGAGCATTTCCTTGAGCCTTGCGCGCTCTGCCTCATCCTCGATGCGCCGCGACACGCCGATGTGATTCACGGTCGGCATGTAGACGAGGAAACGCCCCGGCAGCGTGATGTGGCTGGTGATGCGCGCGCCCTTGCCGGCGATGGTGTCCTTCGACACCTGCACCACGATCTCCTGCCCCTCGCGCAGCAGGTCCGCGATCGACGCCTCGGGGCGATGCGGCGTCGTGACGTCGTCGAGATGCAGCTCGTCCGGCGTCTCGCTCTCGTACTCTTCGAGATCCTCGATGACGTCCGAGACGTAGAGGAACGCGTCGCGCTCCAGGGCGAGGTCGACGAAGGCCGACTGCATCCCCGGCAGGACTTTGGTCACCCGGCCTTTGTAGATGTTGCCGACGATCGTGCGATGCCGCGTCCGCTCCACCCACAACTCGACCACCTGCCCCTCGTCCAGTACGGCGATGCGCGACTCGTGACGAGTGGCGTTGATCACGATCTCCCGCGACATGTACGGCGCGAATTGTAGTCTGCTATTGCAGGTATCCGAGCGCGAGGAGCGGCACGGCCACCATGAGTGTGAAGAGCAGGTACGAAATCAGTCTCCTGTTTTTACGGCCGGAACTTCGAGTGCGCCGGGACGCGCTGCCCGGAGTATGCATCGCCCGTGTGCGTGTCGACTGTGCTCGCGTACGCGACCCACGGCGTCGAGTGGGCCGGCGTGCCGTCCGGATCCGACCACTCCGGCCAGACGCGCACCCAGCGGCCGGCGTTGCCCGGCCCCGTCACGCGGATCTGCCGCATCGACAGCGGCGGCACCGTGACCGCCGTCGGCTGGGTGTGAAACTGGAACTGGACGAAGAACGTCACGGTCTCCGTTTCGCTGAGGTTCGTGATGCCGACGTTCGTGTACGCGCCGGTGCCGGCCGAGTGCCGCACGCCGAGAAAGTACGTCTCGTTGGCGTGGTACTCCTCCATCGGCACCCCTTCCACTTCCTGGCGCGACGAGCCACGCGAGATCCGGCGCTCGGCCACGATGACCGCCTTCGCCTCGATCCCTCCCGTACCGTCCGTGCGGAGGCGCAGGGCTCCGATCGTTCCGTTCAGCCCCGGCGACGCCGAGGGGAGGCCGGCCGTCGGCAGGAACATCGTCTCGTGCGCGTCGATGGTGAAGACGCGGAAGAGCTCCGCGTGGCCGTCGTGGACGAGCTCCAGGACCACGGTCTTCGCCCGGTCGCTGTGATTCGTGATCACGGCTTCCGTGCGGTACGTCAGATCGTCCGACAGCACGAGGTACCCGGCCACGGGAATGGTCACTTCGGAGGAGACGGCGGCAGAGAGGGGAACGGTTGCAGCGAGCGCGAGGAGAACGTACGAAGTCAGTCTCAAGGGGCCCTCCTGTTATTTGGAGGAGCGAGCATACAGCAACTCGGGATTATCGACAGCGGGAGCGTGGTTAACCCGCCTGCTTGCGCTTGACCGCGTGAGAAGCGCGGTGCTATGTTCCGCGCCCCTTCGGGGTTCAGTGCTCCGGCATAGCTCAGTTGGTAGAGCAGCGGACTGTTAATCCGCGGGTCGTAGGTTCGAGTCCTACTGCCGGAGCCAGTTTCCTCACCGGGTGATCGCGCGCAGCCCCAGCACGACCGCCCAGCTGATCAGCCCACAGATCGGAAACGTGAGGATCCAGGCCATCACGATGCGCTGAGTCATCCCCCAGTTCACCGCCGAGCCGCCGCGCGTCGCGCCGACGCCGACGATCGCGCTGGTAATCGTGTGCGTGGTGCTGACCGGGATGCCGAAGCGCGTGGCCACCTCGATGGTGGTGGCCGCGGCGATCTCCGCCGAGAAGCCCTGATGCGTCTCCAGGCGCGTGAGCTTCATGCCCATGGTCTGGATGATGCGCCAGCCGCCGGTGAGTGTGCCCAGCGCCATCACCATCGCGCAGATGAGGATGACCCACAGCGGGATCGCGAACGAGGGGAGCGCGCCGGAGATGAACAGGGCCAGGGTGAAGACGCCCATGAACTTCTGCCCGTCGTTCGAGCCGTGCGCGTAAGCCATGAACCCGGAGGAGATGATCTGCAGCACGCGGAACTTCCCCCGCACCTGCACCGGACTGGCACGCCGGAAGATCCAGTAGACCGCGACCATGATCACCATCCCGCCGATCGTGCCGATGACGCTGGAGAAGAAGAGGCCCTGCAGCACCTTCTTCCATCCGTCCCACAGCAGCGCGCCCGGACCGGCGGTGGCCAGCCCCGCGCCGGTCAGTCCCGCCACGAGCGCGTGCGACTCGCTGGTGGGGATGCCCCATTGCGCGGCCAGCGACGACCAGATGATGATGCTCAGCATCGCCCCGGCCACGGTGGTGAGGTCGATGACGCTGGCGTCGACGATTCCCTTGCCGATCGTGGCCGCGACCTTCGTCCCCGACAGGAGCACGCCGAGGAGGTTCAACACGGCCGCCATGAGCACGGCCTGCAGGGGCGTGAGCGAGCGCGTGCCGACCACGGTGGCGATCGCATTCGGCGAGTCCGTCCAGCCGTTGACGAACTCCGCACCGAGGATCAGCAGTAAGACAAGAATGAGACCCGCTTCCACGCGCGCGACATCCTACGTTAACCTGTCCCCCCGGTCCATTCATGTCTGTCGCCCCTTTTCCGACGACGCGTCGCAGCGTCGTACTCGCCCTCGGCAGTGCCGACGCGGCGGAGCGCACCCGCGCCTTCGACACCCTCGTGGCCTGCTACTGGAAGCCGCTCTACAAGTACGCGCGTGTCTCCTGGAGCCGCACGCGGGAAGACGCCGAGGACCTCACGCAGAGCTTCTTCACGCGCGCGTTCGAGAAGGAGTCGCTGGCTTCGTACGACTCGGCGAAAGCGAGCTTCCGCACGTTCCTGCGCCTGCTCTTCGACCGCTTCGTGTCGAATGAATGGAAGGCGGGACAGCGCCTGAAGCGCGGCGGCGGCGAGGTGCATCTCGACTTCGACGCCGCGGAGGCGGAGCTCGGACGCGACTCCGGCGGCGTCACTCCCGAGGAGTACTTTCACCGCGAATGGGTGCGCAGCATGTTCGCGCTGGCGGTGGAGCGGCTGCGCGCGCGCTGCGACGCGGTGCCGTTCGCGGTCTTCGAGGCGTACGACCTCGACGACGATCGCGGCGTGTCGTATCGCGAGCTGGCGGTGCGCTTCGGCATCCCCGAAACGCAGGTGACGAACTTTCTCTCCGCGACGCGAAGACGCTTCCGCGAGGTCGTCCTGGAGATGCTGCGGGAGGTCACGGCGACGGAAGAAGAGTTCCGCAGCGAGTCGCGCGCGCTTCTCGGAGGCAAGCGATGACCAGAGGGCGTGCTCCTCGCGATACGCGTGCTGACGTAGGACGGGCTTCAGCCTGTCCCGG
>DASUSL010000436.1:0-2108 GCA_036375135.1 Thermoanaerobaculia bacterium | reverse complement strand
AAGCCCACCCCAGGCGGGCTGAAGCCCGCCCCACATTGCTCATCGCCGGCGGCATCGCGGGGCTCGTTGCGTGTCTCAGCTACTTCGCCACAACCGGCGCCCTCGACGAGCTGTGGCAGCAGGTGTGGGTCGACAACCGCGGCGAGCGCTTCGCGACGCCGATCATCGGCGGCTTCATCCATCGCCTGCTCGTGCCGTTCGGCGTGCGCATCCTGGCCACGGATCGCTTCTTCGAATGGGCGGCCGTGGACGTCGGTGGCATCGCGGTGCTGGTGCTCGGCTTCGCGGGACTGGTGCTGGTCTGGCGCAACCGCGCGCTGCGGCCGCTGGCGGTCCTGCAGCTCGTCAATCTGCTCTTCGTCAGCTCGATGAAGTTCATCTACAACTACCACCTCGCGCTGGTGGTGGTGCTGGCCATTCCGCTGATGGCCGCGGTCATCGAGCGCATTCCGCGGCGCGGGATCGTCTTGGCGGTGCTCGTGCTCGCGTGGGGGGTGAACGCGTTCGCGTCGATCTTCCGCGGGAAGGAAAACGACCTCGCGTACCAGGACTTCGTCATGCGCGAGGTGCACGCGCGCACGCGTCCCGGAGAAAAAGTGTGGAGCGGCGTGCCGTGGGCGCTGCGTCGCGAGCCGGCGTACCGCTTCTGGTTCCTGCCGGAGCTCGCGCGTCAGCTCGTGCGGCAGAACCTCGCGCCGCGCTTTTCGTTCGACGACCCGCCGGCGGCCGTCGTCTTCGACCACTACACATTGATGTGGGCCGGCACCGTGCAGCGCGAGCTCGCGCCGTATCTCGTGCGGCACTACATGCCGGTATGGCGCAACCTCTGGCTGCCGGCCATGAACGCCGTGGTCATGCCGGGCGCGCGCGTGGAGTTCGTCGTACCGCGCGACGGTGTGTACCGCCTCTACGCCTCGCCCGAGCTGGCGCGCCACCGCTGGTTCCGCGATCCCCTCGGCGCGTATCGCGGCGAGCCGCTGACGCTGCGCGCCACCCCGCAGCCACTGTCGATCTCCGCCGGCCCGTCGCTGAAAAAAGGACAGCGCATCAGCGTCACCTCGAATGCGGCCGAGCCGCTCGGCGTCATCATGATCGCCGGCGGCGACCGCGTCCTCTTCCGCCAGCCGCCCGACGGCGCCAGTCTCGAAGCGGAGACGACGCGCGTCACGCACGTCCCGAACCTATGAAACGCGCACTCTTCCTCGACCGCGACGGCATCCTCGACGAGCTGGTCTTCTACCCGTCGCACGGCGAATGGGAGGCGCCGCGCCGCGTCGAGGACGTGCGCATGATCGAAGGCATCCGCGCCCCTTTACAACGGCTCATCGACGCCGGCTGGCTGCTCTTCATCGTCACCAACCAGCCGAACGTGGCCAAGCAGAAGGCTACGCTCGAGGACGTGCAGGCCGTGCACGAGCACGTCGTGCAATCGCTCGGCGTGACCATCACGAAGAGCTACCAGTGCTTCCACCAGGCCTCGGATCGCTGCGGCTGCCGTAAGCCGAGTCCGCACTTTTTACGCGAGGCCGCGAATGAGTTCGACGTCGATCTGACGCAGTCGTGGATGGTCGGCGATCAGGACAGCGATCTGCTCTGCGGGCGCAACGCGGGATGCAAGGTCGCCCTGATCGAGCATCGCGGCTCGGAGCACAAGCGCGGAAAGGTCGAGCCGGATCTGCGCGTGAAGGATCTCGAAGAGCTGGTCAGCGCACTGATTCCCACTTCGTCTGCGACGCCTTGAGCGCCGGGTGCGACACCAGCAGGTGCCACACCACCGCGGCCAGTCCCTCGGTGTGCGGCGTGATGCGGTCGTTCGAGACGACAGGGATGAGCACGCACTCGTCGGCGACCTGCTTCGTGTAGCCGCCGTCCTTGCCGACGATGCCGAAGACCTTCGCGCCGGCGCCGCGCGCGTGGTCGATGGCGCGCACGAGATTCACGGAGACGTTCTTCTCCACGTTCCCGCCGCCGACGGAGAACACCAGCAGCGCGTCCTTCGACGAGATGCGCGAGCCCTTCAGCCATTCGGAGAAGCAGCTTTCCCACCCCTCGTCGTTGATGCGCGCGGTCAGCTCCGACACGTTGTCTGTCGGGCAGTACGCCTCGAA
>DASUSL010000435.1:0-2072 GCA_036375135.1 Thermoanaerobaculia bacterium | reverse complement strand
GCAGCGCTGATTCATCACGTGCGGTCGCGAGTGCCGTGCGCGAGGCGAGCTGCGTGCGTCAGCCTTGGGCAACCAGCGCTGCCGGCCGCGCCGGCCCGCCGGAGGCCCCTCGTCGTCCCCTCGTGTTGGCGGAATGACTGCGGTCTGTTTAGGCGCGCTCCAGCGCCGCGCGATCCCACTGGCCCAGGTTCGCCGCCGCGTCGTAGGTGCTCTGACAGAAGTCGAGCAGCGCCTGCTCGGGATCGGGCATCTTCAGCAGGTCGTCGTAGTGCAGGTAGAAGCCGTTGAGCTTCTCGTTGTAGTACGCCGCCTCCGGCAGCACCTTCGCGTCGCGGAAACCGGCCGGCTCCGGCGCGGCGTAGCTGTAGAACGACGCCTGCGGCAGGCGGTCGTCGCCCGGCCAGAAGCCGACGCTGCTCACCTCGTGCGAGTAGGCCTCGCGCGTGATGACGTCGGCGTCGGGACGCTGCGGCGCGAGGCGGCCGGAGAAGCGCGTCACGGCGAGGTCGAAGCTCCCCCAGAAAAAGTGCACCGGGCTGCACTTGCCGATGAAGCCCGCGCGGAACCGCGAGAAGACGTCGTGCGTCTTCGCCAGCGCGATCCAGAAACGGCGCACGGCGTCGGGATCGTAGTGACGGTGCTCTTCGTCGGTGTCGAGCGGGATCGGGTTCGCGATCTCGACCGGCGTGCGCCAGATGTCACACTCGATGCGCAACGAGCGGAGGATCGAGAACACCTCGTCGTGCAGGTCGGCCACGCTGCGCGGACGGAGCGGCACGTCGTGCAGCGCGCCGTCGCTGGTGCGCACGCGCAGCACGTGCGAGATGAAGTCGAACTCCATGTCGAACCAGCGGTCGCCATACGGGATCTCGGAGGTGGTCAGCCCGCGCGCGCTGACGTACAGCGGCACGTTCCACCAGTGATTCACCAGCGGCGTGAGCGCGAGCCGGATCTTCCCGACCACCTGCGTCCAGCGGTGGAGGGTCTCGCGAGTGTCGTTCCAGTCGGCGTACGGGAGGGCGGGCCAGGAAGTCATGGCGCGGAGCTTACGCCAATCGCCGCCGTTACCCTGCCACGTGGAGCAGCCCGAGCGAGAGTGGACGGACGCGAATGCGTGCGGCGTAACGCTCGAGAACGATCTGTCGAAGGCGGCGCTGCTCGGCTTCGACCGCGGCCGAGCCCTGCGTTCCTCGGGCCGGCAGGCCCCAGAGACGCTCGTACTCGCCTTCTCTTCGGGCGTAGAGGTGCTCGAGGTACGCCAGTTCCGTACGGCGCAACTCCCCCAGGGCCCGGAGCGCGTTCTGCACATCAGGCAGCAGTTGAAACGCCTCGCACGTCGCCGCCAGGGCGCGGCAGAGCGTGCGCACGTCGCGCTCGGCCCATGCGGGCAACGCGACCATCGGCGCCAGATCCGCGCCGTCGGCCGGCGGCAGCACGCCACCCTCGTCGACGCGGGCCTCCTTTCCTCCGCGCTCGAGCGTGACGACGTACCTGCGCGCCAGCGGCTCCCCGACCGAGAGCGAGAGCGTGGCGCTCAGTCTGAGCATCGTCTTTTTCGACTGTTTCGACCGGCGGGCCGCGGGCCACGCGATCGTATAGAGCAGCGGCGGGTTTCGCAGGATCACCGCGGCTTCTTTCTCGACCCACTTGAAGCGGCTCGCCCACTCGGTTTCCGACGCCGGCTGATGCGGGATCGTTTCGTCCGGACGTCCGTCTCCGAACGACACCCGCAGCGCGCCCTCCGTTTCGGCCACGCGGCCGCCGGTCAGCGCGGCGAATTCGGCGACGAACGCGCTAGTCGCGCGGCCGCCAGGTCCATTCGGCCGGTGTCTGGCTTTCATAGAGTGCATAGTCTCCGACGTAGGTCCGCAAGTCGTCCTCGCCGAGGTGGCTCATGCGGTAGCGCATCTCTTCGGCGTCGGACGATTCCATGAGCGCGGTCCCGATGCCCATGGTCAGCTTGTCCTCGTACACCTTCTCCATCTCCAGCGGCGAGCTGAACTCGCCGAGGACGCGCTGGCATTGCTTGAGTTTCGAGGTCAGCACGATCTGTACGTATTCCTCCACCGTAC
>DASUSL010000434.1:0-30976 GCA_036375135.1 Thermoanaerobaculia bacterium | reverse complement strand
GTGCGCGCGATGACCATCAGCATCCTCGTCTACTCGCTGGCCACGGCCGGCATGGCCTCGGCGCAGAACCTCTGGCAGCTCGTCGCGTGGCGCGTGCTGGTGGGACTGGGGATGGGTGGGGAGTGGTCGTGCGGCTCCGTGCTCGTCGCGGAGACGTGGCCGCCGCAGCACCGCGCGAAGGCGATGGGCATCATGCAGTCGGGATGGGCGATCGGCGCGCTCATCGCCGCCGGCCTCTCCGCGCTCGTGCTGGAGACGTACGGCTGGCGCGTGCTCTTCCTCATCGGCGCCGCGCCGGCGCTGCTCGCGTTCATCGTGCGGCGCACGGTGGAGGAGCCGAAGATCTGGCGCGAGCGCACGGAGACGGCGCCATGGAGCGAGATCTTCAGCGCGCCCTATCGCCGCCGCGTGCTGCTCGCGACGCTGGTCGCCAGCAGCGTCCTGATCGCGTTCTGGGGCGTGACCACGTGGCTGCCCGCGTTCCTGGCCACGCCGGTCGCGGAAGGAGGCGCGGGGCTGACCATGACGAAAGGCGCGCAGTGGCTGATCGTGCTGCAGGTCGGCGCGTTCTTCGGCTACATCACCTTCGGCTGGATCGCGGACCGCATCGGACGCAGGCCGGCGTTCACGCTGTTCATGATCGGTGCGACGGCGGTGGTCCCCATCTTCGCGTTCGGCGCGCGCTCGGTGATCACGCTGCTGGTGATCGGCCCGCTGGTGGGCTACTTCGCGCACGGATTCTTTTCGATGTTCGGCGCGATGCTCGCGGAGCTCTTCCCGACGCGTATCCGCGCCAGCGCGCAGGGCTTCTGCTACAACACGGGCCGGCTCGCGTCGGCCGTCGCGCCGCTCGCCATCGGCGCCGCCGCGACGAAGCACGGTCTCGGCTTCGCCATCGCCTGCGACGCCGTCTTCTTTGCGCTGGGCGCGATCCTGATCTGGCTCCTCCCCGAAACGAAAGGCACGGAGCTGTGAGCCCGGTCGAGCTGAGCGCCGACCTCGGCGAAGGCTCGCCCGGCGAGGATGAGATCTGGCCGCTCATCCATCGAGCGAACGTCGCCTGCGGCGGCCATGTGGGCGATGCCGACTCGATGCGTCTCGCCGCGTTTCTCGCGTCTCGCCACGGCGTGATCCTCGGCGCCCACCCGTCGTATCCCGATCGCGAACACTTCGGCCGCAGGTCGCTGACCATCTCTCCCGAAGAGCTGCGGACATCACTCATCGACCAGCTCGCCGCATTGCGCGCGTTCAGCGAAGTCCATCACGTCAAACCGCACGGAGCCCTCTACAACGACGCTCACAAAGATCGCGCGTTGGCCGACGTCATCATTTCGGCGCTCGACCCGTCGGCGGCCCTCGTCGCACCGGATGCCTCGCAGATGGCCGCCGCCGCAAGAGCGGCCGGCATCCGCGTGATCCGCGAAGCCTTCGGCGACCGCCGCTACGAGCCCGACGGCTCCCTCACCCCCCGCTCCATCCCCGGCTCGACACTCACCATCGAAGAAGCGGCGACCCAGGCGCGGATGCTCGCGCACGAGGGAACGGTCATCGCCCGCGACGGCACCCGCATCGCGGTCCCCTTCGATACGCTCTGCATCCACGCCGACATGCCGCAGGCCGTGGACCGCCTGCGCGCCATCCACGCGGTCATTTGACAACGAACCGGCCCCGCTGGTTCGAGTCCAGCAGCCACAGCCAGACCGCCGGGTGAGCATATCCCACGGCAGTGATCTAAGATGACTGCAGAGCTGCTACTCGTGAACGAGAGTCTCACCAGCCCCGACACCCTGCAGGCTGCGGTCGTTTCCTCGATGCGCAACTGGAGCGGATATGCCCTGATCCTGGACGTGCTCCGGAGCGTTCGCGAGTTGAATGTGTACGTCACCGGGGGGACTGTCCGCGACGCCGCGGCGGGGCGCGGTCGGCCTCCGAAGGATTTCGACTTCTTCCTCGACGGTTCCGGCGCCGAGCGGTTCCTCGACGCGCTCGGGCAGGAGGGAGAACTCACGACCGGCCCCTTCGGCTCGCCCCGCTGGCTGCCGCGCGGGGAGAGACATCGGTACGCGGACATCGTCCCGGTGTGGAAGTTCAGGACGGGATTGTGGCGATGCGAGAACATCGTCGACGTGCTGAATCAGTTCGACTTCACCGCGAACGCGGTCGCGGTGGACATCCTTGACGGCACCGTCTTCGATCCGCAGAACGGTCTGAGAGACGGGCATGCGGGGATCATGCGCGCCGTTCGCTTCGATTTTCCGGAGGAGCCGATCCGCCCGGGGGAGGATCTGTCGTTTCTCAGCGTCCTCTGGTTCCGCTTGGCGCACTACGCGGCGGCGCTCGACTTCTCCATCGAATCGGTCACCATGCGCTGGCTCCGCGAGCATGAACGGTTCCGCGCGGACGTGGACGCGTTCCGCCGGACTTTCTTCGATCCCGACCTGACGCGAGTGTATCTGAATGAACCGCCGGCCTGAAGTCGTGCCCGATCCGCTGTGCGAGGCCGCCGTGTCGATCATCAGGGCTCTCACCGGTCGCGCGGCCACGGCCGAGCGCATCCAGCATGGCGTCATGACCTTCAAGTACACCGTCGACAGCGGCGGCGGCGCCCGGTTCATCGTCCGTTTCTATCCTCCCGGGCGCGAGGATGTGGTTGAGTACGAGCCGGACGTCGTGCGCCGATGCCGTTCCGGTGGTCTTAGGGTGCCTGAGGTCGTCGCGGACTCTCGTTCCGGGCCGCCCGCTCCGCTTGCCTACATGGCGTACCGCATGATCAACGGCATCGCCTTGCGGAACCGGCTCGCTGACATGGGAGATCGCGAAATGCACTCCGTATGCCGCTCTGTGGCCGAGCAGCTGCACGCAATGGCCGAAGTTCGCATCGACGGGTACGGCGAGCTCACGAGCGTGCACGAGGCTCAGTACACGACTTGGCAGGCATTCATCCGGGCCGCGTTCGAGGGCGGAATAGACGCCGCCGGGCGGCGCATGCTGTTCAAGGATCCGCTCATCGAGACGCTGCAGACAGTCTGCGACCACATCTATCGATTCGCTGCCCCGCAGGCGCCGGTCCTAACATGGGGCGACGTGTCGCCGGACAACATCATCGTCCACGGCGGCCGGCTCGCGGGGCTGATCGACTTCGAAAGTGTGCTGGGGGGCGAACCGGAGCTGAACCTCGGATATGTACGGGCCCGGTACCGAGAAACGCCGTTCTACAAGGCGCTTCTAGAGCACTGGCCGTATGTCGATCACGATCAGCCGCGAACGGCGCTGTACGTGGTGGTGCGGGGGCTGCGCCTCCTGATCCATCGCTGTGAGCCGTTGCCCACCGGCGAACGGCGTCAGGGGACGGAATCGTTCCTCAGCGACTTCGAGGCGGCCGCCAACGAGCTTCGTGCTTGGATTTTCGGAGACCTCGATGACCGTTGAAATCGAGCAGCAGCGTACGAAGGAATCTGCCGGGGGTCCGATTCCCGGGACGTCGGCGCATCTGGCGACCGGGTGGCAGAAGCTCGGGATGACCATCTGGCTGGTGGTCGTGCTGATCCTGCTCCTCTACTTCGGCGCCACGATTGTCAACGACGTTGACGCCCTCCTCACACGAGAGAACCGCGTGGGGTGGAACAAGCCCGCGGGCGTCGCGCTCCGCCCAGGGCCGCCGGTTTTCCGGTATGACGCGGAACGTAGGCAACTCGCGCACATCGGAGCCATCGACGCCAAGCGGAAGGCCGATCTGGTCGCGCTGCTGGCCGTCGACGCGGCGGGCGCACGGCCGGAAGCGACCGCGGGTTACTGGGAGGCGATCGACGAACTGACGTATCAGTCGAACCGCGGGCTTACGGGCCTTCTCGTCCGACTCCTCCTTCTAGGCGGGCTTTCCGGCGCTCTCGGAACTCACCTCCGTTCCTTCACCGCCTTCGTCGGCAACGCCTGCTTCAAGAACAAGCTCGATCTGGTGGTCTGGTGGCCGTATTACATCGTGCGGCCGTTCATCGGGTTCATCATTGGGCTCGTACTCGTCGCGATCGTCCAAGGCGGGTTCTTCGTCGTCGGCCGCGACTCCCCCGCGGGGACGTTCACGTGGATCGCAGTCGCCCTCCTAGCGGGATTCGGTGACGACGAGTTCACGCAGAAGCTGCGACAGCTCACGAAAGCGCTCTTCGGAGAAGTGCAGAGCAGGACCACCACGGACACCAAGGTAAAGGTGGGCGAGGGAGACGAAGATACCGCTGCGAAGGTGAAAGTGACCCCCGGTATCGACGCGGGAACGTCCGTGGAGATCGAAAAGCCGGGAGATGGGAAGAAGCAGACGTAGAGGGAAGAGCACGGCGGCTCTAACACCCGGCGGCGGCCTTCCTCCGCCTTGGCGCACCAGCTGTTCGATCGAGCTTCGCATGATTGCGCTGTCAACGTTCGTACGACGCGGATGGCGGGAATCGCGGAAGGGTACGCCTCGCTCCGCGGCTATAGGCTTCGCGCCGCGGCCATCACGAAGTGACTGTCCCGCTCGCAATAGTTCAGCAAATAACTAGGAATACTGAGTCCGGACACCGGTTATGGATGGAACATAATCCCATAAATCGGTGAACACTACCGCAGTCATGGAGCCGGCAATTCTGCTGACTTCCCTTCGACGGCCGGTGACGCGCCCCAACCTCAGGAGCTGTCATCATGGCTATGTTCAATGTTCCGCCCGTTCCGCCCGTTCCGCCCCAGCCCCCCGCCATCATCCGTTGCACCAGTGCCGACGGCCGCGTCATTGCCGACTGCGCGAAGTACGTCTACACGCGCCAGCAGAAGAATGTCGAGGCCCGCTTCACCGGTAGCGTCCGCATCGATCTGAAGTCGGAAGGGGTCGTGATCGTTCCGGCTGGCGGCACGGCGACGATCGAAGAGCGCGCCGGTAAGAGCGTCCGCCGCTTCGTGGTCGAGAACGGCAAGACCATCTACAGCGTCGACGGCGTCACGCGCTCGTTCGACGGGACCGCGCGCCAGTGGCTGCGCGACGTGCTCAGCACCATGCCGGCCACGCCGGTTCCCCCCTCGAAGTAATCCCGCCGTCTCCTCACTGATCTCCCCAGAGTCGGGCTCGTCGGACGAGCCCGCGCTCCGGCCGGAGGTCCATCTCAGGCGACTCATGCGTGAGTCCGCAAGTGACTTTTTTGTCTTCTGGAGCCGAATGAAACCGAATCCGATCGCGACGACCTCGTCCTCCATCGTGGAGATCCTGCAAGCCCGCGCGGCGGGCACTCCCGACAGGATCGCGTACCGCTTCCTCTCCCACGCTTCGGCGTCCGAGGAGACGCTGACGTACGCGGAGCTCGACGCCGCGGCGCGCCGCATCGGCGCGCACCTGCAGACCTTCACCATCCCCGGGGACCGCGCCCTGCTCCTCTACCGCCCCGGTCTCGACTTCATCCAGGGCTTCCTGGGCTGCCTCTACGCCGGGGTGATCGCCGTGCCGGCCTATCCGCCGCACCCGACGCGCCCCGCGCGCGATCTGCCGAAACTTCGCGGCATCGCCGCCGACGCGCGCCCCGCCGCGATCCTCACGTCGATGACGGTGATCGAGAGCTGCGAGCCGCTCTTCGTCGAAGCGCCCGACCTCCGCGGCATTCGCTGGATCGCCACCGACGCCTTGCCGCTGGATGCAACGTGGACCAGCCCGGGCGTCGGCGCCGACCACCTCGCGTTCCTGCAGTACACCTCCGGCTCGACCGGCACGCCGAAGGGCGTGATGGTCAGTCACGCCAACCTGATGCACAACGAGCGGGCCATCGCCACGCTCTTCGACGCCGACGCGGAATCGACGATCGTCGGCTGGCTCCCGATGTACCACGACATGGGCCTGATCGGCACGATGCTGCACGGCATCTACACCGGCGCGGAGTGCGTGCTGATGTCGCCGATGGAGTTCCTCGAGCAGCCGCTGCGCTGGCTGGAGGCGATCACGAAGTTCCGCGCGCACACCAGCGGCGGGCCGAACTTCGCCTACGACTTCTGCGTGCGCCGCATCAGCGACGAACAGAAGGCGGGCCTCGACCTCAGCTCTTGGCGGATCGCCTTCAACGGCGCCGAGCCGGTGCGCGCGGCGACCCTCGCGCGCTTCGCCGAAGCCTTCGCCCCGGCCGGCTTCCGCCCCTCCGCGTTCTTCCCGTGCTATGGGCTGGCCGAGGCCACGCTCGCGGTGTCGGGCGGCGTGAAGGCACACGAGCCGATCGTGCGTGAGCTCGACGAGACGAAGCTCGTCGGCTGCGGGACCAGCGTCGACGATCAGCGCATCGTCATCGTCGACCCCGAGACGCGCGCCTTGCGTTCCCGCGGCGAGACGGGCGAGATCTGGGTGAGCGGCCCGAGCGTCGCCCGCGGCTACTGGGAGAAACCGGAGCAGAGCGAGCAGACGTTCGCCGCCAGCATCGCCGGCACGAATGACGGTCCCTTCCTCCGTACCGGCGACCTCGGCTTCCTCGATGCCGGCGAGCTGTTCGTGAACGGGCGCCGCAAAGACCTGATCATCATCCGCGGGCTCAATCACTATCCGCACGATCTCGAGCAGACCGTGGAACAGAGCCATCCCGCGCTGCGCGTCGGCTGCGGCGCGGCGTTCTCGATCGACGTCGATGGCGAAGAGCGCCTCGTCGCGGTGCAGGAAGTCGACCGCGCCAACCGCATGCAGGCCGGCGACGAAGTGGCCGAGAGCATCCGCCGCCGCATCGCCGAGGAGCACGAGGTGCCGCTGCATGCACTGGTGCTCATCAAGACCGGATCGATCCCGAAGACCACCAGCGGCAAGATCCAGCGCAGCCTGACGAAGCAGATGTTCCTCGACGGCACGCTGCCCGTCGTCGGGCAGTGGACGTGGAATCCCCAGAGCGGGACAGGCAGGATTGCCTGTCCTCCACTCGCACCCTTCGCCCACCTCGATCCGCACACGCCCCTCTTCGCCCTCGGCTTCGACTCGCTGCAGTTGTTCGAGCTCAAGAACGCCATCGAGCGCGAGCGCGGCGTCGAGCTGCGGCTCGCGGACTTCATGCACGACGCGACGCTGGCGACGCTCACCGCCGCCATCGACGCCGCGCAGGCCGCGACCGCGATCGCCCGCACGACCGGCGATCAGCCGCTGTCGCACGGACAGCAGCGTCTGTGGTTCTTCGAACAGCTCGCGCCGGGCGCCTCGTACAACGAGACCCTGGCCCTGCGCCTCGAAGGCGCGCTCGACGTGCAGATGCTCGAAGACGCGGTGAACATCATCGTCGCGCGCCACGAGGCGCTGCGCACCACCTTCGTCGTCGTCGACGGCAAGCCCGTGCAGCGGCGCGCGGACTCGCTGCGCATCGAGCTGACGAAGCTCGTCGCGACGGATGCGGAGCGCCTCATCGCCGACATCGCGGCGAAGCCGTTCGACCTCGCCCGCGGGCCGTTGCTGCGGGCCACGCTGGTCGCGACCGCGCCGGAGCAGCACGTCTTCGCCGTCACCCTCCATCACATCGTCGGCGACGGCTGGTCCGCGGGGATCTTCCTGCGCGAGCTGGCCGCGGCGTACGCGGGCGAGCCCCTCGCGCCGCTGCCGGTGCAGTACGCCGATCACGCCGCCTGGCTGCGCACGCGACTCGACGGCGGCCTGCTCGCCGAGCAGCTCGCGTACTGGCGCAACGCGCTGGCCGGCGCGCCGACCACGCTGGCGCTGCCGCTCGATCGCCCGCGTCCGGCGGTGCAGACCATGCGCGGCGCGACGCAGCGCTTCGCCGTCTCGCCGGAGCTCGCGGCGTACCTCAAAGAAATCGCGCGCACCGGCAACGCCACGCTCTTCATGACCCTCCTCGCCGCGTTCCAGGTCCTGCTGCATCGCTACACCGGCCAGGACGACATCCTCGTCGGCTCGCCCGTGGCCGGACGCAATCGCGCCGAGGTCGAGGGGCTGATCGGCTTCTTCGTCAATACGCTGGTGCTGCGCGGCGACCTCTCCGGCGATCCCGCGTTTCGCGACGTGGTCGCCCGGGTGAGGCAGGCCGCCACCGGCGCGTATGCGAACCAGGAGCTGCCCTTCGAGCTCCTCGTCGACGAGCTCAAGCCGGAGCGCACCCTCACGCACGCGCCGCTGTTCCAGGTCGCGTTCGCGCTGCAGCAGCCGCAGGTCAGTACGTTCGGCGAACTGCTCCCCTTCGACAGCGGCACCGCCAAGTTCGACCTCGCCCTGTCGATGGAAGAAGCCAACGGCGGCCTCGCCGGCGCGCTCGAGTACAACACCGATCTCTTCGACGCCGCGACGATCGCACGGATGGTCGCGCACTTCGAGCAGCTCCTGACGCGCGTGGCCGCCGATCCCTCGCAGCCGCTCTCCGCGATCGAGCTCCTGACGAGCGAAGAGCGCCAGCGGATGCTCGTCGAATGGAACGAGACCGCGCGGCCACTGGCCGGCGTCACGGTCATCGATCTCTTCCGCGAGCAGGTACGCCTGCGGCCGGATGCCGAGGCGCTCTCGTTCGACGGAACCACGCTCACGTACGCGGAATTGTCCGCACGAGCCGACACGCTCGCGGCCGAGCTCCGCGAAAAAGGCGCCGCCCCGGAAGTACTCATCGCCATCCGCATGGAGCGCGGCATCGACGCGATCGTGGCCGTGCTGGCCGTGCTCGCGAGCGGCGCCGCCTACCTGCCGCTCGACCCCTCCCTCCCGGAAGAGAGGATGCAGTTCATCCTCGAAGACGCCAGACCGCTCCTGGTTCTCCCCGATGTCATCCCGAGCGTAGCGAGGGACCCGGGTGGGCGGGGCGCGCTGCACATGCCTGCCGCCGCCACCGCCCATGTCCCTCGCTCGACGCTCGGGACGACAGGCGCACTCGCCTACGTCATCTACACCTCCGGCTCCACCGGCCGTCCGAAGGGCGTGCTCATCGAGCACCGCGGGCTCACGAACTTCGTCACCGCCTTCGCGGAGGCCATGCAGCTCACGCCGCAGTCGCGCGTGCTGCAGTTCGCGTCGCTCAGCTTCGACGCCTCCGTCGAAGAGATCTTCACCGCGCTCACCAGCGGCGCGTGTCTCGTGCTCGCGAAGCGCGAGGACCTCATGCCCGTCGAGCCGTTCGTGAGCCTCGTCAACCGCGAGCGCGTCACCACCGCCCTCCTGCCGCCGTCCGTGCTCGCCCTCCTCGATCCGGCCGGCATGCCCACTCTGCACTCCATCGCCTCCGGCGGTGAAGCGTGCAGCGCCGCGCTGGCGGCGAAGTGGGGCGCGCACGTGCGCTTCGTCAACGCCTATGGCCCGACCGAGGTCACCGTCGCCGCGACGCTCGATCCCGCTACCGACGGCCTCTCCATCGGCCGCCCCATCGCCAACGTCACCGCCTACGTCCTCGGCCCCGGCGATCGCCCGGCGCTGCCCGGCGTGGCCGGTGAGCTCTGCGTCGGCGGAGCCGGCGTGGCCCGCGGCTACCTCGGGCGTCCCGAGCTGACCGCCGAGCGTTTCATCACCAATCCGTTCGGCGAGGGGAGGCTCTATCGCACCGGCGACCGCGCCCGCTTCCGCGCCGATGGCCGCCTCGAATACCTCGGCCGTCTCGACGATCAGGTGAAACTGCGCGGCTTCCGTATCGAGCTGGGCGAGATCGAGGCCACGCTCGAGCGTCACGAGTCCGTGGTCGACGCCCACGTCATCCTGCGCGACGAGCAGCGTCTCGTCGCCTACGTCGTGACCTCGAAAGAGATCGCGGCGAACGACCTCCGCGCCTTCGCCGCGCAGTCGCTGCCGGATTACATGGTGCCGTCGAACGTGATTGCCCTGGAGCGTTTCCCGCTGACGGCGCACGGCAAGATCGACGTCAAGGCCCTGCCTTCACCGGACACGCAGCGCGGCGCGATCACGGCGCCGCGCACGCCCCTCGAGCGCCAGGTCGCCGCGCTCTGGTGCGAAGTGCTCGGCGTCGACGCCGTCGGTGTCGACGAGGACTTCTTCGCCCTCGGCGGACACTCGCTGATGGCCACGCAGCTGGTCTCGCGCGTCAACGCTGCGTACGCGATCGAGCTCCCGCTGCGGCGCGTGCTCGAGGCGCCCACCGTCGCCGACCACGCCGTCGCCGTCGCCGCCCTGCAGGCCGAAAGCACGGCGGCGAAGGATCCGGTCCAGCAGCGCATCGCGCAGCTCTCGCCGGAAAAGCGCGAGCTCCTGATGCGCACGCTGAAGACGCGCAAGACGCCGGACGAAGCGCCGTCGAAGATCGTGGCCCGCAAGCGCGATCCGAACGAGGCCCTGGCCTCCTTCGCCCAGCAGCGCCTGTGGTTCCTCTCGCAGCTCGAGCCGGAAAGCGCGGCCTACAACATGCCCGGCGCGCTGCGCCTGCGCGGACCGCTCGACTTCGACGCCCTGCGCCGCTGCCTCGACGAGATCGTGCGCCGTCACGACACGCTGCGCACCACCTTCCGCGAGAACGCCCAGCAGGAGCCGATGCAGATCATCGGACCGCCGGGCGCGGGCATGGCCCTGCAGCGCATCAGCCTCACCCACCTGCCGGAAGGCGAGCGCGAAGCGGAAGCGGCGCGCCTGGCCTCGATCGAGGGGCACACGCCGTTCGATCTCTCCACCGGCCCGCTCTTCCGGGCCACCGTCATCGACATGGGCCCCGACGATCACGCCCTGCTGCTGACGATGCATCACGTCATCTCCGACGGCTGGTCGGTGGGCATCCTCGTCCGCGAGATCGTCGCCCTGTACGACTCCGAGCAGCGCGGCCTGCCGTCGCCGCTGGCGGAGCTCGACGTGCAGTACGCCGACTTCTCCGAATGGCAGCGCGAGCACCTCTCCGGGGAGACCCTGGAGCGCTACTGGCGCTACTGGCTCGACCACCTCGGCAACCAGGTCACGGAGCTCGAGCTGCAGACCGACTTCCCGCGCCCGGCGCATTTCACCGACCACGGCGCAATGGTCATGGGCGTCATCGGCAAGGAGCTCACCACGAAGCTGAAGGCGTTCTGCCAGGAGGAGCGGCTCACGCTCTTCCCGCTGCTGCTGGCCGGCATCCAGACCGTGCTGCACTGCCACACCGGCACGGAGAAAGTCGTCATCGGCACCGACGTCGCCAACCGCACCCGCGCCGAGACCGAGTCGATCATCGGCTTCTTCGTCAACCAGCTCGTGCTGCAGACCGACTTCGCCGGCAACCCGCCCATCCGCCAGGTCGTCCGCCGGGCCTGGGACACGGCCCTCGGCGCCTACGCCCATCAGGACTTTCCGTTCGACTTCCTGGTGAAGAAGCTGAACCCGCGGCGCGATCCGAGCCGCATGCCCCTCTTCACGGTCAAGTTCGTCCTGCAGAACGCGCCGGCGACCCTGCTCTCGCTGACCGATCTCACCATCGCCCCGCTGCTCTACGACAACACCACCGCGAAGTTCGACCTGCTGTTCAGCGTCCAGGAGGAGGAAGGCACGCTCGTCAACGTCGTCACCTACAAGACCGACCTGTTCAAGCCGGCCACGATCGCCCGGGTGATGCGCCATCTCGAGCTCACCCTCGCGACCTTCGTCGACGAGCCGGAGCTCCCCCTCGACGCCTTCCGGACGAAGCTCGCCGACCACGAGCGCGCGTTCCAGAAAGCCCTCCAGAACGAATTCAAGGAAGCCTCCCGACGGAAGCTCAAGCTCAATACGCAGTCCAAGGAAAAGGCAGTGACCGCATGAACTCATCGACCCTGAAGTCCCCGAAGGAATCTCTCGCCGCGCGCAAGGCAGCCCGCCCGGCCGCGGTCCGCTTCTCCGAAGAAGAACTGATCGAGACCTCGTTCTTCGATCCCGAACGCCCGCTGCCGCTGGTGATCCGCCCGAAAGGGGAGATGAAGCTCGAGGAGTGGGCGCCCCGCAACCGCGACCTCATCGAGACCAACCTCCGCAAGTACGGCGCGATCCTCTTCCGCGGTTTTCACGTCGACTCGGTCGACAAGTTCGACACCAGCGTGAACGCCTTCACCGATCGCCTGATGACGTACACCGAGGGCGCGACGCCGCGACTGATGCTCAAGGACAAGGTGTACACCTCCACCGAGTTCCCGCCCGAGCATTCGATCGCCATGCACAACGAGCTGTCGTACATCGTCACCTATCCGACGAAGCTCTGGTTCTGCTGCGTCGTCGCGCCCCCCTTCCGCGGCGAGACGCCGATCGCCGACGTGCGCCGGGTCTACGAGCGCATCTCGCCGGCCACGCGCGAGAAGTTCGAGCGTCTCGGCTGGATGCTGGTCCGCAACTACGGCGACGGGCTTTCGCTGCCGTGGCAGACCGTCTTCCACACCGACGACAAGGACGTGCTCGCGGAGTACTGCCGCGGCAACAGGGTCGAGGTGGAGTGGAAGGACGACACGCATCTGCGCACGCGCCACATTCGTCCGGCCACGCGCGTCCATCCCGTGACCGGCGAGAAGGTATGGTTCAACCACATCGCCTTCTGGCACGTGAGCAGTCTGGAGAGCGAGATGCGCGAGGAGTTTCTCAAGCAGTGGAGTGATCTCGAGCTGCCGTACAACACGTTCTACGGGGACGGCTCGCCGATCGAGCCCGAGGTCGCGGACGAGCTGCGCGCCGCCTACGACGCCGAAACCGTCATGTTCCGCTGGGAAGCGGGCGACATGATCCTCATCGACAACATTTCCGTGGCCCACGGCCGCAGTCCGTATGCCGGACCCCGGCGCATCCTCGCGGCGATGGGCGATGCGTACACCGACCCCACCGTCTGACGGTGAAAGAGAAACTTCCGAATGAATAACGAGATGATCGAAGGCTTCAAACTGTCGCCGCAGCAGCGCCGCGTGTCCGCCCTCCAGCACGGCGAGACCGTACAGCGCTCGCAGTGTGCCGTGCGCATCGACGGGGCGCTCGACGTGCAGGCCCTGCAGGCCGCGATCGACCGCGTGGCGCAGCGTCACGAGATCCTGCGCACGTCGTTCCCCAGGATCGCCGGCATGACCTGGCCGCTGCAGAGCGTCCGGGAGACCGCCACCGTCCATCACGCCGCCCCCGAGATCCTCGACGGCAGCGTCGCGGACGTGGTCGCCGATCGCTTGCACCACCTGTCGTCGGTGGCCATCGACCTGCACGCCGGCCCGATGCTGCACGCCGGCATCGCCCGTCTCGCCGATCCGGTGCACGTGCTGACCATCAGCGTCCCGTCGCTCTGCGCGGACGTCCTCGGCCTGGCCACGCTGGTCGGTGAGATCGCCCGCGAGTACGACGGCGTCGCCGCGACCGACGATCCGATGCAGTACGTCGTCGCCTCCGACTGGCTCAACGACATCCTCGCTTCCGAGGAAGCGGAGGCCGGGCGTTCCTTCTGGCGCGCCAGGAGCTTCATGGCCGACGACGCGCCGCTGCCCTTCGAGCGCAACGCCGTGTCGTTCCGCCGCGAGAGCATCTCCGTCCCCCTCGACGCCGAGCTTGCGGCGAAGCTCGCCCGCGCCGGCGAGATGAAGAACGTCCTTTTCACCGCCTGGCAGGTCCTGCTCTGGAAGATGACCGGCGAGACCCACATGCTCTTCGGCTACGTGTCCGAGGGCCGGCCCGACGAAGAGCTGCGCAACTGCATCGGCCACTTCGAGCGCACCCTGCCGGTGCAGTCCGAGCTCGACCCCCGCGCGTCGTTCGGGTCGGCGATGGCGAGAGTCGACGCCGCGGTCGTCGAGTCCACCGAGTGGCAGGAATGCTTCGAGTGGAGCGACGTCTTCGCCACCCGCCGCAACTGCCCGTTCGGCTTCTCGCACATCGAGCTGCCGGCCAGCTACGGCACGTCGGTGACGTTCCGCATCGAGCACTTCGACGTCGCCTTCGAGGAGTCGAAGCTGATGCTCGCCTCCATGCAGCGCGGCGACGAGATCGAGCTGACCTTCTCGTATGACGCCGAGCGCGTCTCCGCCGCCGAAGTGCGCCGGGCCATCGATCGCTTCCACGTCCTCCTCGCCGGCATCGCCGCGAACGCGGACGCAGCAATCGGCACGCTCGAGATCATGAGCGCCGCCGAGCGCGAGCAGGTGCTGGTCGGCTTCAATCGCACCGCCGTCGCCTTCGAGGCCGACGATCGCCTGCACCGCCTCTTCGAGCAGCAGGTCGCCCTGACGCCGCACGCCACCGCCGTCCTCTTCGGCGAGTCCCTGCTGACCTACGCCCAGCTCGACGCGAAGGCCAACCAGCTCGCGAACCGGCTGGTCGCATCCGGTGTCACCAACGGCGCCCCGGTCGGCATCTACATGGAGCGCTCGCTGGAGCTGGTCGTGGCCATCTTCGGCATCCTCAAGGCCGGCGGCGCGTACCTGCCGCTCGACGCCGAGTATCCGCAGGACCGGCTCGCGTACATGCTGGAGAACGCGCGGGTCGCCGCCGTCGTCACGCAGCCGCACCTCGGCGACATGCTCGCCGGGATGTCCGCGCCGGTCGTCGTGCTCGATGCAGCGTGCAGCTCCATCGCCAATGAGGCGATGACCGCGCCGAACGTCGAAGTCGACCCCGAGCAGGCAGCGTACGTCCTCTACACCTCCGGCTCCACCGGACGTCCGAAGGGCGTCGTCATTCCCCATCGCGCGATCTGCAATCACATGCTGTGGATGCAGTCGGCCTTTCCGCTGCACGCGTCGGACGCGGTCCTGCAGAAGACGCCGTTCAGCTTCGACGCCTCGGTGTGGGAGTTCTACGCGCCGCTGCTCGCCGGCGGCCGTCTCGTGGTCGCCCAGCCGGGCGGTCATCGCGACGCGGCGTATCTGGCCGAGACCATCCGCAACGAGCACGTCACCGTGCTGCAGTGCGTCCCCACGCAGCTGCGCATGCTCCTCGACGACCAGTCCTTCGCCCGCTGCACGTCGCTCCGCCGGGTCTTCTGCGGCGGTGAGGCGCTCACCGGCGACGTCACCACGCGCTTCCACGCCACCATGCTGGCCGACCTCGTGAACCTCTACGGGCCGACCGAAGCCACCATCGACGCGACGTCGTGGACGTGCACGCGCGGCGACTCCGCCACGCACATGCCCATTGGCCGCCCCGTCGCCAACACGCAGGTGTACGTCGTCGACGGCGCGCTGCGCCCCGTGCCCGCGGGCATCGCCGGCGAGTTGCTCATCGGCGGCAGCGGCCTGGCCCTCGGCTACCTGCACAACGAAGAGTTGACGAACGAGAAGTTCGTCGCCGACACCATCGGCGGAGCGGGCGGGCGTCTCTACCGCACCGGCGATCTCGTTCGCATGACCGACGCCGGCGTGCTGGAGTTCCTCGGCCGCATCGATCATCAGATCAAGCTCCGCGGCTTCCGCATCGAGCTCGGCGAGATCGAGGCGACGCTCCTGCGCCAGGACGGCGTGAAGGAAGCGGTCGTCATCGCCCGGGAAGACAATCCCGGCGACAAGCGCCTGGTCGCCTACTTCATCGCCCGCCCCGACGCCATGCCCCAGACGTCCGACCTGAAGAATGCCCTGCGCACGTCGCTGCCCGAGTACATGGTGCCGGTGGCGATCGTGAAGCTGGACGCGTTCCCGCTCCTCCCCAACGGCAAGATCGACACGCGCTCGCTGCCCGTGCCCGACTACAGCCGCGCCGAGAGGGCCGACGCTTTCGTCGCTCCGCGCAACGACATCGAGAAAGGGGTCGCCGCCATCTGGGCGGAAGTCCTCGGCATCGAGAAGATCGGCGTCTATGACAGCTTCTTCGAGCTGGGCGGCCACTCCCTGATCGCCACGCAGCTCATCTCCCGCATCCGGGTGATGTTCGACGTCGAGCTCCCCCTGCGGAAGCTCTTCGAGTCGCCCACCGTCGAGGACCTCGCGCTGGCCGTCCAGGCCGCGCGCGCCCCAATCGCCGGTGACGTCGACGACCTGCTCGCCGAGCTCGAAGGGCTTTCCGAGGATCAGGTCCGCGAGCTTCTCGGCGAAGACCTGAGAGCCTGACATGAGCGCCATGACCCTTTCCCCGGAGATGCAACTTCTCCTGCGGCGCAGGCTGCAGGAGAAGAAAGGCGACGGCTCCATTCCGCGCCGCGCCGGTCCCCGCGACCGCTTTCCGCTGTCGCTGGGCCAGCAGCGTCTCTGGACGCTCTACCGGCAGCAGCCGGAGTCGACGGCGTACAACGTCGTCAAAGGCTACCGCTTCGGCGGCGACGGGCAACCGCCCGTCGACCTGCCCCTGCTGGAGCGCTGCTTCAACGCCGTCGTGCAGCGGCACGAGTCGCTGCGCACCGTGTTCCGCGCGGAGCACGGCGGTGACGTGATGCAGGTCGTGCTGCCGTCGCTGCACGTCCCGCTGCACTACGTCGACGGACGGAGCTCCGACGTCGACGTCGCCCAGCAGTGGGCCGACCGCGAGGCCGGCACTCCCTTCGACCTCGAGCGCGGTCCGCTGCTTCGCCTGCGGGCCGTGCAGATCGACGGACAGTCCTTCGCCGTCCTGATGTCGATGCACCACATCATCTTCGACGGCTGGTCCTCCGGCGTCTTCATCGACGACATGACCGCGTTCTTCCGCGGGCTGTCGCTGGAGCCGCTTCCGATCCAGTACGGCGACTACGCGGCCTGGCAACGGGAGCAAACCTCCGGAGACGCAGGCAACGCCGGGATGCGCTTCTGGCGCGAGCAGCTCGGCGGCGCGAAGCCGCTCGCCCTTCCCGTCGATCGTCCGCGCCCGCTCGTCCCCACGGGCGGCGGCGGCACCGTGGAGTTCGCGTTCCCGAAGGAGCTGAGCGACGCCCTGAACGCGCTCGGCCGGCGCGAGGGCGTGACGATGTTCATGCTCTTCCTCGCCGCGTACTACGTCCTCCTCGGGCGCCTCAGCGGCAGCGACGACGTGCTCGTCGGAACGCTCATGGCCGGGCGGCAGCGCAAGGAGACCGAGCGCCTCATCGGCTATCTCATCAACACCCTCGTCCTGCGCGGCGATCTCTCCGGCAGCCCGGCGTTTCCCGAGCTGCTGGCGCGCGTCCGCGAGTCGTCCCTGGCCGCGCACGCTCACCAGGAGTTTCCCTATGAGCGCCTCGCCGACGAGCTTCGCCCGGACGGCGAGCCGCTCGTGCAGGCCCTGCTCATCGTGCACAACTGGAAAAAGCACTCCCGCGTCGAGGGCGGCTTTCACATGCAGTCCGTCGTCGCCACCCGTCACACCTCGCGCTTCGACCTCAGCCTCGGCCTCGAAGAAACGGAAACGTGGTGCGGGTCGCTCGACTACGCGACGGACCTCTTCGACGAGTCCACCGCGCGCGGTTTCGTCGCCCGGTTCGAACAGATCCTGCGGAGCGAGGTGCTCGTTGCTGCTCACGCATAAGACCCCTTGGCTGCGCGTCGTGAAGCACGACCCCTTCGCCGCCCTGCGCCTGTTCTGCTTCTCGTACGCCGGGGCCGGCGCGAACGCCTATCGCGCGTGGGCCGATGCCCCGTTCGCCGGCGTCGAGATCGTCGCCGTGCAGCTTCCCGGACGCGAGACCCGCATGCGCGAAGAAGCCTTCACCGCGGTGACGCCGCTCGTCGAGACCCTCGTCCGCGAGCTCGCGCCCTACCTCGATCGCAAGCCCTTCCTCTTCTTCGGCCACAGCATGGGCGCGCTGGTCAGCTTCGAGCTGACCCGCGAGCTGCGGCGCCAGGCCAAACCGCTGCCCCGCGCGCTCTTTCTCTCCGGGCGCCGCGGACCGGATGCCGCGGCCGAGGAGCGCGATCGGGTGATGCATCGCATGAACGACGCGGACCTCATCGCCGAGCTGCGCGAAATGAACGGCACCTCCGCCGGCGTCATGGAGCACCGCGAGCTGCTCGAGCTCCTCCTGCCGATCTTCCGCGCCGACTTCTCCGTCTGCGAGAACTGGCAGTACGACGACGACGCGCCGCTGGCCATGCCCATCCACGCCTTCGGCGGCGTCGACGATCCCGGCGTCAGCCGCGACCATCTGCAGGCCTGGGAGCGTCAGACCGAGGCCGCGTACACGCTCGAGCAGTTCGAGGGCGATCACTTCTACGTCAACCACTCCCGCGACCAGTTGCTGGCCCGCGTCGACACCCACCTCCGCGGCTACTCCGCGGTTGCGCTTGAAGGAGCCTCTTCGTGAAAAAGTTCTACGTCATCTGGACGGGCCAGATCGTTTCGATGCTCGGCTCCGGCCTCACCGGCTTCGGCCTCGGCGTCTGGATTTACATGAAGACCGGCTCGGCCACGCAGTTCGCCATGACCGCGCTCTTCATGATGCTGCCCAACCTCGTCGTCGGTCCGCTCGGCGGCCTGCTCGCCGACCGCTTCGATCGCCGCAAGCTGCTCGCCATCAGCGACTGCGGCCAGGCCGCGGGCACGCTGGTCATGGCCGTGCTGCTGTTCACAGGGCGGCTGGAGGTGTGGCACATCTACGTCGCCACCGTCAGCGGCGCGGTCTTCAACTGCTTCCGCTGGCCGGCCTTCAACGCCCTCCTCCCGTCGATCGCTCCCAAGCAGCACCTCATGCGCATCAACGGCCTGGTCTCCGCCGGTGAGGCGGCCACGATGATCGCCTCGCCGCTGCTGGCCGGCCTGCTCGTCGCCGGCATCGGCCTCGCCGGCGTGCTGATCATCGACGTCGTCACCTTCATGATCGGCATGGCCCTGCTCTTCACCATCCGCATCCCCAAGGTCGAGCGCCGCGTCGAAGCCGCGGCCGCCGCCATCGGCAGCCGTACCCGCAACTACTGGCGCATGGCCGTCAGCGACACGCGCGAGGGCTGGGTGTTCCTGCGCGACCGCGGCGCCCTGGTCGGCCTGCTCGGCTTCTTCGCCTTCACGAATCTCTGCCTGGGCATGATCGAGATGGTCTTCACGCCGCTCGTCCTCAGCGTCGGCAGCGTGCGCACCCTCGGCGCCACGTCGTCCATCGCCGCGGTGGGCATGCTCCTCGGCAGCATCGCCATCAGCATGTGGGGCGGCCCGCGCCGCCGGGTGCTGCTCATTCTCGGCTTCGGCGCGCTGCAGGGTGTGATCGCCATCGTCGTCGGCTGGCAGACCTCCGTGGCCACGCTGATGTTCGGCGCGTTCAGCTACGTCTTCCTCTTCCCGATCATCGGCGCCTCCTGCCAGACCCTCTGGCAGACCAAGGTCCCGAACGAGCTGCAGGGACGCGTCGGCGCCGTGCGCATGATGGTCTTCAACGTCGTGCGCCCGCTGTCGTTCTTCCTCGCCGGCACCCTGTCCGATCACGTGTTCGGGCCCGCCAACCTGGTCATGATCATGGGCGGCATCACCGTCGTCGGCACCCTCGCCGCGTTCGCCTCGCGCCGCATCCGCGACCTCGAGATCGAGCTCCCGGACATGATCGCCGACGACCAGATTCCGGCGGCCCAGGCGGCGTGATGCGGCGCTCCGGCACGCCGCACGAGGCCAGTGGGAAGTTCCTCGGTCGCGGGCTCGTTGTAAATCATGAATTCCATAATTTAGTAACTGTTCGACCTGCCGACTCAGGAAGAGCATCTGGCTGCCGTCGCACTCGAACACGGCTCGAAAGGTCTGACATGTCAAGGATTTCGGCTGTGATTCGTCCGCTCTTCCTCCGCCTTACCAGCGTTACGGTCCTCTCCCTCGCCGTCGCGCTCGCAGCGCACGCCGCACCGTCGAAAGCGCTGCAGGCGGTCCGCTCGCAGGAGACCGTCTCGATCGACGGGCGCCTCGATGAAAGCGTCTGGAAGAGCGCGCCTGCCGCGTCTTCGTTCACCCAGGACGCGCCGACGTTCGGCACCCCGTCCGGCGCCGGCACCGACGTCCGCGTGCTGTACGACGATCAGTCGCTCTACATCGGCGCGCGCATGCAGCGCGCTCCGAATGCGGAAGTGACGGCCCTCGTCCATCGCCGCGACCAGGACAGCCACAGCGACTGGTTCAGCGTCGCCGTCGACTCCATGCACGACCGCCGCACCGCGCTGATGTTCAGCGTCAACGCCGCCGGCGTGCAGCGCGACGTGCAGCTGCACTCCGACACCTCCTCCGACGACTCCTGGGACGCGGTGTGGCAGAGCGCGGTCAGCGTCGACGACGCCGGCTGGACCGCCGAGCTGAAAGTGCCGCTCTCCCTCTTCCGCATGGGCAGCGGCGCCCAGACCTGGGGCATCAACTTCACCCGCCGCGACCAGACCCCGTTCGAGCTCAGTCGCTGGCACGTCGTGGCCCGCGGCGAGAGCGCCTTCGTCAGCCGCTTCCCCGAGCTCACCGGCCTGGACGGACTGCAGCCGCGCCGCCGCCGCGAGTTCATCCCCTACATCAGCACGACCCAGAAAGTGCGCACCGCCGAGACCTTCGACGATCTCGGCAACACCACCAAGATCGGCCTCGACGCCCATCTCGGCCTCGGCTCCAAGACCCAGCTCGACATCACCGCCAACCCCGACTACGGCCAGGCCGAGGTCGACGAGACGGTGCTCAATCTCTCCACCATCGAGACCTTCTTTCCGGAGAAGCGCCCGTTCTTCCTCGAGGGGATGGACATCTTCCGCCTGGCCGGTCCGCAGCTCTTCTACTCGCGCCGCATCGGCGCGGGGCTCGGTTACCCGCAACTGCAGGACGGCGAGACGCTCCTCGGGCGTCCGCTCGCCAGCGACATCATGGGCGCGGCCAAGCTCACCTCGAAGCTCGACAACGGCGTGAACCTCGGCGTCCTGGCCGCGGTGACCGATGACGCGCAGGCCCTGATCCGCATCGAGAACGGGCAGACCTTGTCGCGCACCGTCGGCCACCGCACGTTCTACGGCGTGGGCCGCGGCCAGAAGCAGCTCGGCACCTCAGGCAGCTTCATCGGAGGCTTCGCCAGCATCGTCGACGAGGGCAGCGAGAGCGGCCGCCGGGCCATGGTCGGCGCGGTGGACGGCATGTTCAAGTCCCAGGACCGCACGCTGCAGGTCGACTTCCTCGGCGCGTTCAGCAAGGCCGGCTGGAAGTCGGACGAGCTGGCGGACGGCTCGTACGGCCGTCTCGCCGCCACGAAGCGCTTCAGCAACAACGGCTACCTCGCCGGCTCGCTGACCAACGTCGATCGCGGCTTCGACATCCGCGACGCCGGCTATCTGCCCCGTCCCGATTTCCGCGAGCTGCGCGCCGAGGGCGGGCGCAACTGGGACTCGACCTGGAAAGCGTTCCGCAACTGGGGCTTCTACGCCAGCGCCACCCACGCCACCGACCAGGCCGGACACGCCTTCCGCCGCAACGTCGACGGACGCTTCTCCACGGAGCTCAAGAACGCCTGGACGGTGTACGTCGGCGGCGGACTGGATCTCGCCACCGAGGACGATCGCGAGCTGCGCACGTTCTTCAACGATGAGAAGACCTACCTGCAGCGCGAGGCCGTCCCGTACATCACCGCGGGCCTCTCGACGTCGGGCAGCGGTCCGTACTTCGTCTCCGTCGACCTCCAGCGTGCTTCGGAAGAAGGCGGCCCGGCGTACGGGGTCTCCCTCAATCAGACCTTCCGTCCCACCAGCCGCATCGAGCTCGGCTCGTCGACGTGGCTCGGCCGCAGCGCCGGCTCGCTGCGCTGGCTCGAGACCCGGCAGGACGGCATGCCCGTCGTCGGCTACCAGCGCATGAGCGAGCTCAGTCAGATCGTGCGCGCGTCGTACGCCTTCACGCCCCGCCTCACCCTGCAGGCCTTCACCCAGTTCTTCGTCGCCAACTGGAGCTACCGCGATCTCCGTGGAGCGATCGATTCGACGCCCGTCGCCGCCGAAGGCCAGACCGCCTTCAGCAGCCGGGTCTGGAACGTCAACGTCATCGCCCGCTGGGAGTTCATGCCCGGCTCCGCGCTCTACGCCATCTACACCAAGGGCACCTGGAGCGGCGAGCTGGCCAACCGTGCCGGCGCCCTGAGCCCGGTCAACGACCTGCCCATGCTCTTCCGCCAGCCCGCGGACGACGCCCTGCAGATCAAGATCTCCTGGATGTTCGATTGAGCGATCGCAGGCGCTCGCTCCTCCTCACCCTGGCCACGCTCGTCGTGATCGCGGCCGCGGCGGCGCTGACCTTGTTCTCGACGCAGGCGCCCCGCGCCGCGTCGCTGGACGCGCCGGCGGCGGAGTTCTCCGCCGCCCGGGCCATGACCCACCTGCGGGTGATCGCCTCGGCGCCACGCCCTCTCGGCAGCCGCGGGCACGCCGCCGCGCGCGACTACCTCGTCGCCCGGCTTGCCGCGAGCGGCATCGAGCACGAGGTGCAGACCGCCGCCGTCACCGTCGACAATCCGCGCGACACGCCGATCGTCGCCCGCGTGGAAAACGTCGTCGGCCGCATCCGCGGGACCAGGTCCAGCGGCGCCATCCTCCTCGCCGCGCACTACGACTCCGTCCCCACCGGCCCCGGTGCCAGCGACGACGCCCACGGCGTGGCCGTGCTGCTCGAGACCGCCCGCGCCCTCGCCGCGCGGGGGCCCCTGCAGAACGACGTCATCCTCCTCTTCAGCGACGCCGAGGAGATGGGACTGCTGGGCGCCCGCGCGTTCGTCGAACAGCATCGCTGGTACCGCGACGTGAAGCTCGCCCTGAACTTCGAGGCCCGCGGCACGCGCGGCCCCGCGGTCCTCTTCGAGACCGGCCGGGACAGCGGCTGGGCCGTCGAGCAGTTCGGCCGCGCCAGCGAGTCGCCCTCCGGCAACTCCCTGCTGCCGCGCATCTACGAGATGCTCCCCAACAAGACCGACCTCACCCCCATCCGCGCCACGGGCGTGATGGGCCTCAACTTCGCCTTCTTCGACGGCTTCGCCGGCTATCACTCCCAGGACGACACCGTGGCCGCGCTCGATCCGCGCAGCCTGCAGCACCAGGGCTACCACGCCCTGGCCACCACCCTGGCCGTCGGCAACGACGCCCTGGCCGCCGCTCCCCGGAGCGACTCCATCTTCTTCGACGTCCTCGGCGAGCGCTTCTTCGCCTACTCCTCGCGCCTCGTGCCGGTCCTGACCCTCGTCTGCGCGGTCCTGTTCGCCGTCGCCCTCGTCGCCGCGGTTCGCCGCCGGCGCGTCACCTGGCGCGGCACGCTCCGCGCGGCGGCCGCGTTCGCGGCCGTGCTCATCACCGTGCCGGTTGCCATCGAGCTGCTCGCCCGCGCCGTGGCCATGGTCCATCCCGACTACCGCTACGTGCCTGCCGGGGAGCCCCACGTGGTGATGCTCTATCGCATCGCCTTCCTGGTCATGGGCATCGCCCTCGCCCTCATCGTGCACGGCGCCATCGCCGCGAAGGCCAGCCGCGCCGAGCGCACCCTCGGCGCCGCCTTCGTCTGGCTGGCCGCCCTCGTCGTGGCGACGTTCGCGTTGCCCGAGGCGTCGTACCTCCTCACCTGGCCCCTGCTCCTGCTGCTCGCGCCGTTGGCGCTGGCGTGGTGGCGCGGGCGTGAAGCCAATGCCGCGTGGCAGTTCATCATGCTCGTGCCGGCCCTCGTCGCGGCAGCCTTCCTGCTCGTGCCCTGGATCGACTGGAGCTTCGTCATCCTCACCATTCGCGGCGCGTCCGCGTCCCTGCTCTTCGTCATGCTCCTCTTCGGTTTCGCGGCGGCCACGCTCGCACCGATGCGGAAGCTGGGGATGGGGCTGCTCTTCGCCGGCATCGTCCTGTTCGCCGCCGCCCTGTCCAACCCCGCCGGCACGGTCGACGACCCGATGATGACCAGCCTCGAGTACGTCTCCGAGGGCGACACCGGCCGCACCTCCTGGATCGCCCAGAGCGAGCCGTCCGACGCCTGGCGCGCGTCCTTCTTCAAAGGAAACGTCCAGACCGACGGCTTCACCGACTTCATCCCCTATAACGACTGGAAAGTCTGGCGCACCGCCGCGCCGGCGGTCCGCTTCGAGACCCCCGCCGTCGACGAGCTCTCCGACCTGACCACCGCGAACGGCCTGCGCACCGTGACCCTGCGCGTCCGCCCCTCGCGCGACGCCGCCGCCCTGCGCGTCTTCTTCGCCGACCCCGTCCCCCTCGTCGCCGCCTCCATCGACGGCCGGGCCATCGAGGAGACCAACCTCCCCATCGCCCGCTGGGGCGCGACCTACCTCGCCCCTCCCCGCGACGGCTTCGAGCTCCGCCTCACCACCCGCTCCACGGCCCCCCTGCGCGTCCGCGCCGTGGCCACCTCCTACGGCCTCGAGGGCGTCCCGGTGGCCACCCGCACCGCCGACGTCATCCCCGCCTCCTTCGGCTTCGGCCCCGCCGACGCCGTGCACGTCGGCCGGACGTTTACGTTCTGAGCGATTTGACAAAGCCACATAGGACGCGCGACCATCGCCCTCCCTCGCCGGCGGTCAATACTGTGGTGTAGCTCAGTTGGTAGAGCGGCGGATTGTTAATCCGTTGGTCGTAGGTTCGAGTCCTACCGCCACAGCCAATTTAGAATCAGAGACTTAGTTAGAATCTGCGATGCGTTCGACAGCCCAAATCGAACCCGCGACGTTCTACAAAGTTTCTATTTTTCCCGAGCATCGCGTTTAGCTCCGCTCGCAAATCGCCCCAAAACCGATCTCTAAGGTGCTCGCAGGAACGGAGATTCGTGCGATGGCAGACACCTACATCTCGGCTCAAGAGGCGGCGCGGCGGACGGGACTCTCGACCGGTGCGCTCGCGAAACGCCGCTACCTCAAGAAGGCCCCCAACGGCTGGATCTACATCTCGTCGAACGCCGTCGTGTACCCGGAAGGTGAAGTGGAGCGCTTCGTCACCGAGTGCAAGACGGCCCAACACGCGTTCCGGCGCCCGCCCATGCAGCGCCGGCGACGCAACGGAGAGGATCCCCGATGAATGGCCGTATCCCCGGATTCAAGTACAACCCGAGAACCCACAGCGCGCGCTTCTCGCTCTACGTCCCGAACACTGGCGGCAGGCTCCGTCGCACGCTGACCATCGACGCGCCGTCTCGCGACGAGGCGCTGAAGCTGTGGCAGAAGTTCCGCGACGAAGTGAGTGTCGTCGACCCGACGCAGCCGCAGCGCGCCGTCGCGCCGCAGCCCGCCGCCGCGGACGGCGTGCCGACGTTCCGCGTGTTCATCGCCGAGCATCTGGAGAAGATCTGCGCACGTCTCGCGCCGAAGACGCTCACCACGTACCAGACGATCGCCGATAGCCGCCTGGTCCCGTTCTTCGGCGACAAGGTGCTCGTGGACATTCACTCCTGCGACGTCGAAGACTTCATGGCGCTCACCCTGAAGGAGTGCAGCCCTGCGTACGTCAACGCGTGCGTACGGACCTTCAAGGCGCTCCTGCGGCACGCCGTGAAACGGCGCGTGATCGCGGCGTCGCCGCTCACAGAGAAGATCAAGTTCGAGGAAGTGCTGCTCCCGGAGCTCGAGCTGAGTGACGCGGAGCGCGTGGCGTTACTCGGTGCGTTCGATGACGAGGCGGCGTTCCGCGCGGACATCGGCGCGCGCCGGCGAGAGGCGCACGTCGTCACCAGCGAACACTTCAAGGCGCCGCGGCGGTTCGGTTTCGGATTGAACCCGGCGAGCGACGCGTCACACTTCATCTTCCAGCGCTTCAGGGCTCTCAAGCCCGCCTTCGTCGTGGCGCTCGAGACCGGCCTCAGAAAGTCGGACCTCCTCAACCTACGCTGGAGCCAGGTCGATCTCGCGGCGGGATTCATCCGCCTCACAATGAAGAAGACGAAGAAGTGGGCCGTCGTTCCGATCTCGCAGCTTTGCCGCGAAGCCCTCGACGAGTGCCGCCGACGTCCGGTTGTGAGCGAGTTCGTGTTCGTGACCGAGGAAGGGCGGCAGGTCGCGGACATCACCCTTCGTCGCGCGTTCCTCCGCGCGAAGCGCATCGCAAAGCTCACCCGTCGCTTCCGGTTCCACGACCTGCGGCACTCGGCTGCATGCACGCTCGCCTCAATGGGCGTGTCGCTGCAGGTCATTCAGAAGATCCTCGGGCACACCTCCATCAAGATGACGGAGCGCTATGTGCGCGTGAACGACTCTGCGGTCGCAGAGGCGCGTCGCGCGCTCGACACGCACAACGCGAGCCTTGGTCTCGTGATGACTCCGGCAGCATCGGCGGGAGTCTCCGCATGATCTGTGGAGGTTGCCCCACGTCACCGCTCGCATGGCCGCAGCAGCGCATCGCTGCGGCCAGCGAGCCTTCCTTTGGCACCTGCTCGCGCGCGTCGATCGTCCTCCATAGCCTTTCCCCTTTCCCTCATGGCAGAGACATCACCTGCGCGGCTCGCGGAGACGCGGACGCGCCTCCTCACATTCGTTCGGAACGCCTCGGTCGATCTCGCGGTCAACGCGGACGACTACGGCGATTACGTGGCAGTAGATACGTCGCGCTTCTACGATCTCATTCGCTGGATCAACCGACTGATGAACTTCGAAGACGCACACGACGACTCGAACGACAGCCCATCCTGATTCAACAACAAGGCGTGCGCAGGCAAGGTGTAGCTCGTGCGCGGCCCACGCTGCACGAACCTCCGCCCACGCTCGCGCAAGATCATTCGATCAGCGCCGCAGCGCGGATCAAGGGAAGTGCGGCGTGGCCGTGTGCGGGCGTTCTTGGAGGTTCCACATGCGTGCAGTGAAACACCGTGCACTGCGGCTCCTCGTGCGGTCGTACCAACCCGCGAGGGAGTCCGCGATCCGGGAGGTGCAGATCATCCTGATCGTTGCGCTCGCGATTCTCGTGTGGATGGCGTGGGCGATCGACGCGTACGGAATGGTCTCCGCGTTCATCCTCACCTTTCCGACTTCCCTTCCACCACTGCTCTGGCTGGACGGACAACGTCGATGTATTGACAGAAAAGACGAACGCGCAGGAGCGCGTTCAAAGGGACATATTCTGATGCGAACGACAACACGACCTGAATGCCCCTGCGTACCGTGCATCGACCGCGAACTGGCGCTCTGCGAGGACTTCATCGTCGAGCACAAGCCCATCGCCGACAAGATCGGGGAGAAGTTCACGGACGAGTTTCGCCGACTTCTCTCGATCACGCCGCAATACACCTTCGCCGAGCAGATGATGCAGCTCGAGGCGTTCAGCGCCGCGAGCGCCGAAGAGCAGTGGGCGATCCTTCGCCGATATGCGGTCGATCAAAAAGAGGCGACCGACGAAGAGTTCGGGGCGGCTATCGACGAACTCCATGAGATGGACGCCCTCATTGCCGAAGCGGACCGGCACCTCGCGGGAGTTGCTGCTGCGCCCGACGAGAAGGCGCAGCAGGTCAGCGGGTGACCTCGTAGCAGAACGGATTCGCACTGAATCGTCAGGGATGAAATCGACGAGGTCATCGCGGCAGCGCAGCGCGCCACTCGTGAACCTTCGATGAAGGAAGAGTAGGTCGCGAACAAGTTCCAGTGGTGAGAACGCGGCGACGTTGTCTGTTACTTTCACCTGAACTTCGTCAAGTTAGGAATGTCGAGGACCGTTCCATCGCGCCAGAAGTACCGGATCTTCCGACGCTCTGACGTCTTGTAGCCAAGGGGCACTCTCCACACCCATGGATCGTAGTGCCTGCTGAACGAGATGCTGTCCGTTGTGACCGGTCCCGGCCTTTTAACGATCGCGATCTCGTCCTCATCCCAACCTGACTCGTACAGGTCGGTTACCTCCGGGTTCGGGGGGTAGGGTGTCAGGTAGTCGAGCGTCGCAACATCGCGTTCGGGGCCGCGCGTGCTAAAGACGTACAGGTCGAACTGGTATGTCACGGGAGAGCCGTTGAAGTAAATCTTGATCGGGTACACGCGCTCCCCGACCCGATAGACATGCTTCGCCATGAATAGCCGTTCGCTTTCATCGAAATCTGCGCGGCTTCCGTCCCCCCATTCGACCGTGGCGGCGCGTACGTGCGGATTCGCCGATGGCGGATAGATAGTGAGCAGCACTTCTTGCTCTTTGAACGCACTCGCGGACGCCTGCACGTAGTCGGTTTGATTGATGAGGAACCCGCCCGACTGGACATTGCTAATCGAAGTACAGATCGGATGACCGAACTTCACGTCTTGCGGCACAGGTGTCAGTAGTGTGCCTCGATCGCGCACGAGGGTCATGAAACCGCTGCGGTCCACACGGAGTTCAGCATGATAGGTCTGCGCTGCGCCAGACGCGCGACGCACGGTGGCAGTAATGGCGTAGCGTTGCTCCGTCCGCGGCAGCTCGTAGAACTCCGAAACAAAGTTCACGCGCGTTCCCGGAAGAGAGAGGTTCTGCATCCGGCGTCCCGCCGGCGTCGGCAGCGGCGGCTTCGACGTGATCGCCACCGACGCCGCCTCCCGCGCGAGTTCCGCCGCGAGTTCCGCGTCTTGTTCGGGGATGACCGCGACCTCGACAAACCACGGCATGATCGGGGCACCCTTCGCCTCCCGAAACTGCATCGCGCCGATCCCGATACGATTCCCATCCGCGAGCGGCACGACGAGCGCCGCGATTTCTTCCCCATCTTGTGCGCTGAGAATCACCTCAACGTGCGCGCGTTGAGGTGATGGGCCAGGCGAGATCCGCAGCTGCGATCCGCTGCCGCTGACAGCGACTTGCGATTGCGCCCCGCCGGGCGAGACGAACACGCCTTCCTTCGGATCGGCGCGTAACTTCTCCATCATCTCTCGCAGGGAACTGCTGGAGCGGATGGCATCAACGACGCGCACTACGAACGTCCTGCCTACCGGTGATGCCGCAACACCCAGCGTGAGGATCACGAGCAGCAGGGCGGCCGTCGCCTTGATCGGGTGCGTGCCAAAATATGACTTGCGGACTTCGACCAGCGAGGTCGCGAGGTCGTGCTGTCCGAATCTACGCGCAAGGTCGATCACGTGCTCCAGTTGCCCGTCGAGCATACGTTCGTCCTCCGGGCGGAGGGGCAGTTCTTCTGGGAGCGCCACGCGTTCCGCCGTGGCGTTCGATGGGAAGGGGATGGCACGCCACTTGCCGGCCGATTCCCGTTCCTCGATCTTCGCCGTGATGCGGAGCCGTCGATCCGTGACTGCGCGCCACGGGTACGCGAAGGTAAGGGTGAGGCGGAACGTCGCGTTGCGCTCCGCAAGGGCAACATCCCCAGACAGCGATGTCACTACAGGTCCGCGGTGAAAGACCCGCTCGAGGCGGTCAAAGCGTAGCCGCCGTTTCAGCGGCCGTAGCCAGCCCCCGATCACCTTGTCCACGTTCTTCGCGATTGGCTTCCGGTCGCGCTTGGAACGGGTGGCGCCCTGCTTGAACGCGTCGCGGGAAAAGTCGGCGAGTGCCCGCCCGCTCGTGGAGAGCGCCGCGTTTTCAAACATGCGTGCGTGACGTGCGAGGCGGTTGACGAGTGCGCGGAGGAGCTGTTCGCGCTGCTTGCTGCCCCACAGGTTCTGTCTTCCGTCGTCCCCTGCTTCCTCCGCGTGCGCCGCGTTATACGCGTCGATGAGCTTCGCGCCGAGCTCGCGGATGATGGTCGCGGCGTCCTCCGCAGACACCCCATACATCGGCGCCTGCGCGGTTGGATGTTCCTGCGATGTCATTTCGTGTCGGACCGGGGTGCCATTTTACGGCACCCATTTCGTCATATGACTTTGGCATCCCGCAGCGTCGTGGCAGTGCGCCCGGCGGCGTCTGGAGCTAGCGGGAGCCCGGTCTGGCACATGACTGAGGTGTAATCGGAGCATTGGAGGGCCACAGCTCAGATCGAGAGATCCCGAAGGGAAATGAGCCGGCCGGGGGGTAGGAGCCCCGCAACCAGCTCACACAGCTCCGGAAACCCGGTGCTGGTCTCTCGACTGACCACTTCGCGTAGGAGGCGAACTGTGGCCAACCTCGTAGACTTCCTTACTTATCTATTAAAGTCATCAGCGCGCAAGAGGGAGCGCCTACTCACCATCGTCAGCCCGAGCGCCTTCGTCCGTCGCCTCCTGCGGCGGTCAGCGCAGGGGCGTGGGCAGATTCCGTATCCCCGCGGCCTCCGCGGCGGCTACCTGATTCCGTACCTCGTGATTGACCGCGGGAAAGAGCGCGTCGTCGAGATCGAGTGCTACCCGCCGACGCCCGAACGGCCGTACTACTTGCCGATCTCGCCCGAGCTCACGCTCCTTGAGATCAGCGCGATCGCGATGTACCGCCCGACGCGGATGTATGCGCTCGCGAAGACGCTGACCTCGTGCACGAAGCGCGGCGGGAAACTGGTCTTCGACACTGCCAAATTCATCACGTACGACCTGCCGCGGCTCGACGAAGACCACGACGCGGCTCTCGACGACGGGCCGCCGCCGGGGCCGAAAGTTCCCCCGCCCATGCCGTTCGACACCGGATATCGCCCGGTACCGGGTGTTCGTGCCGGGCGCCACAAGCCGGGATGCCCGCGGACGGAGACATGGGGTCCGTGCCCGGTTGACGACCCGCCTAAGGAGTGGAAGAAGCCGAACGATCGGAAGCGGCGCCGGGGGCCGAAGTGGACATCGCGCAACCACGGCCCGCGGCGGAGCCATACGGCGGATGCGGCGCTCGCGGCGGCGCAGTCGCCTACGGAGTACCAGCAGTGCCTGCCGGCGCGGCCGACGCGGACCGAAGCACGGCTGTGGCGTCTCGCTGGCGGCGATCCAGTGAAGTACGGGGATCTCGCGATGGAGTATTCGGACGAGATCGAGGCCGATCGCGAGGCCGGCCGATTTGAAGTGAAGAAGTAGATGAAGTGACCAACCAAGAAGGAGAGCTCATGACCACAGTTACCATTGCCCCAGACACTGCTGCGCCGCGCACACCACGCAAGTGGACGGCGGTTGTCGACAGCTATCCAATCTACGACCGTCACTTCGTCGTATGCCACTACGACGGCACCCTAATGTGGGACATGGCGCAGCTCGTCAACCTCGCCGCGTCGAACATCGCGCACGGCCGTGCGCCGAATGTCGCGCAGCACCACAACTTCAACCTCATGGTCGGCGACTGCGACTTCGAAGTGCTCGCAGAAGCGCTCGGCGAATACGACTCGGCGCGCTCGGAGATCATCGCGGTCAGGGACGCTCTTGAGGCCGTCACGAACGTTCATTGCAGTCGGTGTGGCGTCGACCACGAGTGGCGAGTGCGCCAC
>DASUSL010000433.1:0-13803 GCA_036375135.1 Thermoanaerobaculia bacterium | reverse complement strand
TAGACGACCACTCCTTTCGCGTGCTCGATCATGGCCACGCGGATGACCTCGCGCGTGGAGACGGCCGTCTTGTCGAGCGTGCCGATGAAGAGCTCCTGCTGCCTGACGATCCGCTGCCGCGCGTCGAGCAGCGCCACGCCGAAATGCTCCTGCGTGAAGTGGCTGATGCCGGCGACGAGCTGCCGGCCGAGCGTGGCGGAGTCGTAGCGGCTGACTTTCTCCTTCGGCTCGGCGGACATGCGCCGCGCGAGCTCCAGCGTCGCGCCGATGCGGGCGATCTTCGCGGGGCCGACGCCGCGCGCGCCGGCGAGCGTGGTGAAGTCGCGGTTGCGCAGGCTGCAGATGCCGCCGATGAGCAGCTCCTGCGCGAGATGAATGGCGTTCTTGCCGGCGGCGCCGGTGCCGAGGATGACCGCCAGGAGCTCGGCGTCGGAGAGCGTCTTCGCGCCGTGCTTGAACATGCGCTCGCGCGGGCGGTCGTGCACGGGCATGTCGCGAATGAGGTAGGTCATGACTGCAGTCCCTCCAGAATGGCGTCGACGAGCGGCGGCACGGCCACGGCGGCGCGCTCGGCGATCGCGAACGTGCACGCCGAACTGACCGCGCTCGCCTCCGGGTTGATCTCGATCGAGAGTCCGGTGTGCATGGTCACGAAGCCGGCCGCGGGATAGACGACGCCGGACGTGCCGATGACGAGCAGCAGGTCGGCGGCGTGCACGACGGTGGCCGCGCGCGCCAGCGCCTCCTCGGAAAGCATCTCGCCGAACCAGACCACGTCGGGACGGAGCAACGCACCGCACTCACAGTGCGGCGGGATCGTGTCGAACGGCTCCTCGCGCAACTGCCGCGTGCCCTCGCTCACGCAGCGCACGCGGAGGATGCTGCCGTGCAGCTCCACGACCTCGGGCGAGCCGGCGCGCGCGTGCAGGCCGTCGACGTTCTGCGTCACGACGACGGAGGCGGGGAGGCGCGCCAGCGCGTCGTGTGCGGCGTTCGGCTTCGCCTCGCGAATGAGCTTGCGGCGCCACTCGTACCACTCCCACACCATCGCCGGATCGCGGCGGAAGGCTTCGGGCGTGGCCAGCTCCTCGGGACGGTAGTTGCGCCAGAGACCTCCGGCGCCGCGGAAGGTGGGGATGCCGCTGTCGGCGGAGACTCCGGCGCCGGTGAGTGCGACGATGCGGCGGGGACGCGCGCTGCGGATGGCGCGGACGGCTTCTTCGATGCTGCTCATGACGCAGTCACTCTAAGGTGGCTGTGTCAAGCGGTCCTACGGAATCTACCGCAGCGGGGGATGTGGGGGTTTCCGAGGGCAACGAAACGTGTGCAGTCGGATACCAGAGGTAGGGACGGCGTGTCATCGCGAGCCGCGGAGACGGCGAAGGAGCTTCCCTGTGGCGCGCTGGACTTCGTTGTCTGCGCAGCAGCGGAAGTGGAGGACAGGCAATCCTGCCTGTCCTGGGTCCTGTCCGGACAGGCAGGATTGCCTGTCCTCCACTGAAACCGGCGGCGGAGCTAGTCGGCTTTCGGGATCATGTCTTCGTTGATCTGGACGAACGCGTCCTTGCGCAGCGCGGCGATGTAGTTCTCGTAGTCGCGCTGGAAAGTCTCCTCCGTCGCATCGCGGCGGAAGCGGTCCTTGATCGACTCGAACGCCGGCACCTCGGAGGGGAGGCGCTGCTCGACGAGCATGATGTGCCACGCGGACTTGGTCTCGAGCGGGCCGAGGATGGTGCCGGCCTGGGCGCTGAAGACGGCCTTGTCGAGATCGGGGACGAGGTCGCCCTTGGCCACTTCGCCGAGGTCGCCGCCCTTGTCGCGGGTGCCCGACTCGGACATCGTCGCGGCGACGTTCTTGAAGTCGGTGCCCGGCTTGCGCGCGGCTTCCGCGACTTCGGCGGCGCGCTGGCGCGCCTCTTCGGCCTTGGCCGGATCCTCGGGCTTGAGGATGACGATCTCGCGCAGGTGCGCGCGCTCGGGGAGGCGGTACGACTCCTTCTCGCGGTTGTAGCGCTCGCGCAGGTCGGCGTCGGACATCTCGCTGCGGCGCAGCTCGCGGGCGAAGACCTTGCGGCTGGTCATCGTCTCGCGCAGGCGCGCTTCCATGTCGGCGCGGGTGAGGCCGCTGTTGCGGAGCGAGACGTCGAACTGCTCGTCGGTGGTGATGCCGTACTGCTGCTTGAGCTGCTCGAGCGCTTCCTTCACTTCGCCGTCGGTGACGGTGAGGTTGAGGCGGTCGGCGCGCTCGCGGATCAGCAGCTCGCTGATCACGTCGTCGACCAGGCGCTTGCGCATGTCCGCTTTGGCCGCGGCGACCTGCTCGGGGCGCACGTTCTGCTCGATCTCCGCGTACGCGTCGCGGAGCCGCCGTTCGTACTGCGTGCGCGTCACGATGCGGTCGCCGACGCGGACGACGATACCTTCGAGCACCTCGGCGGCGGACGCGCCGAACGAGGAGAGGACGAGAGCGGAGAGAAGAATGGTCTTTTTCATCATGATGCTCAGGGTGAGACGATCTGCGGAGACAACAAGTTCCGAGGGGATTTATTCGTCCTCGGCGCGCGGGAGAGCGCCGGAGTAGCGGAAGGGGATGCGCCGGGTGAGGACGGCGATGGTCATCTCGCGCCGGCTGGAGGCGACGAGCTGAGCCAGACGCTCGCGGATGGCCTCCTCGCGCAGGCGGGCCACGATCAGCGGCGTGGCGGCCTCGACGTCCATCGTGCCGGCCGGGCGGCGCTCGTCGACCTTGAAGATGTGGAAGCTGGAGTCGGTGCGGATGACTTCGCTGACCTCGCCGGGCGCGAGGCGGAAGATCTCCTCCTCGAACATCTTCGGGATCTCGCCGCGGCTGACGAAGCCGATCTCGCCGCCGCGCTTGGCGTTCGGCGCGCGGGAGTGCTGCGCGGAGAGCTCCTCGAAGGCGGCGCCTTTCTTCAACTGCTCGCGGATCTCTTTGGCGAGCGTCTCATCGCTGACGAGGATCTGGCGCACGCGCACTTCCTCGCCGCTGCGGAACTCGCCGGGACGCTGCTGGTAGTACGTGCGGATCTCGGTGTCGGTGGGCTCGCCGATCTCGGCGGTGAGGTTGGCGATGAGCTTCTCGCGGCGCATCTCGTCGCGTTTCTCGATGACGGTGGCGCCGGCCTCGGTGCGTACCTGCTCGGCGATCTTCTCGCTCGGCACTTCGACGCCGTGCGACGCCGCGTACTCGGAGAGGATGATCTCCTCGACGAACTGGTCGAGCAGCGCGCTGGCCACTTCGGGGGTGAGCTGCGCGAGCTCGGTGCCGGCGTTGCGCTCGAGGTAGCGCTTGAAGTCGGCCAGCGTGAGCATGCGCTCGTTCACGCGCACGATCACGTCGGGAGGAATGGCGGGCTTGCGCTCACAGCCGACCAATACGGAGAGCAGAACCAGCAGCAGGATGACGGCGCGGCGGGCGAGCACGGACGCGCCGGAGTGTAGCAAATGTGGGGCGGGCTTCAGCGGACCGCCGTCGTCCCCGGCGGCTGCCGTGGCGGCGTCCCGCGCCGCCACGCGGCGGGGGCGGGCGGCGCGGACGCCGCCCGGGCAGCCGGCGCGGACGCCGGCGCTCCCCCACATCTGTTACGGGAACTGCAGGCGGTGGAAGCGCGGGTTCGTGGCGGTGGTGGGGCGCGTGAGCGTCACCTCGAGGTAGTACGAGTTCTGCGCGAAGTTCCAGGTGAACAGTCCGAAGAACATGTGGCTGATGCAGATGTTGGCGTCCTGGCCGACCGGGCTGTAGGTGGTGAGGGTGGTCTCGACGTTGCCGCACTGGTTGACTTCCTTCAGCGCCACCGAGACGCCCTGGCCGCCGTAACCGATCCAGAAGGAGCCCCAGCCGGGATTCTGCGTGTGGCTGACGATCGGATAGCGCGCCACGATCGTGCCGACCGCGCCGGGCTTGAACTGCAGCGTCTGTCCGCTGAACTCGAAGAGGTTCAGCGACGCTTCGTCGATGATGCCGGTCGAGCCGGTCGTGTTCCAGAGCTGCTGCGAGAACGCGGGAAATGCGGCGAGGACGAACAATGCTGCTGCGACGACGACATGCTTCTTCATGATGGGTCCTTTCATTGGAGTGAAGATGGCGAAACCGGCCGCCGGTTCCGGTCCGGTCATTGGAAGTGCAGCTGGTGGAGCTGCGGATCGGTGGCCGTCGAGCCGCGCGTGAGCGTGACCTCGACGTAGTACGTCCATTGCGTGAAGTCCCACGAGTTGGCGGGGACGGCCGCGCCCTCGCACGTATTCGACTCGCCCGTGGGCATCGACTCGGAGAGGAGCTGGTTCGTGAACTTGTTGCAGTAGAGCAGCCGGATCAGCTTCACGCTGACGCCCGCGCCCGTGTAGTTGACCGCGAGGTCGGTCCAGCCGGGATCCTGCACGGAGCTGAAGACCGGATAGCGCGCCACGATCGTGCCGGTCTGGCCGCTCTTGAACTTCAGCGTCGGACCGTCGGTGTCGAACAGCGTTTCGGACGCGTCGTCGATGTCGCCCGCGGAGCCGGGGACGCCCCAGTACTGCGCGAAGACCGGCGTGGCGGCGAGGAGCAGGAGCACGAGGATCAGTCGTTTCATGGTCGCTCTCCTCACGGGATCAGGTGCAGGGTGTGGAGCTGCGGATTGGTGGAGGTGTTCGCGCGCGTGAGGGTGACTTCGACGTACCACGTGTAGCCGTAGTTGTCCCAGTACACCGAGGAGACGTCAGTCTCCTCGCAGATGCTCGTGGAGCTGGTCGTGGACGGACCCCACTGCGCGACGACGTCCGGGGTGCTGCTGCACTGCGGGATGTTCACGAGCTTCACGCTGACGCCCGGGCCGCCGTACGTCGTGACGAGCGTGTTGAAGTCGGGGTTCTCGACCGCGGTGCTGCCGATCGGATACCGCGCCACGATGGTGCCGGTCTCGGTCGACTTGAACCGCAACGTGCCGTTGTGGAACTCGTAGAGCGTGGCGGACGCCTCGTCGACGATGCCCGTCGAGCCGGCCGCGCCCCAGAACTGCGCGGAGGCGGGAAGAGCGAGAAAAAGAAGGAAGAGTGCTGCTGCCGTCAGTATTTTCATGCACCCAAAATCGGGTACATGGCGGGCGCGGCGATAGGGACATTTCCTGATTACGCCGCGAGCGTTTTCAGGACGTTTTCCACTTCGTCAATGACGTGCGTTCCGTGCTGCCGCAGCGGGAACGACAGCACGCCGTTCGGCGAGAACTTCGCGTCGGGATGCTCGCTGAGAAACACGAGCAGCTTGTTCGGATCGACCCTCGCCTGCGGCGTGAGCTTGACCACGCCGCGTGCGCCTTCGCGCACCACGGAGAGCACGCCGAGGGACTTGGCGAACCACTTCACCTGCACGAAGTGCAGGAGCGAGTCGACGGCCGGCGGCACGGCGCCGAAGCGGTCGCGCATCTCGTTGCGGATGTCGGTCAGGCGCTCCTCGGACGACGCCGAGGCGATCTTCTTGTAGAAGGTCATGCGCAGGTTCTCCTCGCCGATGTACTCGCGCGGGATGTAGATGTCGACGCCGAGGTTCATCGACGTCTCGATCTCCTCCTCGATGCGCTCTCCCTTCATCTCGCGCACCGTTTCCTCGAGCAGCTTGGTATACATCTCGAAGCCGACCGCGGCGATCTGGCCGGACTGCTCGCCGCCGAGGATGTTGCCCGCGCCGCGGATCTCGAGATCGCGCGCGGCGATGCGGAAGCCGGCGCCGAGATCGGAGAACTCCTGGATCGCGGCGAGGCGTTTGCGCGCGTCGCCGGAGAGCACGCGGTCGCTCGGCACGAGCAGGTAGCAGAACGCGAGACGGTCGCTGCGGCCCACGCGTCCACGGAGCTGGTAGAGCTGCGAGAGGCCGAAGCGCTCCGCGTGATTGATGAGGATCGTGTTGCACGCCGGGATGTCGATGCCGTTCTCGATGATGGTCGTGGCCAGCAGCACGTCGAACTTGCGCTCGATGAAGGCGAGCATGGCCTGCTCCAGCTCGCGCTCGTCCATCTGGCCGTGGCCGACGATCACGCGCAAGCCCGGCACGATGCGCTCGAGCAGCCCTTTCATTTCGTAGATCGACTCGACGCGGTTGTGGACGAAGAAGACCTGGCCGCCGCGGCCGATCTCGAACTCGATCGCCTCGCGGATGAAGTCGTCGTCGAACGGCACCACCGCGGTCTGGATGGCCAGGCGGTCCTTCGGCGGCGTCTCGATGACCGAGATGTCGCGGATGCCCACCAGCGACATGTGCAGCGTGCGTGGAATCGGCGTGGCCGACATGGCCAGCACGTCGACGCTCTTCTTGATCGACTTCAGCCGCTCCTTCTGCGCCACGCCGAAGCGCTGCTCCTCGTCGATGACCAGCAGGCCGAGGTCCTTCCAGGTCACGTCCTTCGACAGGAGGCGGTGCGTGCCGACGATCACGTCGATCTCGCCCGTCTCCACTTTCTTGAGGATCTCTTTCAGCTCCTTCGCGGAGTAGTAGCGCGTCAGCAGCTCGATGGTCACGGGGAACGACGCGAAGCGCCGCAGGAAGGTGCGGTAGTGCTGGAAGGCGAGCACGGTCGTCGGCGCGAGCACGGCCACCTGCTTGCCGTCCATCACCGCCTTGAACGTGGCGCGCATGGCCACCTCGGTCTTGCCGTAGCCGACGTCGCCGCAGAGCAGGCGGTCCATCGGCTTGCGCGACTCCATGTCGCTCTTCACGTCCTCGATGGCCGACATCTGATCCTCGGTCTCATCGAACTCGAACGCATCCTCGAAGTCGAACTGCCACGGCGAGTCCTTCTGGAACGAGTGGCCGTGCACCATGCGCCGCGTGGCGTAGAGCTTGAGCAGCTCGTCGGCCATGTCGCGCATCGCCTTCTTGACCGAGGCCTTCTTGCGGCCCCAGGTCGTGCCGCCGAGCTTGTCGAGTGCCGGCTGCGCCTCCTCACCCGCGGTGTAGCGCTGGATGAGGTTGAGGTTCTCCATCGGCATCAGCAGCTTGCCGCCGCCGGAGTACTCGATCTGCATGACCTCGCGCTCGGTCTCGCCGAACGGGATGCGCTGCAGTCCGAGGAAGCGGCCGACGCCGTGGTCGACGTGCACGATGTAGTCGCCGGCCTTGAGGTCGCGCAGGTCGGAGAGGAACGCCTCCGACTTGCGTTTGCGGCCGCCGATGCGCGTGGAGGTGGGGGGCTCGAAGAGGTCCCACTCCGAGTAGGCGACGAGGCCGAGCTCTTCGAAGAGGAAGCCGCGCGCGATGTGGCCCGGCGTGACCGCGAGCTCGGCGCCGATGCGGTTCTCCGCGAACGGCACGCTGAACTCTTTCAGCAGGCGCTCGATCTTCTCGCGGCCTCCTTTGGTGGCGGTGAAGAAGAGCTGCTGCATGTCGGTGCGCAGCACTTCCGCCGGGAACTCGCTGAGGCGGTTGTTCCAGCGATCGGTGGGACGCGCGTGCAGGCGCAGCTCCTCGGCGAACGCAGGGCGGGCTTCAGCCTGCCCCTCGAACGTAGGGCGGGCTTCAGCCTGCCCCTCGGGCGGGCCTGCCCTGCGTTGCGCAATGTGCACTTCCGAAAACGAGAGCCGCGCGCTTTCGATGAACTGCAGGACGTCGATGCCCGGCGCGACGAGCTTCTCCGGCGGATAGACCGCGCGCCCTTTCTCCGCGGCCAGCTCGTACTCGTTGCGGAGCAGCGACTCGTAGCGGGTAACGGTGGTGGTGATGTTGTCGGGCTCGAGGAGGATGACGTCGAAGTCGCGGATGTAGTCGGCGAAGGTGACGGACTCCATCGCCACCGGGACGTAGTGCTCGATGCCGGCGAAGGTGCCGTTCTCCTGCAGCTTCTCGATCTTGTCCGTGACGTCGCGCTTGAAGTGCGGGTCCATGAAGTCGAGCGAGAGGCGGCGGGCCAGCTTCGACCGCGCGTCTTTCGTCACCGGGAACTGCGTCATCGGATAGATGGTGACGGGGCCGCTCGGATCGCCGGAGCGCTGCGTCTCGACGTCGAACCAGCGCAGCGAGTCGATGGTGTCGCCGAACAGCTCGACGCGCACGGGCTCGCTCGTGTTCGGAGGGAAGAGGTCGAGGATGCCGCCGCGGAAGGCGAACTCGCCCGCCTCGCCGACGAGGTCCGTGCGCACGAAGCCGTTCTCGACGAGCTGCTGCAGCAGCAGGCGCATGTCGAGTTCGTCGTTCTCGGCGAGGCGGAGGATGCGCGCGCGAAAGTCTTCGGCGCGCGGGAGGCGCTGGAAGAGCGCGCGCGTCGGGACGACGAGCACGTCCGCCGCGCCGTCGATGAGCATGCCCAATGCTCGGATTTCTTCACGCACCACGCCGAGGGAAGGCGCGACGTCCTGGTACGGCGAGAGCGAAGGCGCAGGGTAGACGGAGACGCACTGTGGATCGCGGTGGAAGAGTCGCAGCGCGTTTTCGAAGTCGGCCACGGCAGCGTCGCCGGGCGTGATGATGGCGGTGCGGCGGCGCTCCTGGTCCTGCAGCGCGGCGATGAGGAGCGCGCGCGCCTCGACCGTCGCGCCGGTGACGTCGACTTTGTCGTCGCGAAGGCGCGGGAAAAACTTCGCACGCGCGACGCGGGCGCGAAGTTCGGAGATCAGGGGTTCGTGGCGATCCATGTTTAGGAGTGCGGCGGCGGCCAGCCGCCGCTTTGGGAGCGGTGACCAAAGCGGTGGCTCGCCCGCCACCGCACTCCTATATCACGGCGTGAAGTAGCCTTTGATCGTTCTGGCGGTGAGCTTCGGCGAGGCCAGCATCACCTGCACGCGCCGATACTCGTTGGCCTTCCCGAAATCCGACACCTGATAGGTGATCGCGAACTGCGCGCGGAGGTCCTTCTCGATGGCCTCGTACCTGGCCAGCAGGTTCTGCTGCGTGGCCGTGGCGATGAAGCCGCCGGTCTCGGCGGCGAGGAAGCTGAGCCGCTCCAGCTCGCGCGCGGAGTTCGCACCCTCGTAGGCGATGAAGTAGAGCGGGATGCCGGCCTCGCGGGCCATCTTGTGCGCGTCCTCGAACGAATAGTTCGACGACGTGTCGCCGCCGTCGGTCATGACCACGATGGCGCGGCGGTTCTTCTCGTCGCGCAGCTCGCGGATGGCGGTGATGAGCGCGTCGTAGAGTGCGGTCTGGCCGTCCGGCTCGATGGCGCCGACCGCCTTCGCGATCTGCACGCGGTCGCTCGTCAGCCCCACCTTGCGGCGCGGCACTTCCTGGATCGCGGTGATGCTGCAGCGGTCCCCATCCTTGATCGCCTTCTCCACGAAGTCGGAGGCGGCCTTCGCGGCGTGCTTCATCGAGTAGGTCATGCTCGCCGAGGCGTCGAGCAGCAGGGCGATGGAGATCGGCTGGTCGAACGCTTTGCCGAACTCGATGATCTTCGCCTCGGCACCGTTGTCGAGGACGCGGAACTGCGCGCGGTCGATGTCGTCGCGCGTGTTGCCGTTGCGGTCCACCACGGAGACGAAGATCGGAATGGTGCGGACCTGCAGCTCCTCGGCGACCACATCGCCGCCGGCCGACCAGAAGTCCGCCGCCTCTTCACCCGACTTCGCCTTCGCCGTGACCTGCACGAAGCCGTTCGCCAGCACTGCCTCGGGAACGGTGAAGCGATACGGCGCGCTCTTCACCTCGCTCACGATCTGGCCGTTGTCCCAGAGCTGCACCAGTTCCACGGGATCGTCCTTCGGCGACGTCGTGAAGGCCTCGAACGTGCGCGCGTCGAGCTGCTTCAGGCGCACCGACAGCGGGAGGTTGCCGCGGTTGATCGTCGTCGTCCACTGCGCGCGCTTGCCGCGCGAGGCCGTGGCCGTGACCGTGATCTTGTGCTGCATCGGCGCGGGACCGAAGTCGACCGTCAGCCGGTACGGGGGGAGGAGGTTCGTGGCCACCTTCTGTCCGTCCACCGTCACCGTGACCTTCGCGCCCGCGATGCCGGGATCGATGACCAGATCGACCACGCCCGTGTACTCGGACTTCTGCTCGTTCTGGTCGCCGCGCGTCAGCAGGAGCTGCGTCGCCGCGGCGGCGTCGACGGTGATGAGGAGAGAAGCAAGGATCGAGACGCGAATCAGTGAGGCATTCATAACTCCGCCTGTCGTTATGACGAAGGGGGAGTGTCAACTAGTGTGCCAGCCCGGTCAGCGCTCGTAGATCCTTCTGTATTCATTGCGGTTGCGCGTGACGGTTTTCACGTACAGACGCGTCTCCGCGTACGGGATCGACTCGATGAACAGATCGATTTCGTCCGGTGAGGTGCGCGACATCCAGCGGTGCACCGCCGTCTCTCCCGCGTTGTAGGCGGCGATGGCCAGGGTGAGGTTGTTGTTCGTCACGGCCAGTTTCTGCGACAGCTCCGCCGCGCCGACGGCGATGTTCTTCTCCGGTACGAAGAGATCGGCGCGGGAGACTTCGCCGATGCCGCCCGCGGTGCCGATGCGCGACGCCTCCTCCGGCATGATCTGCATCAGCCCCACCGCACCCGCGTTCGAGACGGTGGTCGGCTCGAAGCCGCTCTCCTGCCGGATGATCGACGCCAGCATGTACGGATCGTGCCCGCGCCGCTGCGCCTCCACTTTGATGGTGTCCCAGTAGGCGAGCGGGAACAGGATCTCCCAGAAGCGCCGCGGGATGTTCGTGCCGCCGTGGCGGACGAACTCGCGGAAGCGGCGCTGCAGCACGCCGTTCGCCTTGAACGGCTCGCCGCCGCGCACGTAGACGTCGGCCAGCATGAACTGCACGGCGGGGTTGCTGTCGTACTTCGCGGCCAGCACTTTCATCTCGCGCGCGGCGGCGCGATCGAGGCCGACGTCCTGCAGCGCGCGGACGACGTTCAGCCGCGGCTCGTCGAGCGTCGACACGTCGACGTCGGGGAACGTGGCCAGCGACTTCGTCTCCGTCGTGCGCACGCTCGGCCACAGCTCCTTCGCGCGGTACGCGTAGTAGCTGAACGGATACTCGGCCACGATCTGCGCCGCCTTCGCGTCGCGCTCCGCGGTGCGTCCGAAGCGGTCGTGGATCTTCGCCGACCAGAAGAGGGAGTTCGTCTTCCAGTCGCCGTCGGGATAGGCGCGGATGTAGCGGTCGTAGACCTTCAGCGCCTCGTCGTACTTGCCCCAGAGCGTGTAGGTCCAGCCGAGGCTCCAGAGGTGCTCGTCGCCGGCGCCGGCGTCGATCGCTCTGGTGAGGTTGTCGACGGCGCCTGCGTAGTCGGGGGCGTCGGTGGTGTAGTACTTGGCGCGGAGGATCTTCGCCTCCGTCGCCTCCTTGCTGGCGGGGAACTCTTTCTCGATCGCGTCGAGGCCGGCCAGGAAGAGCGACGGCTGGTCGGCGCGCCACGCCGCGCGGGCGCGCGTCAGCGCCAGCGCGGGATCGGTGAGCACGAGGCCTTCGGTCTCCGCGAGCAGCTCCGAGTAGTGACGCGAGTTGAAGAGCGCGCGGATGCGCGCGGCGCGCGCCTCCGGCGCATCGGGCGGCAACAGCGTCAGCGCCTGGTCGTAGCGGGCGGCGCTCGCCAGCTTCGTCGCCAGTGCGAGCCGCTCCGCTGCCGGCAGATTCGCCAGCTCGTTCTTCACGTGATCGAAGGTCTGTTCCGTGTAGCGCCCCTGCGTATACGTGGTGAGGAGGCGCATGCGCGTGTTGGTGGCGAGGTCGGTGCGTCCCGCTTTCGCCAGCGCGCTGGCCATCGTCACGAAGTCGGTCTCGGTCAGCTCGTCGATGGCCAGTGCGTTCGCCTGCGCCCAGGCGGCGTCGGTCGCGGCGCGGTCGCCGAGTTGGGCGTAGAGCACGGGAAGGCGCAGCCGCGCGACGGTCGCGGCGGAGGTGTCGCTGATGGCGATGATCTCGGAGAGGAGCGCGATCGCGCTCTGCACGTTGCCGCGCGCGACTTCCGCCTCCGCGACGCGCAGCCGCAGGAACGGCGCGACTTCCGGATACGCGGCCGCGGCCTCGGTCAGCGCCGGCACGGCGGCGTTCCAATCCTTCTTGTCGAAGAGCGCCAGCGCGTTGCGCGCGAGGTCGCGCGGCGGCACGGGCTTCGGCTCCTCGACCACCGCCGCGGGAAGGGCCGCGGGTCTCACTGCTTCCAGGGGCGGCTGCGGCTGCTGCGCGCACGAGGTCAGCACCGCCACCATCACCATCACACCCGCTACGCCACGACCCTGACCCATCTGTCCCCCTCACTTTCGAAACCGACGCGCCGGAAGAACTCCTGCGCGCCGCGTGCGTCGTCCACCACGATGCGGCGCTGTTCGAGCTTCGCCGCGAGCTGTTCGACTTCACGCATCATCGCTTTGCCGATGCGTTTTCTGCGCAGCTCGCGCGCGACGTAGATGTCGTTCACGCGCAGCGCGTCGCCGGTGATCTCGAGCGTCACGACGGCCACGAGATCGCCGAGGAGCTTGCCGAGCAGTCCCCATGCCGGAGGCGTGGCGGTGCCGAGGAACGCCTGCAGCGCCGGGTGGTCTGCGGCCTCGATCGGCCTCACGTAAAGTCGTAATCCCTTCACTTCAATGCCTTTTCAGCATATTCCTCTTCTCAAATAATTTCTTGACAAAAGGAGACTGCAGCGTAGACTTTCGGCTCGGCCCATTCCCTAAATCCAACGGTAAAGCGACTTGACTATGAACGTGCAGCAGGCGATCGACCAATTCCTCCAGCATGGACAGAGCGTCCGAAACTTGTCCGATCGGACACTTCGCGCGTATCAGTCCGACCTGGTGCAGTTCCACACACACATGAGTGACACGCCGGCAACGGACATCACTCCCGAGCATCTCGAGGTCTATCTCGACAAGCTCGGCGGCGGCCCCTACCGTGACACGTCGGTGCGCCGCAAGGTGGCTGCGCTGAAGGTGTTCTTCCGCTTCCTCGAGGAGCAGGGGATCGTCAACGAGTCGCCCGCCCGCAAGCTGAAGATCCGCAAGCCGGTCGAGAACCGCGTTCCGACCGTGCTCTCGAACCGCGAAGTGCGGGCTCTGCTGGCCGCTCCGAAAGAGCAGGTCGAAGAGCTGTCGATGGCGCGCGATCACTCCGCCGGCAGCCGCAACCGCTACTTCTGTGCCGTGCGCGACAACGTCATCCTGGAGCTGCTCTTCTCGACCGGCATCCGCATCGGCGAGCTCGTCGCGCTGAACGTCTCCGACGTCGACATCGACCGCAAGCAGATCCAGATCACCGGACGCGCGACGCGCGGCCGCAGCGTGGCCCTCACGTCGGACACGCTGCCGGGCGCGATGCAGAACTACCTCGAACTGCGCGGCGAGCGCTCGCTCTCGACCCCGGCGCTCTTCGTCGGCCGCTCGGGAACGCGCCTGACCATCTACTCGATCGAGAACATCTTCAAAAAGCACGTCCGCCTCGCGGAGATCAAGCGCCACGTCACGCCGCACTCGCTGCGCCACACCATGGCCGCGCAGCTGGTCTCCTCCGGCGCCGACATCAAGGAAGTGCAGGAGATCCTCGGCCACGCGTCGATCCTCTCCACGCAGGTCTACACGCGCCTCCCGATCCAGAAGCGCGGCCGCGCCACCGCCGCGCCGACCCAGCTCAGCGCCGACACCCGGCTGCAGATCAAGAAAAAAGCGTAAAGCCTTCGCGCGAGCGAATGAAAAGGCGGCCTTCGGGCCGCCTTTTTGTTTTGCGGAGCGCCGGTGTCTCCGCCGGCTGCCGCGCAGGCGTCTCGCCTGCGCGCGGAGGCGGCGAGACGCCGCCACGGCAGCCGGCGGGACGCCGGCGCTCCGCATGACGGCATGTCGCTTGCGATAGGGAAGGGCGTCCAGGTCATCTCCATTTAGTTCCGGCAGTTC
>DASUSL010000432.1:0-3570 GCA_036375135.1 Thermoanaerobaculia bacterium | reverse complement strand
GTCGGCGCTGGCGGGAGTCATCGACCGCTGGCGGCTGCAGAAGATCGTGGTGGTGCCGGACGGCTCACTGCCGCTGAACGGACTGCCGGCCGATGCTTCGCTGGGCGCGAACGGTGCGACGCATCCCGACAAGGATGACCGCACGGTCGACCTGATGTGGGGCTTCCGCACCGCGCACCTCAACGGCTACGCGCGCGGGCCGAAGCTCGATCCGCTGAACTGGGCCTACACGGGCGTGGGCGCGCTGCACGAGCTCGGGCACGCGCGCTACCTCGTCGACGTCTACGCGTGGGACGTGCGCCACGCCCCGCCGCACTTTGTCATCGACGTGCCGGGCGTCGTGCCCACCGAAGCGGGAGGGCTCGTGCACCGCACGCCGGAGCAGGGGCTGATGAACAAGCACTACTCGTTCATCGACCGCTACAGCGCCATCGCGCTGAACCGCATCGCCGGGCGCCGCGCGGTGCTGGGGAACTACAACGAGCCGCGCAATTTCGCGGAGTTCCTCAACGACATGCCGGCGCAGAACCGCCTCACCATCCGCGACGAAAACGGCGTGGCCATCCCGAACGCGGAGGTGCTGATCTACCAGGCCGCGCGCACGTCGCCCACGCCGCTCTGGTACGGCGCGCATTTCGACTCGACGCCCGATCATGTCCTGCGCACGGATGCTCGCGGGCAGGTGCTCGTGGGGCGCTCGCCGTTCGGCACGGTCGTGCATGCGCCCGATCTCAACACGGGCGTGGTGATCGTGCGCGTCGGCTCGAAGGTCGGGTACCTCGAGTCGCGCTTGTTCAACCTCGCCTACTGGCGCGGCGAGACCGAATTCGCCGATCACGAGTTGATGGTGGGACGCGAGTGCGGCTCCGAAGGACCGCGCCTGCGCGGCCCGTCATGGGATGAAGCGACCGCGGGAGCGGTGACGCTCGAATGGGATTCGATGGTCGACGCCACGCGCTACCGCGTCTACGCCAACGGCCGCCTCGTCGGCGCGACTTCGCAGACCGCCATCGACGTGCGCCTCAACGGCCGTGTCTACTGGTGGGTGGAGGCCGACCTCGGCGTGTGCGGCACGCGGCGTTCGTACCCGGGAAGGTTCAACGCCAGCAACGAAACCATCATGCGCCGCCGCGCGGCAAGGTAGCGGAGCGCCGCCGTCTCGACGGCTGCCCGGGCGGCGTCCCCGCCGCCCGCCCCGGGGGGGGCGGCGCGGGACGCCGCCACGGCAGCCGGCGGGACGCCGGCGCTCCCTAGTTGATCTTCTCCAGCCCGAGGTACATCACGCCCGGGTCCCTTCGCGAGAACGCGATCGCGTTCACTCCGTCATGGTCGTTGTGCGTAGTCGACAACGAGCGGGACGAGGCGTCGTACCGGTGCACGTCCGTGCCGTAGCCTTGAAAGTGCGTGCCGAAGATGAAGTAGACGACGTCGCGGTTGGTCGGATGCGCGGCCATGATCGGGCCGTTGATCAGCTTCACCGCGGGCGACTCGTCGACCACCGCGCGCCATGTGTTGCCGCCGTCGTCGGAGACGAAGATGTGGCGGCCGTGGTGCGGCGCGGTAGCCGTGTGGTCGAGGTCGAGGCCCATGGCCCAGACGCGGTTCGAGTCGACCGGCGAGAAGACGATGTTGAAGACGTTCGCCGAGCGCGCGGCGAAGCCGGTCGCGCGCGTCCAGTTCTTCCCGCCGTCGCGCGTGACGAAGGCGCCGTTCGCCACCGTGCCGCCGACGATGTGATCGAGGTTCTGCGGATCGAAGGCGAAGCGGTAGTAGCCGACCGCGCCGGTGAGCGCGCCGATCTGCGTCCAGGTCACGCCGGCGTCGACGCTCTCCCAGATCGTGCCGTCGCTGCCGCCGGCGCGGAGGCGGTCTCCGTCGTTCGCGTCCACGCCGACACCCATGAAGTCCGCCGGCGGCTTGAGCTTCACCGCGCCGCGCGAGTCATAGCGATAGAGGAAGCTGCGGTTCTCCGACCACGCGTACGCGCGGCCGCCTTTCGCGGCGGTGAGTGTCGGCGGGAAGTCCCATCCTTCGATGTGCTCGGCCACGCGCCACGAGCAGCCGCCGTCGTTCGACAGCAGCAGGTCGCTGTCGTGCCACGCCAGCAGCGTGTCGGGCTCGTCGAGCGCGGCCACGCCCCACGTGTACGTGATGGGACGCATCGGTTCCGAGGAGGGGGCGAGCGTGCGGCCGTCGTCGCGCGTGAACGTCACGGCGCCGGTGCCGGTCACCATCGAGCACTGCGGATAGAGCACCGGGATGTGAGAAGGCCGGCGGCGCGCCGCCGCCGCCGGCCAGGCTGCGAGAACGAGCAAGAGGAGAGAGAGAGGGAGGGAGGTGCGGCGTGTCATACCGACGGCATGATGGACCACCATCGGGCGGGAAGCCTGGGGAAAATCGAGTGCCCCTTCAGGGCGAGCGCGTCAGTAGCCGAGCTCGCGCGCGACCGTGTTGATTTCGTCACGGATCGCTCGTCGTTGTGCAACCAGCCGCTCGTAGCCGTAGCGCCGGAACATCCGATAGCCGAGCGCGCGCAGGTCGCCGATGATGCTGTCCGCATCCTCGGCGACGATGAGTGCGATGTACCCGAGAAACGGCAACGCGAGCCCCGTTGCCACGCCCGCCAGCCAGCCGAAGCGCATCCCCATGATGACCGCCGCCGCGGCATACGTCAGCGGATAGAGCAGCATCGACGCGAGGAACTTGATCGTGGCCATCACCGCGCTCTCCCCCTTCGAGACACGATGCGCGAGGAAGGCCACCAGCCGGTACGCGGGCCAGCTCACGATCGCGCCGATGAGCGCGAGCGGCAGCATGACCAGCACGCGGACCAAGCGCCCGAGGCTGATCTGCGGCTTCAGCTCGTGCACGTCGAGCTTCGCGCGGCGCAGCGCCGACTCGAACTGCTCCAGCGCCGACTGCAGCCGCTGCAGGCGCGCCGGATCGTGCGCGCGGAGGTAGTGATAGCCGCCGACGAAGCGGCGCCGCAGCTCGAACTCCTCGGCCAGCGACTGCTCGTCGTCCGCGGTGAAGATGTCCTCCGCGCGGGCGATCAGCTCCAGCGCGGCGTGCGAGTCGGCCTGCACCGTCACCGCGTCGAGACCGCTGTCGATGGCGGCGGTGAGCAGTTCGACGTCCTCGGCGGCAGGTTCGTGGACGACAGGCAATCCTGCCTGTCGATCGGCGGGGACAGGCGGAATTGCCGGCAGGACAGGCAGGATTGCCTGTCCTCCACTTTGTACGCGCAGCGGCTCGCCGAACACCACCAGCGCGGAGCTGCGGAAGACGTGCTTGGCGGTGTAGTAGATGCCGGTGGGGACGACCAGCATGTCGTCGAGGCCCGCGCCGAGGGCGATGCGTGCGGCGCCGGTCTTCAGTTCGCGCAGTTGCGGGTCGTCGTGCGTCGTCCCCTCGGGAAAGATCGCGATCGCGCCGCCGTGGCGCAGCACCGCGCGCGCACGCTCGAACGTCTCGTGGTTCGTGCCCGACGTGTTGTCCTGCTTGCGATAGACCGGGATCGTCTCGAAGAGCCGCACGATCCAGCCGATCACCGGATACGTGAACAGCGGC
>DASUSL010000431.1:0-3121 GCA_036375135.1 Thermoanaerobaculia bacterium | reverse complement strand
GCACGCTCATCGTCCGCATCGCCGGCCCGGGCGAGGTCCTCGGATCGAGCGCCGTACTGCTGCACAAGGCCTACGAGATCTCGGCCGAGACCATCGAGCCGTGCCAGGTCAACTTCATCCGCACCGAAGAGTTCATGGCCTGGATCCAGAACGACCGCGAGGCGATGATGAGCGTGGCCCGCCAGCTCAGCGGCGACTACTACGCCGCCCAGCGCGAGATCCGCTCGTTCGGCCTGGCCCAGACCACCACCGAGAAGCTGGCCCGCCTGGTCATGGACTGGTGCGACGAGCGCGGCGAGAAGACCGACCAGGGCATCCGCCTGAAAGTGCTCCTCACGCACGAGGAGATCGCGCAGATGATCGGCACCACGCGCGAGACCGTGACCCGGCTGCTGACCAGCCTCCGCTCGAAGAAGGTGATCGAGATCAAAGGCTCGACGGTGAACGTGATGAAGTACGACGCGCTCGAGGCAATGGTGACCGTGTAGTTGCCAAACGTAGGGCAGGCTTCAGCCTGCCCCTCCCGTGGGCGGGCGGACAGGCGCTTCAGCCTGCCCCCCACCCACGGGGGCGGACAGGCTGAAGCCTGTCCTACGTTTTTCGCCGCGTCGTGCGATGCGTCGGCGTCGCACTCCACGGATCCTCGGGCCATGGATGTTTGGGATAGCGCGCCCGCAGCTCTTTGCGCACTTCCCTGTACGCGCCGTTCCAGAACGAGCGCAGATCGCGCGTGACCTGCACGGGCCGCCCCGCCGGCGAGAGCAGCGCGAAGGTGACGGGCACGCTGCGCGGCCCGATGCGTGGCGTGTCGGCCAGGCCGAAGAGCTCCTGCAACTTGACGCTCGCCACGACCGAGCCGTCATCCTGATACTCGAGCTTCGCCGTGCGGCCGCTGGGGAGGTCGAGGCGCTCCGGCGCGAGCTTGTCCAGCCGCTTGTCCGGCTCGTCCATGCCGGCAAAGGCGAGCCGCCGCTGCATCTCCGGGGAAAGCTGTTTCTTCGGCGTGAGGCGCGCCGCTTCCTCGGGATCGGGCGCGACGCCGTATTCCTTGAGCAACAGTTTGTCGTACCAGACCTGCTTCGTCGCGCGCACGCTGCCGTCGTCGCGCAGGGAGTGGATGACTTCTTCGTGCGTCGGCGTGAGCCATTCCTTTTCGACGACCGACGCGATGCGCACGAGCGATTCCGCGCCGCCGCTGACGTCGAGCGCGACGAGAAACTCACCGCCGTGCATCCCGCTCTCTTTCGCCAGTACGGCGCCGGTGCCGCTGGAGAGGAGGAGGCGCAGCGAGCCCGGCTCGCGGCGCATGGCCACGCGGTCGGGATAGCCGGCCAGCAGCGCCTTGCGCACGTCGCCGCTCCCTTTCGCGTAGCGCGTCAGCTCGCGCGCCGCGTGGTCGAGTCTCGGCGAATCGGCCAGTGACAGCGCGTCGCCGCTGCCGATGTTGCGCACATCCTCGGAGAGCAGCGCGCAGACGCGCACCGCCGCCGCGCCGCCGTCGAGCAGCACGCGCGCGAGACGCGGATGCAGCGGCATGGCGCGCAGCCGCTCCGCGACGCGCGGATCGTGCGCGCCGAGGCGGCGCAGCAGCTCGAGCGCGGCCTCGATGCGATGCTCGGGCGGACGCTCGAACCAGTCGAATGTGCGCGGATCGCCGCCCCAGGCGAGGATGTCCAGCACCGGCGACGCCAGATCGACGCGCCGCACTTCCGGCTCGCGTTGCGGACGGAGCAGCGTACGCTCGTCCCACAGGCGCGTGGCCCGTCCCGGCCCCGTGCGTCCCGCGCGGCCGGCGCGCTGGTCGGCGGAGTCTTTCGAGATCTGCTCGAGGACGAGATGATCGACCGCCGTCTCCGGATCGAAGCGCAGCACTTTCTGCGTGCCGGAGTCGATGACGTCCGTGACTCCCTCGACCGTGAGCGAGGTCTCGGCGACGTTCGTCGCCAGAATGATCTTCCGTTCCTGCGACGGTGCGAGCGCCCGCTCCTGCTGCTCGACCGGCAACGATCCATGCAGCAAATGTGGGGCGGACTTCAGTCCGCCCTCGCGGGCCAAAGCCCGCGCCACATCCTCGATCTCCCGCGCGCCGGGCAGAAAGCAGAGGATGTGTCCCTTCGCCTCTTTCTCCACGTCGCGGATGGCCTCGGCCATCGTCGCGCGCGAGTAGCGCACGTCGATCGGATACGTGCGCGCCTGCACGTCGACGATCGTCGCGCCGCCGAGGAAGCGCGCGACGGGCTCGGGGTCCATCGTGGCCGACATCACCACGACCGCGAGGTCGTCGCGCGAGTCGGCGGCCTGCTTCACCAGCGCCAGGGCGAGGTCGGCATGCACGCTGCGCTCGTGGAACTCGTCGAGGACGACCACGGCGAAATCACTCAGCAGCGGATCCGACTGCAGCCGCGCGGTGAGGATCCCCTCGGTGGCGACGAGGAGCTGCGTGCGCGCGGAGAAGCGGTGCTCGAAGCGGATCTGCCAGCCGATCTCCTCGCCCAGCGTCCAGCCGCGCTCGGCGGCGATGCGCCGGGCCAGCGTGCGCGCGGCCACGCGCCGCGGCTGCAGGAGGATCGTGCGGCCGAGGGTGGTCAGGGCGGGCGGGATGCGGGTCGTTTTCCCCGCGCCGGGCGGGGCGAGCACGACCGCGCGCCGTTCGGCGCGGACCAGGGAGACGATGGCGTCGACATGCGCGTCGACCGGGAGCGGCGCTTGCACTGAACCCGGCATTATGGCGACGACTCGCAACGACGACGAGATGGACTACACCGTGGAAGGCGCCACGCCTCCGCATGAGAAAGACGACCCCACCAACGAAGGCTACGACGAAGCCGCCCGCACCGGCCCCGGACGCTACGGCGTCGCCGAGGGCGAAGGCGGCGTCTTCGGCACCAGCGGCGGCGGCACCTACGGCGGCGGCTTCCACGAAGTGGAACGCCCCGTGATCGAAGGAACCGAAAAAGGCGAAGACGAAGCGAAGCACTAGCGTCGTGACACGACACTAGTTTTTTGCGCCTCAGCGGACCGCCGCGTCCCCGCCGGCTGTCTGCGCAGGCGTCCCGCCTGCGCAGCGGGCGGGTGGCGGCGGGACGCCGCCACAGGCAGCCGGCGAGGACGCCGGCGGGCC
>DASUSL010000430.1:0-2290 GCA_036375135.1 Thermoanaerobaculia bacterium | reverse complement strand
GTGTTGAACTCGAAGCGCTCGATGCGCGACGTCACGGCGTCGATGGTCTGGTGCATCTTGCGGATGATGCTCTGGTGGAGGTCGGGCAATCCTGCCTGACGGTCAGGCGGGATCGCCTCTCCTCCACTCAACGCGACGCCCATGTTCCAGACGCGGCCGAGGAAGCGATAAGCCCCCACCACCCCTTCGTCGGACCACGCCGCTTCTTTCTCCGGCGGCGCGATGAAGAGCGTGTACACGCGCTCCGTGTCGGCGCCGTAGCGGGCGATCAGCTCGTCCGGCGGCACGACGTTGAGGCGCGACTTGGACATCTTCGTCACCTCGGCGGTCAGCAACTCGTCGCCGCGATACGGCTTGCCGTCCTTCCACTGCACCTCGGCCGGCGACACCCACGCGCCGCGCTCGTCCTTGTAGCCTTCCTTCGTGATCACGCCCTGGTTGAAGAGGCGCGTGAACGGCTCCTCGAACGAGATCAGTCCCATGTCGTGGATCGTGCGCGTGATGAAGCGCGCGTAGAGGAGATGCAGAATCGCGTGCTCGATGCCGCCGATGTACTGGTCGACCGGGAGCCAGCGGTCGACGAGCGCCGGATCGAAGATCTTCTCGCCGTCGCGCGGCGTGACGAAGCGGAGGAAGTACCACGACGAGTCGACGAACGTGTCCATCGTGTCGGTCTCGCGCTTCGCGGCGGCGTTGCACTGCGGACACGGCACGTTGACGAACGCGTCGTGCTTGGCCAGCGGGTTCCCCTCGCGTCCGGTGAAGGGGACGTCGAGCGGCAGCGTGACAGGCAGCTGGTCGTCGGGCACGGGCACGAGGCCGCACGCGTCGCAGTAGATCATCGGAATGGGCGTGCCCCAGTAGCGCTGGCGCGAGATGAGCCAGTCGCGGAGGCGATAGCGCACGGTGCCCTTGCCCAGGCCGCGCTCTTCGATGATCTCGATGATGCGCTCGATCGCTTTCGGGACCGGGAGGCCGTCGATGTCGCCGGAGTTGACGGCGACGCCGGTCTCGTCCTTGATGGTGAAGGCCTCCCCCACGGGCGGATCGCCACTCACCGGCTTGATGACTTGCCTGATGGGCAGCCCGTACTGCTGCGCGAACTCGAAGTCGCGCTGGTCGTGCGCGGGCACGGACATGATCGCCCCCGTGCCGTACTGCGGCAGGACGAAGTTGCCGAGCCAGATCGGGATCTCTTCGTTGGTGAAGGGATTGATGGCGGTCTTGCCGGTGAAGCGTCCTTCCTTCCCCGCCTCCTGCCGCTCCAGCGCGGACTGGTTGCGCACGCCGGTGATCCACTGCTCGATCTCGTCGCGGTCTTCGCGGTCGGCGATGAGCGCCGGCACGGCGGGGTTCTCCGGCGCGAGCACCATGAAGGTCGCGCCGTAGATGGTGTCGGGACGCGTGGTGAAGATCCGGATGGCCCCGCCCAGCGCGGGCACCTGGAAGTCGACGTCGGCGCCGAGCGACCTGCCGATCCAGTTCCGCTGCATGAGCTTCACTTTTTCCGGCCAGTGCTCGAGCGTGTCCAGTCCCGCATCGAGACGGTCGGCGTACTCGGTGATCCTGAAGAACCACTGCGAGAGCTCGCGCTGCTCGACGAGCGCGCCGCAGCGCTCGCAGCGGCCGTCGACGACCTGCTCGTTGGCGAGCACGGTCTGGTCCTGCGGGCACCAGTTGACCGGCGCGGTGCCGCGATACGCGAGGCCGCGCTTGTAGAGCTGCAGGAAGAGCCACTGGTTCCACTTGTAGTACTCGGGCTCGCACGAGGCGATCTCTTTGGACCAGTCGTAGAGGATGCCCCAGCGCGCGAACTGTTTCTTCATGCGCTCGATGTTGGCGAGCGTCCACGGACGCGGATGCGTCCTGTTCTTGATGGCCGCGTTCTCGGCGGGCAGGCCGAACGCGTCCCAGCCCATGGGGTTCAGCGCGGCGCGCCCCTGCATGCGGAAGTAGCGATACAGCGCGTCGCCGAGGATGTAGTTGCGCCCGTGGCCGACATGAAGGTCGCCGGACGGGTACGGGAACATGTTGAGCATGTAGAGCTTCTGGCCGGGCGCGGCGACGTCGATCTCCGCGACCTTCGCCTCGGCCCATCGCTGCTGCCATTTCGGCTCGATTTCAGTGGGGCGGTACATAGGCGCGGCAGTATAGCCGCCCACCCGGGGAAGACGACCGGGAGCGCCTCCGGCGGGCCGGCGCGGCCGGCAGCGCTGGTGTTGCACGTGCGTTCACGAGACGCACGATTCAGGCGATCAGCGTGCGGCCCGGCTATGCCAACCAGCGCTGC
>DASUSL010000429.1:0-4139 GCA_036375135.1 Thermoanaerobaculia bacterium | reverse complement strand
CCCCCGCCCCACATTGAGCACGCATAAGGCGAGGGCGATGATCCCCGGAAACAACTCCCTCTCGTCCGTCCGCCAGTCGCTGAAGAACCGTCCATACAGCAGATTCCGCGACGACCCCACCAGCCAGTGCCCCGGCGCCGCCGACCCGAGCCGCGCCTCGAACGACGTCCGCCGCGCCCCGTACTCGCTGGCCACGAGCTGATACGGAATCAGAATCGGCAACAGCAGCAGCGACGCGACCGCCAGCGCCACGAACAGCTTCCGCCACTCGTCGCGCCGGAACGCGATCGTCACCGCCAGCGCAAACCCGCCGAACAGCAGCCAGTGAATGTTCGTCAGCCCGTTCATCAGGAACGCGCCGCCGAGCAACGCCGCGTACTTCCACGATGGCCGCCGCCAGTAGAGGAACAGCGCGGCCAGCATCAGCGGCAGCCATCCGCTCCAGACGATCTGCAGGTGCTGCACGTGCGCGATCTTGAACGACGCGAACGCGTGAATGACGCCGCCGATCAGTGCCGCGACGTCGTTCCCCGTCACCACGCGGCAGAGCACCCACGCGCCGTACCCGGAAAACGCGAAGCCCAGCAGCAGCGCGATGTTGTAGACCGCGACGGCATCCACCCCCGCGAGATGAAACGGCAGCACGACCAGGGCGATGCCGGTCATGTTCTCGCTGAAGGCGATGCTGAAGCGCGCCGGCCAGTACATCGGCCCGTCGAACAGCGACAGCGGCGCGGTGGAGAGCGCGTGGCAGACCCAGTCGATGATCCACGCGTTCAGCAGCGGATCGCCGAGGTCGGGGACGGTGGTGGAGAGCTGCGTGGCGAGCGGCCACGTCATGGCGATCGCCATCGCGAGAAAGAATGCGAAGGCGCCCAGGTGCCGGATCACGGCGCGGATGATAGCGGACCGCCGGCGTCCCGCCGGCTGTCGCGGCGGCGTCCCGCCGCCGCCTCCGGGGCGTGCAGGCGAGACGCCTGCACGGCAGCCGGCGAGGACGCCGGCGGTCCGCTGGGGAGGCCTAGCAAGCCTTTCACGAACGCCGCGATCTCCGTCTGCGGCACTTCCCCCACGTTCCCCGGCGTCACGCCGCGGCCGCTGGCGAAGAAGGCGGCGTGCAGCTCGCGATGCGTGTTCAGCGCGCCGTGGTGTCCGGCGTTGTTCGGTTTCCCCTCCACCGGCTCGTCGAACGAGTCGCTGAGCGAGATGCCGGGATGCGAGGTGGCGATGAGATCGCCGCTGTTGCGGTGCTGCTTTTTCTCGATGCGCTCGAACCAGCCGGTCGACTGCAGCACGCCGCTGACGATGTCCGCGTCGTCCTCGCCCGAGAAGCGGTACAGGTGCGCGACGTTGTTGGCCGTGTACGCGCGCCAGCGCGGCGCGAAGCCGTGCCGCGTCAGGAATGCGTTCAGCCGCACGGTGCGGTCGATCGGCACGAGCCCGTGGTCGCCCATGATCAGCAGCGCGTCGTTGCCCGCGTCGAGCTGCGAGCCGACGGAGGCCGCGGCGCGGTCCGCGGCGGCGTACGCGCGGCGGATCACCTCGTCGTTCGTGCCGATGAAGTTGTGCAGCGTGGCGTCGATCACCGGCTGGTAGGCGAGGAGCAGGTCGAACTGCATGCGCTGCAGTGTGAGCGTCTGCGCGCGCGTGAGGAACTCCGTCAGCCGCTCCAGCTGCTCCGCGAACGTGGCCGGATCGATGTCCGACTGCTCGTCCGCCGCGCCCGGCCAGAACCCCGCCTCGGCATCGAGCATCGCCCGGTACGACTCGGGATAGGCGTTCGTGCGCGAGATCGCGCCCCAGTACAGCTTCACGTCGAGCGACGGCGTGGTGCCGAGGATCTTCGACCACGAGCCGTGGTTCTCGCGCGACACCGCGAACCACCCTCGCGCGTCGAGCTCCAGCTCACGGTCGGACAGCTCGATCGTGTAGACGTCGTAGTTCTCGCGGCGGTCGTTGGTCGTGTCGTACGCGACCACGTCGACGTCCGTGCGCAGCGTGCGCGTCGCCGTCCACTCCACCCGCGCGCGCATGATCGGGCTGTACGACGTCCGCCGCTGCGGGCGCGCGGTCCAGGTCGGCGGGACCCACTCGCGTTTGAAGTCGGCGCGCGAGAGCTGCACGATGCGGCCGCGGGTGAGCGGCGTCGTCCAGGCCACGCCGAAGTCGGCCGTGCGGCGCGGCGTGGTCGCGTCCATCGTCGGGAACGACACCGCGCCGACGCGTTTGCCCTGGCGGCGTGCCGCTTCGACCAGCGTCTCGACCTCGGGGTCGACCTCGATGCCGCGGGTGACCTTCTCCGGCGGCGTGCCCGGAAGGTGGAACCAGTTCGAGACCACGCCGTGCGTCTGCGGATCGGCGCCGGTGAGGATGGAGACGTGCGTCGGGCCGGTGAGCGTCGGGTTCACCGGGATCACGCGCGCCACCGCGCCGGTGCGCGCGAGATGCGCGAACGCGGGGAGATTCGATTGGCGCGACAAAGCATCCGCCCCGAGGCCGTCGAACGTGATCAGCACGACACGCCGCGGCAATGTGGTGCCGGGCTTCAGCAACGTGGTGCCGGGCTTCCGCAACGTGGTGCCGGGCTTCCGCAATGTGGTGTCGGGCTTCAGCCCGACCGGGGACGGGCTGAAGCCCGTCTCCACATCGATCGACGCGGGAGCGCAGGCGAGGAAGAAGAGAAGAAGGAGAACGAGGGGGCGGCGCACTATTTCTTCAGGCTCTCGAGGATCTTGTCGCGGTACTCGCGCGCTTTGCGGATGGTGGTGGCTTCATCGACCGTCAGCACTTTGCCGCGGCGCATGAGGATCCTGCCGTCGACGATGGTGGTCACGACGGAGCTGCCCGAGGCGGCGTAGACGATGGCCGACTCGACGGAGTAGACCGGCTGCGATTTCACCTGCTGCAGGTCGATGAGCACGACGTCGGCGCGCTTGCCGCGCTCCAGCGTGCCGATCCTGTCCGCGAGGCCGAGGACCTGCGCGCCGCCGATGGTGGCCAGGCGCAGCACCTCGCGCGCGCTGATCGCCTTCGGGTCGTTGCGCATCACTTTCTGCAGGCGCGCGGCGCTGGCCATCTCCTCGACCATGTCGAGGTTGTTGTTCGAGCCGGCGGGGCCGTCGGTGCCGAGGCCCACTTCCATGCCGGCGGCGATCATCTCGACGACCGGCGCGACGCCGGAGGCGAGCATCTGGTTGGACTCGGGGCAGTGCACGACGCCGGTCTTTTTCGCGGCGAACGTGCGCAGCTCCTCGGGGGTGAGATGCACGCCGTGCGCGGCCACGACGTCGTCGCCGAGGAAGCCGATCGAGTCGAGGTAGGCGCCGGGCGTCATGCCGTTCGCGCGCTCGGCCACCTGGCGCAGCTCGTCCTTCGTTTCGGAGACGTGGATCAGGATGGGGATGCCGAGCTCCGTGGCCAGCGCGCGCACCTGCTGGAGGTGCTCTCTGGAAACGGTGAACGGTGCATGCGGCGCGACGGCGGGAGTGATCAGGCGATCGCCTTCCCACTGTTTCGCGTAGGCGCGCATGTAGGCGATGGCCGCGTCCCACGTCTTGTTGTCGGGCGCGGGGAAGTCGATCAGCGTCTCGCCGAGGACGCCGCGCAGGCCGGCGGCTTTGGTCTCGCGGGCGATGTCCGACTCGAAGTAGTACATGTCGGCGAAGGTGGTCGTGCCGGAGCGGATCATCTCCGCCGCGGCCAGGCGCGTCCCCCACTTCACGAACTCCCGGTCGACGTTCTTCGCCTCGGCCGGGAAGATGAAGTTGGTCAGCCAGTCCATCAGCTCGCGGTCGTCGGCGATGCCGCGGAAGAGCGTCATCGGCACGTGCGTGTGCGCGTTCACGAAGCCGGGCGTGACCGCGTGGCCGCCCGCACGGATGACCGTTCTGGCCGTGTACTTTTTGTCGACCTCGGCGGAGGGCCCGACGTCGACGATCTCCCCGCCGCGGATGACCACCGAGCCGCGCTCGATGTTCGGCCCCGCCATCGTGACCACGGTGCCGCCGGTGATGAGGATGTCGGCGCGCTCGGCGGCGTTCGCCGCGGCTGCGAAAACGAAGACGAGGAGGAGTCGCTTCATGCGGCGAACTATAATTGAGACATGGCAGCGCGCCTACGTGAGCATGCGACATATGAGG
>DASUSL010000428.1:0-10987 GCA_036375135.1 Thermoanaerobaculia bacterium | reverse complement strand
ACGCCACGGTTCGTGATCAGGTGATTGCGTTCGTCATTCGCAAGAACGATGTGCAGACCGTCTCTCTCTATGCCAGCGCCTCGGATGTGAAGAATGCAGCGGACGCGTTGCGGCGCGCGGACGATGAGAGCTTCGCCGCGGCCGCCGGCCGGCTGTACGAGCTCATTCTCGCGCCGGTCGCGGCGCGGCTCGAAGGCGTGTCGACTATCGCATTCGTCGCCCATCGAGACCTCGCCGGTATTTCATTCGGCGCGTTGCTCGATGTGCAGCGCGGCCAGTTCGTGATCGAGCGGTTCGCTGTGGTCCACGCTCCGAGCACGCGCGCGGCGATCACCGCATCCCGCGCGTTGAAGCCGGCACGCCAACAGAATGTGCTCGCCATTGCGGCAACGCATTTCGACCGCGAACGCTATCCCGACGCCGCGGCGCTTCCTGGCGCTCGCCGCGAGGCCGACAGCCTCGCAACACTTTCACGCTGTGCCCGGCTCCTGGTCGGTCCGGCGGCTACACCCGAAGCAATCCAGCGACAACTCGTCGAGAACGTGGTCATTCACTACGCCGGGCACATTGTCCGCCGCGGGGCGGATGTGTGGCTCCCGCTCATGCCGGCCGCTGGCCGCGATGGCCTTTCCGCGACTGAAATCGCCCGGTTGCCGCTGAAGAATGCTCGTATAGTCGTTCTCGCCGCCTGTCGCGGAGCATCGCCGGGGGAGGCAGATGACGTCATGCCGACAATGGCGGAGGCGTTCCTCATCGCCGGTGTGCCGGCGGTGATCGCAAGCTCTTACGACGTGGACGACAACGATGCACCAGCGACGATGCGTCGCCTGCACACCTATCTTCGCAACGGCGACGACGCAGCGGACGCGCTGAGGAAAACGGCAATCGAGGAATTGCGCCGCGGCCGCGGCGTTCCGCTCTCGCTGCGGTTCATGGCGATCGGAGGAGCATCCTCATTGGTCAATTGAGGCGCTTTCTATCCGGGGCGATTGCGTGTGCATTCGAATCGAAGCGCTCGGCCTCGATCGATCCGAACTGCCCGGCCGCGGGGTCGTAGTTCAGTTGGTTAGACCCCCGGCCTGTCACATCGGAGGTCGCGGGTTCCCGTCGCCGCCGTCAATTGGTGGAGCCTCGCGAGCTGCGGGCGCTGGCCGGGCGGAATGGTCGCTGTGCTTCAACTGACGCAGCTCCAGGCGACATCACGGCACGACGCTGCGTAGTTGAGCTCAATCCGGATCTACGCGAGCTTCGTGCGCCGAGGGCTCAGCTGCGCGGCGCCGCGCGCACCCGGTGCCCTCGCCCAACACATCCCGGCGCGGCGTCAGTTGCAGCACCGCGCCCCATCTCCGGTTATCCTCCCCCGCGATGAGCAGCATCGACGCGCCGAACCGCTCCGAGTCCGTCATCGAGTTCACCCTTCGCGCCGTCGTCGCCGGGATCGTCTTCGGCGTGATCTTCGGCGCCGCCAACGCCTACCTCGGCCTCAAGGTCGGCCTCACCGTCTCGACTTCGATTCCGATCGCGGTGATCACCGTGGCCGTGTTCAAGCTGTTCCGCGACCGCGGCGGCATCCTGCTCGAGGCCAACATCTCGCAGACCATCGGCTCGGCCAGTTCCTCGCTCGCGTCGGGCACCATCTTCACCATCCCCGCGCTCTTTCTGTGGGGGATGGCGCCGCCGCTCTGGCAGGTCGGCACGCTCGCGCTCCTCGGCGGCTTCCTCGGCATCGCCGCGATGGTGCCGCTGCGCCGGCTGCTCATCGTGCGCTCGGCGGACGAGCTGCCGTATCCCGAGGGAACCGCGTGCGCGGAAGTGCTGCGCGCGACCACCGCGAAGACCGGCGGCAGCGGGCGCTGGATCATGATCGGCCTGCTCGTCGGGGCGGTGGTGAAGCTCGCCATCGGCGGATTCATCCTGCTCGACGGCGAGCTGGCGATGCATCTGCCGGTGCTGCCGAAAGCGGAGCTGACGCTGGAGATCGCGCCCGCGCTGCTGGCCGTCGGCTACATCCTCGGCTACCGGCAGTCGGCGATCATGGTCTCCGGCTCGCTCATCTCCGCGATCGTGCTGACGCCGCTGATCGCCGTCGTCGGCAACGGCCTGCCGACGCCGCTCTTTCCCGAGACGACGACGCTCATCAGCGAGTTGAGCGCCGGACAGATCTGGAACCGCTACGTGCGCTACATCGGCGCGGGGGCGGTGGCGGCGGCGGGCATCGCCGCGGTCTTCCGCGCGCTGCCGACCATGGCCAGCTCCTTCGCGGCCGTCGTGCGCGGACTGCGCGGCGGCAAGGGCGAAGCGACCGGCGAGCGCACCGACCGCGACGTGCCGGCGTGGGTGGTGCTGGTCGTGCCGGCGCTGGTGGTGCTCGCGCTGGTGGCCATCCCCGGACTGCTGGCGGGCAACATGGCCTTCGCGCCGCGGCTCGTGGCGGCGATCGGCGTGGCCATCTTCGGCGTCTGCTTCGTGGTCGTCTCCTCGCGCATCGTCGGCCTGATCGGCGTCTCCTCGAATCCCACCTCGGCCATGACGCTGGTCACGCTGCTCGGCGTCTCCGTGATCTTCGTGGCCCTCGGCTGGTCCGATCCGTCGGCGCGCGCGGCCATCCTCACCGTCGGCACCGTGGTCTGCATCGCGGCGTCGAAGGCGGGCGACATCTCGCAGGACCTGAAGACCGGCTACCTCGTCGGCGCGACGCCCGCAAAGCAGCAGTTCGGACAGTTCATCGCCGCGGCGGTCGCGTGCTGGGCCATCGCCGCCGTGGTGCTCAAGCTCGGCGACGCGTTCACCTTCGGCTCGCCCGAATTGCCGGCGCCGCAGGCCACGCTGATGAAGACCGTCATCGAAGGCGTGCTCTCCGGCTCGCTGCCGTGGGGCCTCGTCGGCACCGGCGCGGCGCTCTCGGTCTGCGCGCTCATCGCCGGCCTGCCGGGACTGGCGTTCGCCGTCGGCATCTATCTGCCGCTGGGCAGCCTCACCCCGATCTTCGTCGGCGGCATCGTGCGCCGCATCGTCGAGGCGCGCAGCAAGGGGAAAGCGGGCGACAGCGACGCGGGCGTGCTCGGCGCGTCGGGCATGATCGCCGGCGAAGGGCTGGCCGGCGTGCTGATCGCGATCCTCGTCACCACGGCGGGGCTCAACGTCAAACGCGATCCGCACATCACCGGGACGCTGGCCATCGTGATCGGCATCGCCATCGTGCTCGCGGTCTGCGCGCTGCTCTACCGCGCCGGACGCGCCGGCGGCGCCTCGACCGAGGACGCGGTGGAAGCGTCGACCAGCGCGAAGTAACGGATGTGGGGCGCGGCTTCAGCCCGCCGGAGAGACGGGCTGAAGACCGCCGGAGAGACGGGCTGAAGCCCGCTCCACATTACAATCACTGCCATCGTGCAAAAGTCGGAACTGCGGGAGCTGCGCGGACTCGTCGAGCGCATCAGCCGGGGAGACTGTGTGCTGGTCCTCGGGCCGCACGTCGCCGTGCGCAAGACCGACCGCCGTCCGTTCGATGAGCTCCTCGCCGAGGAGCTGGGCGCGGCCGATCCGAAGAACCTGCGCCGCGCCGCGGAGGCGTATCTCGCCAAACGGCGGCAGGACCGCGACGAAGTGGCGTCGATCATGCGCGACGTCTACGAGGACGCCGAGACCACGGAGCTGCATCGCGACCTGGCGCAGCTCCCCTTCCGCATCTGCATCAACGCCTCGTGGGACCACCTCATGGCCGCGGCCTTCGAGCAGGCCGGCAAGGCGCCGGTGACGGCGTATTACAGCTACAAGCCGTCGCCGCCGCGGCGCCTCACCGCGCCGACCGCCGAGCGCCCGCTCGTCTATCACCTCTTCGGCCATCACGAAGAGCCGCTCTCGCTCGTGCTCACCGAGGGAGACCTGATCGACTACCTCGTCGCGTTCGTGAAAGAGAACCCGCCGCTGTCGGACCACGTGCGCAGCATCCTCGACGACCCCGCCGCGTCGTTCCTCTTCATCGGCTTCGGCTTTCATCAGTGGTACGTGCGCGTGCTGCTGCACGGCATGCGCGTGTACAAGCACAACCGCCCCACGATGGCGCTCGAAGACCTGCCGTTCTTCGCGCATCCCGAGCACGAGCAGGCGGTCGGCTTCTTCTCCGAGCGCTTGATCGACATCCGCCCGCTGAAATGGGAGGAGTTCGCGCGCAACCTCCGCGCCGCGTACGACGAGTACGCGCAGAAGGCCGCGCCGAAGCCGGTCGCATCGCGTGCATCGACGCCGTCCGCCGTCGCGGGCGGCAAAGGTCCGCGGGCGTTCGTCAGCTACGCGAGCGAAGACCGCGATGCGGTGGAGCAGCTCGCGCAGGAGCTGGAGGCGCGCGGCATCGACGTCTGGCAGGACAAGCAGGACCTGCGCAGCGGCGACCGCTGGGAGGACGTGCTGCTCGACGTGATCGGGCAGAAGGTCGACTACGTGATCGTCGTGCAGACCGCGGCCATGGCCCGGCGCATCGAGGGCGTGTACCACCAGGAGATCGACGCCGCGCTGAAGCGGCAGCGGCGGATGGGCTTCAGCGGCGACCAGCAGTTGCGCTTCCTCCATCCCGTGCGCCTCGGCGACTGCCCGCTGCATCCGCGGCTCAAGGAGCTGCACGTCATCGACGCGGCGGACATCGACGGGCTGGCGCAATCGATCCTCGAGGACTGGACCTCGCGGCAGGGGGTGCCGGCATGAGCCGCTATCCCGGCACGCGTCCGTTCAGCGACTCGCCGGACGACGTGGCGCGCTTCTTCGGACGCGACGCCGAGGCGGAAGAGCTCTACCTGCGCGTGCTCAGCGTGCCGCTGCTCGTGCAGTTCGGCAACTCGGGCCTGGGCAAGACGTCGCTGCTGCAGGCGGGACTCTTTCCGCGGCTGCGGCAGAAGCCGTTCCTGCCGGTGATGATCCGCCTCAACAACGTGGACGAGTCACTCACCGCCGCCGTCGAGCGCGCGATCCGCGAGAGCTGCGCGTCCGAGGGGATCGAGCCGTCGTATCGCAGCACGGAAGGATTGTGGGAGCTGCTGTCGTCGCTGACCGTCTGGCGCGACGACCTGCTGCTCACGCCGGTACTGGTGTTCGATCAGTTCGAGGAGGTGTTCACGCTGCGCGACGCCGCGTTCCGCGCGGAGATCGCCTCGGAGCTCGGCGCGCTGGCCTCGGGCATCCCGCCCGCGCGCGCCGCCGGCACGCGGCGGCCGATGGTCAAGGTGTTGATCAGTCTCCGCGAGGATTACCTCGGCGCGCTGGAGGAGTTCAGCGCCGCGATCCCCGGCCTCTTCCAGGAACGCCTGCGACTCGCTCCGCTGACCGAGGAGAACGCGCGCGACGCGATCACCGGACCGGCGCGCATCCCTCCCCCGTTCGAGTTCGAGCCCGCCGCGCTCGACCTGATGATCGACGAGCTGCAGGGGAAGTCGGGCATCATCGAGCCGTTCCAGCTGCAACTGCTGGCGCGGCACGCGGAGACGATCGCCGAGCGCAAAGGAGGCGGACGCCTCACGGTCGACGACTTCCGCGGCACGCACGACTTCGAGTCGGTGCTGAAGAACTTCTACCGCGGCACGCTGCAGAGCGTCGCGCAGCGCAGCAAAGCGCAGCGCCTGATCGAGGAAGGACTCCTCGGCGCCTCGGGACATCGCCTGATGCTCGAGGAGCGCCAGATCCGCAGCGACTACGGCGTCACTCCGGAGACGCTGCGCGCGCTGGAAAACTCGCGGCTCATCCGCCGCGAGCGCCGCCTGGAAAGCGTCTTCTACGAGATCAGCCACGACCGCCTGGCCGACTCCATCTTCCGCAACCGCACGCGCCGCCTCCCGCGCAGCGTGCGGCTCGCGCTGTGGGCGGCGGCGCTCGTGGCCATCACCGTCGTGACGGGGCTGATCGTCTTCAACCAGCGCGTGGCGCACGAGCGCGACACCGCCGAGGGATGGATGAGCGTCCTCCTGGGCGAGGAGTTCTTCGGCGCGCTGCGCGACAGCGGCCGCAGCACGGTCTCGAAGCGGCTGCAGGATCAGATCGTGAAGCAGTCGGAGGCGAACGTGGGCAGCGCGTTCACGCGCGGCCTGGCCCTGCGCAATCACGGCGACCTGCAGCGCATCGAGGGGACGCTCGCGGAGGCGCTGACGTCGTTCCGCGCCGCGCTGGCGGAGCTGGAAAAGGCTCCCGATGCGGTGCGCGAGGTGGCGCGCACGAACGACCGCATCGGCGAGGCGCTGGAGCAGCAGGGAGACCTCGACGGCTCGCTGCATCACTTCGGAACGGCGGCCAGGCAATGGCGGGCCGTCGTCCGCAAACCCTCGCCGCTGGTGAACGACGATTGCGCGGCGCTGGCCGAGAGTCTCATCGCGATCGCGGCGCTGCACGTGCGCACCGGCAACACGCCGGCCGCGCGACGGGCGAAGGACGAGGCGTTCGGCATCGTGTTCGGGATGCTCTTCGACACGCCGGACCGCTGCGGCACGCGCAACACGACCGTGCACCGCGATCCCGACGTGCGTGCGTTGCGCGTGCTGAGCATGATCGCGCTGGTGCAGAACGCCCTCGAGCCGCGGCCGGAGGCCGTCGAAGGGGCGACGGAAATGGCCAGCCGCGCTCGCGCCCTGCAGCCGATGTCCATCCGCGCCACCAGCCTGGAGCTGACCGCGCTGATGACGCGCGGCGCGCAGCGCACCGCGGCCGACAAGGGACTGCGGGACTACCGCCACGTCCTCGGCGATCTCCGCGCGCTGCAGCGATGGGATCCCGACAACCGCTCCTGGCAGCGCGACGGCGCGGTGGTGCAGGTGCTGATCGCGCAGGCGCTGAGCGACTGCGTCGGTTGCGCCACCGAGGTGCTCGACGAGGCGGAGCTGACCGTGTCGGATGCGCTGGTCACGCTGCGCGCGCTGCGCGCCGCCGACCCGGGCAACCTGTCGCTGCACGACCACCTGGTGTGGGCGCTGCGCGTCTACGGCAAGGTGCTGGCCCATCGCGGCCTGCCGTTCAAAGCCGCCGCGCTGGCCCGCTTCGACGAGGCCGAGCGCCTCTGCACGACGCGCCGCCACGCCGCGAACGATGTCTGGGGTGCGGCAGAGATCGGACGCGTGCTCCTCGACAAGGCCTCGGCTCTGGTGTGGCTCCAGGACGTCCGCGGCGCGATTGCGGCGGCCGATCGCGCGGCGACGCTGCTCGCGCCACTGGCCGAGCGCAATCCGCAGTTCGTCGCCGAGGTCGCGTCGGCCAGGATGCTGGCCAGCCACTTCCGCGCGCAGTTGGAACGCACCGCCGGCGGCGAAGACCTCAGGGAAGCGATGCTCGTTCAGCAGCGCGTCGCCGCTTCGTACGCTGCGAGCGAAGACGCCGCGACGAAGGCCTACGTGCGGGCCGTCGAACAGAAAGCGAAGGGCAGCAGTCTCTATGCGACCGATCCGGCGGGCGATCTCCGCCACCAGCGCGCGGCACAGGCCACGCTTCGTGACGCGTATCTGCGCGTGCGGCCCGTGCACGCCGACGGCTACGTGCAGATGATCGAGACGTACCTGGCCATGTACTGGGCGCACCAGAAGCTCGGCAACGCCGATGAGGAGCTGCGCTCGATGGCCGCCGCGATGACCGCCGCGGAGATGGCGCGCTGGCTCACGACCACGCCCCAGGAGCGGAAGGACGCCATCGACGCGGTCGTCGCCACGCATTACAAACTCAGCGAAGGACTCGTGGCCCAGGGCCGATACGCGGAGGCGCTCGACGTGCTGCAGGATCTGCTCCTCCTCGGCCCCGAGCTACTGGCCGAGCCGACGCCGGACGGCGCCGCGCTGGCCATCCTCGGCGAGGCGAAATGCGGCGCGGCGACGATCCAGCGCAAGCTCGGCCAGCCGGGATGGGAAGACACACTCCGCGGCGGCCTGATCTACCTCCGCCGCGCGGCCGCTCTCGACCGCACGCAGCAGAGGAAGCTCGATCACTGGACTGCCTACGCCTCCGAAGGCGCCGCCACCACCGCGGCCTCGCGTCCGAGCGGCAACACGCGTCCGTAAGTCAGCGACCGCCACAGCCACTCCACGGGGCCGAAGCGGAAACGCTGCACCCACCACACGCTCAGCCACACCTGCGCGGCGAAGATCGCGATCGTCAGCGGCAGCAGCAGCGCGGGGCCGAACTGCCCGAAGAGGCCGAGGCCGTAGTTGTAGAAAATCAGCGTCCCGATCACCGACTGCAGCAGGTAATTCGTCAGCGCGGTGCGGCCGACGGCGCCGAAGCGCTGCAGGCGCGCCTTCCACGCCGGGTCGTTGCAGAGAACGATCACGAGCAGGATGTAGCCGAGGCTGAGCGCGGGAGTGGCGATCGAGCCGACGAGCATCGCCAGCAGCGCCATCGCATTCGTCGGCACGATCGGCACGTCGAACAGCCAGCGCAGGAGCGTCACGCCGGCGCTCAACGCCACGCCTGCGATCAGGGCGACGGTCATGATGCGGCGGTAGCGCGGCAGCGACTCCGGCGCCGGCTGCAGGAGCCGGCGCCGCCACGCCACCATCCCGAGGAGGAACATCGCCGCGACCTGCCAGAACATCATGAGGAAGTAGTTCCAGTTGAAGCTCACCGCATCGAGCATGCGCTGCCGGTGAATCTCGCTCCACGTGCCGTCCGCGAACGTCGCGCGCAGCGCCGCGATCTTCGCCGCGTCCGGGATCGGCATCGGCGGCGCCGGCATCCCCGCCCGCACGGCCACGAACAGCAGCGACATCAGCAGCGGCAGGATGACCATCCCGATCGCCGCCCACACCAGCAGCGTCTTGTCCCGGCGCTTGCGGAAGAGGAGCAGGAACAGGCCGCTGATGCCGTAGACCAGGAGGATGTCGCCGAACCAGATCAGCAGCCCGTGCACCAGTCCGATGACGATCAGGAGCAGCATCCGCCACGCGAACCGTCCGCCGAAGCGCCGCCCCTGCGCGCGCTCGAACTGCACCGCGAAGCCGACGCCGAAGAGGAAGGCGAAGATGGTCAGGAACTTCCCCTGCACGAACGTGTCGATGAACGCCTGCGCCAGACGATCGTGGAACGCCGGCCAGAAACGCTCGGGCGTGAAGTACAGCGCCGCGGGACCGGCGAAGCCGCGCATGTTCGCGGCCAGGATTCCGAACAACGCCAGGCCGCGCAGGATGTCGATCGTGTCGACACGCTCCGCCGGCGCGACGGGCACCAGAGGCTCGGTTGTCATGATGCCGAAGATTGTACGCGCAGCAAAACGTAGGACAGGCTTCAGCCTGTCCCGGGGGGGCAGGCTGAAGCCTGCCTACGTTGGTCCGGGGGGCAGGCTGAAGCCTGCCCTACGTTGGTTCAGCGCAGCAGATCGCGGAACAGCACGGCCAGCACGGCCAGCACGAGAAACACGATCGCCTCCGCGATCACGAGCCCCGGCCCCATCCGCCCGCCGACGATGAGCGCCTGTCCACGCGCCAGCGGCACGCGCGCCACGTACAGCGCGACCGCGATCGCCGCGAAGAACGCCGCCGCGAGGAAGCCCATCATCCGACCTGCACCGTCAGCATCGATACCGAGCCGCCGTCCACTCCTTCGACGGGGAAGCTCACGGAGTCGCCCGGCTGCTGCGCGCCGAGGACGTAGAGGAGCGGCAGGTAGTGATCGGGAGTCGGCGCGGAGAGCGCCGCGTCGCGGCCGAGGGTCGTGTAGTCGATGAGCGGCTGATGATCGCCGGCCGACATCCACTCGCGCGCGCTGCGCTCGAAGCGCACCGCCCAGTCGTACGGCTCGGGCACGTGTCTCCCCCACCCGTACGCGTGCAGGTTGTGCACGAGATTGCCGCTGCCCATCACCAGGACGCCTTCGTCGCGCAGCGGAGCGAGCTTGCGTCCGACGTCGTAGTGGAACCGCGCGGGCTGCGTCTCGTCGATGCTGAGCTGGATCACCGGCACGTCGGCGTCGGGGAAGACGTGCACCAGCACCGACCACGTGCCGTGATCGAGTCCCCACTCATGATCGAGCTCGGCGCCGGCCAGTTCCTGCACGCGTTTGCAGACGTCGAGATCGCCCGGCGCGGGGTACTGCACCTCGAACAGCGGCTTCGGGAAGCCGCCGAAGTCGTGGATGGTGCGCGGCTGCTCGACCGCGGTCACGAGCGTGGCCGGCGGATACCAGTGCGCGGAGACGCAGACGATCGCCTTCGGCTTCGGCATGGCCCGCCCGATGGCGTTCCACCCCTCGGTCCATGCGTTGTTGTGCAGGGCGTTCATCGGGTTGCCGTGGCCGAAGAAAATCGCGGGCATTCTCATCGCGAGCGGATCTCCTCGAGATCGGCCACGAGCTGCCGCAGGCGCTCGCGTCCGACTCCCTTGAACTGCTGCTTCAACAGCGAGTCGAGCGGCTCATCGAGCTTGCGCAGGAGCTCCAGCCCCGCCTCGGTGATGTTGGTCATGACCACGCGCCGGTCGGTCGTGCTGCGGATGCGCTGCACGAGCCGGACCTTTTCCAGCCGGTCGAGCAGCCGCGTGACGTCGGGATCGAACGCGAGCATGCGCTCGCTGATCCCCGAGCAGGTCAGCCCGTCCGCCCCCGCGCCGCGCAGGATGCGCAGGACGTTGTACTGCGTGCCGGTGAGCCCGTACGGCTGCAGCAGGAGGTCGAGCTCGCGCGTGAGCGCGTCGGCGGTGCGGACGAGGTTGAGATAGGTCTCCTCCTCGAGACTGACGAACGGTTTGCGCTGCCGGATCTCGGCCTGGAGTTTTCCCGCCATACGCCCGTCAAGAACGATTGTCGTGATGACGACATTCCTGACATGCGGAGCGCCGGCGTCCCGCCGGCTGCTGTGCAGGCGTCTCGCCTGCACCCCCGCGTGGCGGCGGGACGCCGCCACAGACAGCCGGCGCGGACGCCGGCGGTCCACTGGAGTCACGCCCGCGTCGCGTACCGCGCCGTGATGACGACACTCCTGCCATGCGGAGCGCCGGCGTCCCGCCGGCTGCTGTGCAGGCGTCTCGCCTGCACCCCG
>DASUSL010000427.1:0-5771 GCA_036375135.1 Thermoanaerobaculia bacterium | reverse complement strand
GGCTCCCAAAGCGGTGGCTCGCCGCCACCGCACTCCTAAATCAGACGTCGATCCCGACACTCCTCATCAGCGCCAGCGCGTTGCTCTTCGTCACGACCCCCGTGCGCATCCGGTAATCGAAGACCACCTTCCCGTCTTCGATGTGATCCTCGAAATGCACGTTCGCCGCGCGCGACCCGAGGGAGTCGGCGATCTGCGCCAGGGCCAGGTCGTGCGTCGAGACGAGCCCGATCGCGCCGCGCTCCACCAGCCCCCGCACGATCGCCTCCGCGCCGATGCGCCGGTCGTGCGAGTTCGTCCCGGCCAGCACTTCATCCAATAGATAGAGGAGCGGACCCTGCCGCGACATCTCCAGCACCTGGCGGATGCGCAGGATCTCGGCGTAGAAGCGCGACGCGTTCTCCTGCAGCGAGTCGGCGATGCGGATCGACGCGCCGACGGCCGTCGTCGACAGCCGCAGCGACTGCGCGCACACGGTCCCGCCGGCCATGGCCAGCACCGCGCCGAGGCCGACGCTGCGCATCATGGTGCTCTTGCCCGACATGTTCGAGCCGCTGACGACGAGCAGCCGCAGCGTGGGATCGAGCCTGATGCTGTTCGCCACGCGCCGCGCCGCGGGGATGAGCGGATGCCCGAGCTCCCGCGCGTCGAACAAAGGCGCCTGTCCTCCACTTTCGACGATCTCCGGCATCGCGTACGTCGGGTGCTCGAAGGCGAACGACGCCAGCGAGCCGAGGGCCTCGATCTCGCCGACGGCCTCGATCCAGTCGCCGACGCGCGAGCCGGAGCGCAGGCGCCAGCGCTCGATGGCCAGCGCGACGTGCGTGGTCCACATCAGCAGCACCGCGAACGGCGCGAAGAACTGGTTGCGCCGCGCGTCGAGCAGCGCCACGAGGCGGCGCAGTTTGTCGATCTCCCGCGAGGCCGGCAGCTCCGACCCGCGCAGCCGCTCGTGCAGCGCGACCAGCCGCGGCGAGACGAACGTCTCGCGCTCGATGCGCGCCAGCACGCCGGAGAGCAGCGCCAGCGCCGGCTCGGCGCGCTCGACCGAGGCGACGATCGGCTCGATGCGCGGCTGCAGGCGTCTCGCGAGGAAGACGCTGGCGATGATGGCCACGATCAGCGGCGTGGCCGGCACGTTCGCGATCACTCCCAGCGTCGCCTCCGGATGCGTCATCCCGACCAGCCGCGCGATGAGCGACGGCAGCGTGACCGCCGCCAGAACGAGAATGACGATCGGCAGCGCGATGGCCGCGAAGCGCTCCCACGGAGACAACGCAGTGGCCGGCATGGAGCCCCACTCATCGAGCTTCGCGCTCTCCACCTCGCGGGTGATCTCCGCCGACTCGACCGCCACGTCCTCGCGCAGCGCCACCTGCTCGCGCAGCTCGAGCACCGCGGCCTGGCGCGCGCGGATCTCCTCCGCGTCGCGCGCCGGCTCCTTGAGCCACTGCGCGAGCCGCTTCCGTCCCGCGGGCGTGACCGCCACGGAGAGCAGCTCGAAGAGCGAGCCGCGGCCGAAGAGGTCGAAGTCGCCGGCGTAGGGATGATGGTCGTCCGCGAAGTCGCTTCCCGGATCGCCTTTCCCCTGCCACGTGTCGTCGACGCGTCCCAGCCCGCGCTCGTAGAACGCGGCGCCGCTCTCGGCCCGCTTGCGCGCGCGGATGACGCGCTCGTGCATCACCACCAGGACGATGAACGCGACCAGCGGCACGAGCGCCGCGGCCAGCTTCCAGAATGCGATCGCGACCGTGAGCGCGATGGCGAGCAGCCGCGCGATCGAGATCCGCCGCTCGCGAGTCAGCAGAGCGGCGGTAGACTCTCGCCGCTCTGTCAGCCGCTGAACATAAAGGTCACGCACGCGCGCATCTTATGGTGCCGCCGGGCCCGCGCAACTGGATTCCGGGACGGCACCTCCGCGCGCTGCAGTACGCGCCGCTCCCGTTCCTCTCGCGGCTGCAGCGCGAATTCGGCGACGCGGCGCGCTTCCAAATCGGCCCGCAGCCGGTCTTCTTCTTCGCCCATCCCGACCAGGTGCGCGACGTCCTCGTGGTCCGCAACGCCTCCTTCGTCAAAGGCCTGGCCCTGCAGCGCACGAAAGTCGTCCTCGGCCAGGGGCTGCTCACCAGCGAAGGGGAGCTGCACAAGCGCCAGCGCCGCCTCGCGCAGCCGGCCTTCCATCGCGAGCGCATCCATCACTACGGCGAGGTGATGGTGGAGAAGACGCTCCGCGCGCGCGGCCGCTGGCGCGACGGCCAGGAGCTCGACGTCGCGCACGAGATGACGCGCCTCACGCTGGCCGTCGTCGCGCAGACGCTCTTCGACGCCGACGTCGACGACGAGGCGGACGAGATCGGCGCCGCGCTGACGGAGCTCATCCTCATGTTCCCGCTGCTCGTCCATCCGCTGGCGCCGCTGCTGCTGCGCTTGCCGGTGATGCCCAAGGTGCGCCGCTTCCGCCGCGCGCTGCAGCGCCTCGACCGCACCATCTATTCGATTATTGAAGAACGCCGCCGGACGAGCGGCGACCGCGGCGACCTCCTGTCGATGCTGATCACGGCCACCGACGTCGAAGGGGACGGCGGCGGCATGAGCGACCTCCAGCTCCGCGACGAGACGATGACCATCTTCCTGGCCGGACACGAGACCACCGCCAACGCGCTGGCCTGGACGTGGTACCTCCTCGCGCGCAACCCCGAGGTCGAGCGCGAGCTGCACCGCGAGCTCGACACGGTCCTCGGCGGCCGCACGCCGTCGCCCGCCGACTACCCGCGCCTGCCGTACACGGAGATGGTGCTGGCCGAGTCGATGCGGCTCCGGCCGCCGGCGTGGGGCATCGGCCGCTTCGCCACCGAGAACGTGCGGATCGGGGAGTGGGACGTGCCGAAGAACGGGCTCGTGCTCGTGTCGCAATGGGTGACCCATCGCGACGCGCGCTTCTGGCCCGACCCGGAGCGCTTCGACCCGCTCCGCTTTGCGCCGGACGCAAAAGCGTCCCGCCCGAAGATGGCCTACTTTCCGTTCGGTGCCGGCCCGCGCATCTGCATCGGCGAGAGCTTCGCCTGGATGGAAGGGGTGCTGCTGCTGGCCACGATCGCGCAGCGCTGGCAGTTCGAAAAAGGGGAGGACGTCGAGCCGCAGGCGCTGATCACGCTGCGTCCGAAGGGCGCCATGCGCATGCGCGTGTTGCGCCGCTGACAGGGATTCACCGGGAGGCCTCCGGCGGGCCGGTTCTAGGAGTGCGGCGGCGATCGAGCCGCCGCTTTGGTGAGCGTGCGCGTCGCATGAATGTCGCAAAGCGGCGGCTGAACGCCGCCGCACTCCTAAACCGGCCCGCCGGAGGCCTCTCGTCGGTCTCCCCGCCAGCGGCGTAAAATGCAGCACATGCAAGACGTCAGGAGCCTCTTCGCGGACTACGCGGCCTACCACCAGACCGCGGGCAACAAGTTCTTCCACCGCCTGGGCATCCCGATGATCATGCTCACGCTGATCGGCATGCTCACGCAGGTGCTGCTCTTCACCGCCGGCACGGTGCGTTACGACGCGGCCATGGTTCTCATCGCCGCCTCCGCCGCGTACTACTTCGTCATCGAGTGGCGCCTGGCCATCGCCATGGTGGCCATCTCGATCGCCTTCTACTTCATCGGCGCGGTGATCCCCTTCTGGATCAACGTCGCCCTTTTCGTCCTGGGCTGGATCTTCCAGTTCATCGGCCACAAGGTGTACGAGCACAAGAACCCCGCCTTTTTCCGCAACTTCGTGCACCTCCTCGTCGGCCCGCTCTGGATCCTCAACGACATCGTCCATCTGGTCCCCGCCCCCCGCGCCGACAAAGTGTCATCCTTGAAGCCATAAGACCGGCCTCCTTCGAAGCGACGCCCGGCTTGGTTCTTGCTGGCCCGCAAGGCGGGTACCGAGCCGTGCACAATTCAACTCCTGGAGTGCTCGTGGTCGAGGACGATCCCGCCATTCGCCGATTGGTGACGATGGTCCTGCAGCGTAACGGCTTCCAGGTGGACGCCGCGGCCGACGGTCTCGAAGCGGTGCTCAAGCTGGGGCTCTCGGAGTACGAGGTCATCGTCCTCGACCTGATGATGCCCAACCTCGACGGCTTCACCTTCCTCAACACGTTCGCGCGCGAAGAGCCGGAGCGCCTGCAGAAGGTGATCGTCACCAGCGCGGCATCGCCCGCCGTGATCCGCGAGCGCATGGACCTCGAGCCGTTCCGCGTCCTTCCGAAGCCGTTCGACAACGGCGAGCTCGTGGCCAGCGTCCGCGCCTGCATCTCTGCACAGTCGAACTGAGAAACGACCGGGAGGCCTCCGGCGGGCCGGCCCGGCCGGCAGCGCTGGTCATGCACGTGCGCTCGCCAGTCGCGAACTTCAGGCGACAGGCGCGCGTCAGCCTTGGGCAACCAGCGCTGCCGGCCGCGCCGGCCCGCCGGAGGCCTCGTCGTCGTTTTACACTTTCGCCATGCAGCCATACGGGTCGGACCGCGTCCGCGCTTCCGGCGGGAGGGTGATCCTGCATTCCCGCCTTCCGAAAGGGTGGACGCCGCGCACGCCGAAGAGCGGCACGCACGCCGAGTTCCCCGGCACCGCCATCCTCTGGGACGACGAATACTTCGAAGTCCTCTCCGCCGAGGCGCTCCCCGCCGGCGGCGTGCGTTACACGCTCGCGCCGTGGCAGGACGAGCACACCTTCCGTCACTTCGAGGCGTATGACGCGGCATCCGAAGCGCGCCTGCTCGCCGACCACCAGACCGCGCAGCGCCAGCGCCGCCACTCCCGCGGCGCACGGCTCGCCTCCATGCTCCTCGGCCACCTCCCCTCGAGCGTGCAGGAGCGCCTCGCCAACGACCTCGGACTCTTCCCCGCGCGCATGACGCTGATGTCGCTCGTCCCGCCGGTGGTCCTCTTCGGCGCCTGCGTCTGGCTCTACGCCGGCGCGAAGGTGGACGAAAAACTCTCCCCCGTGCCGCCGTGGCTCTGGCTCTTCGCCTGGCTGATGATGATCGACTCCGCGGTGCGCTTCTTCATCGCCATGTCGCAGAACCGCGGCGCCGGCTCCTTCCTCGGCACCCTCGGCTATCTCCTCTATTGCCTCGTCACCGGCAAGCGCACCGCCCCGCCGAAACTCGCGCTCGAAGTCCCCGAAGAGATCGCGCAACGCGACGCGGTGGAGTGGCGAAGCTGGATGTTCACGCTCCTCTCGCCGCGGGAGCAGCACGACCTCGCCCAGCGCTACGAGTACGACTATCGCAAAGACGCCTACTCCGTGGCCGGAGCCATCCTGGCCGTGGGCGTGATCGGCATCCTCAGCTCCGTCTCGAAGCTCCATCGCTTCAGCGGCCTTCTCGTCCTCATCGTCGCCGCGCTCATCGTCCTCGAGCAGGCCGCGCGCATGGCCGCATTCAAAAAAGGTCCTGCGGGCAGCATCTTCGGCATTCTGGTCAGACCGTTCCTCAAAGACGTGCTCACCCGCGCACAAGGCTGAGCAGACCGCATGCAGCTCTGCCACACGAGGAGCGACGAAGAGGCCTCCGGCGGGCCGGCACGGCCGGCAGCGCTGATTCAGGCACGTGCGGTCGCGAGACGCGCACTTCAGGCGATCAGCATGCGGCCCGGCTATGCCAACAAGCGCTGCCGGCCGCGCCGGCCCGCCGGAGGCCTCTTCGTCGCTCCTCGTGTTGGCAGAGCTGGATGCGGTCTGCTCAGCCTTGCGCGCGGGTGAGCACGTCTTTGAGGAACGGTCTCACCAGCACGCCGAAG
>DASUSL010000426.1:0-6098 GCA_036375135.1 Thermoanaerobaculia bacterium | reverse complement strand
AAATGTGGGGCGGGCTTCAGCCCGCCGGGTCTCGCGAGGACTTCACTCCGGCCGTTCGATCTGCAGGTCCGCGATCTTCTGGTGGAGGTACGAGCGCTGGATCTCCAGCAGGCGTGCGGCGGCGCTGATGTTCCAGTTCGTGCGGCGCAGGACGCTCTCGATGTACTCCTTTTCCACCTGCGTCTTGAACGCCCGCAGCGGCCGGATGCGCATGCCTCCCTCGGGGCGGATGATGCCCGTCTCCTCGCTGGCCGCCTGCTGCCGCAATGCCGTGGGCAGTTGCGCGGCGGTGATCGGGTCGGTGCCGAAGATGGCCAGTTGCTCGGCCACGTTCTTCAGCTCGCGTACGTTGCCCGGCCAGCTGTAGGCGCGCAGGGTGGGGAAGACGTCCGCGTCGATGGTCAGCGCGCGGCGCTGGTTGCCGGCGCAGAAGTGGTCGACGTAGAAGGAGAAGATCAGCGGGATGTCCTCGCGCCGCTCGCGCAGCGGCGGCACGATCAGCGGGACCGTGGAGAGGCGGAAGAAGAGGTCCTGGCGGAAGGTCTGCTGCGCGACCATCTGCTCGAGGTCGCGGTTCGTGGCGGCGACGACGCGCGCGTCGATCTGGCGGTCCTGCGTGTCGCCGAGGCGGCGCACCTTGCCGTCCTCGAGGACGCGCAGGAGGCGCGACTGCAGCTCGAGATTCATGTCGCCGATCTCGTCGAGGAAGAGCGTGCCGCCGTCCGCTTCCTCGAACAGCCCCGCGCGCGCCTCGCGTGCGTCCGTGAACGCGCCGCGCGCGTGGCCGAACAGCTCGTCCTCGATGAGGTGCGCCGGAATCGCGGCGCAGTTGATCTTCACGAACGGCTTGCCGGCGCGTCCGCTGAGACGGTGCACGGTGTTGGCGACCAGCTCCTTGCCGGTGCCCGTCTCCCCGCGGACGAGGATGCGCGCGGTGGTCGGCGCGACGCGCTCGAGCTTCGACTGCAGCTCGACGATCGCCGGCGAGGAGCCGAGGATCGACTCGCCGCCGCGGCCGCGCGACTGCGCCTCGCGCAGCTTGCGCGTGAGCGCGAAGTGCTCCAGGCAGTTGCGCACCGACTGCAGCAGCCGCTCGCGCGTGAACGGCTTCTCGATGAAGTCGTAGATCCCGAGGCGCAGCGCTTCCACCGTCTCCGTGATCGAGGCCTCGCCCGACATGACGATCGTCGGCGGCATGGCCTTGGCTTCGTGCAGGCGGCGCACGAAGTCGATGCCGCTCGGGCTGAAGCCCGTCCCACACGTACGCGGCAGCCGCACGTCGACGAGCAGGAGGTCGGGCGGCGGATGGTCGCGCAGGAACTCTTCCGCCTCCTCGGCATTGCCGACGTCGTGCGCGGCGAAGCCCTGCTCGCGCAACTGCAGCACCACGTGCGCGCGGATCTTCCGGTGGTCTTCGACGACGAGGATGAAGGGAGCGTCGGTCATTTTGCTTTCGGCAGCGTGATGCGGAAGACGGCGCCCGGAGCGTCGAGGTATTCGAGGTCGCCGTCGTGGTCGAGCATGATTTTCCTGCAGATCGCCAGGCCGAGGCCCATTCCCTCGCCGACGGCGCGCGTGGTGGTGTACGGCTGGAAGAGACGCGGGCGGATGGCCGGGTCGACGCCGGGGCCGTCGTCGGCGACGTCGATGGTGAGATGTGGCACGGGCTTCAGCCCATGTGGCACGGGCCTCAGCCCGTGTGGGACGGGCTTCAGCCCGTGTGGCACGGGCTTCAGCCCGTGTGGGACGGGCTTCAGCCCGTGTGGGACGGGCTTCAGCCCGTCCGGGCGGGCTGAAGCCCGCCCCACATTGCGGAAGGTGACGCGCGTGGCGCCGGCGAGCGAGGAGTTGTTGCAGAGGTTCACGAGCACCTGCCGGAACAGCTCGCGGTCCAGCGCGGCGGTGCAGTCGCAATCGTCACGCTCGAGCGTCAACGTCAGATTCGGCCAGGCGCCGGAGAAGAGCGTGATGAACTCGTCGAGCACCTCCCGCACGTCGTCGACTTTCAGCCGTGGCTGGCCGATGCGGCCGAAGGAGGTGAACTGGCGCGTGAACTCGCGCAGGCGGTCGAGCTCTTCGTGGATGCTCACCTGCGCCTGCGTGGCCGCGGCGGCGAGCGACGGCTCGCGCGCGGCGACGGCGCTCGCGAACGCGTCCACTTCCATGCGCGCGGCGGTGAGTGGCGTGCGGATCTCGTGCGCGTGGCGGCGCGCCGCCTCCTGCCACGCCGCCAGGTGGTCGAGGTACTGGATGCGCCGGCGGCTGCGGTCGACCTCGCGCGACGTCGCCTCGATCATCGCCGCGATGCGGCCCACGACGTCGCGGCTGCGGTCGCCGATGATGATGTCCGTCTCGCCGCGGCCGAGGGCTTCCAGCGCGCGCTGCACGACGGCCAGCCGGCGCTCGCGCCGCGCGCCGGAGACGATGGCTGCCACGATGAACGCCAGCAGCAGCACGGCCACGACGGCGAGCAGCGTCCACTCGTACCGCCGCGCGATCTCCTCGCGGTTCAGCGCCACGATGTCGAGCTTGCGGTTCACGTCCTGGATCTCGTCGAAGCGTTTGCGGTACTCGGCGCCGCGCTCCGGGTCGAGCCGCGAGAGCTGTTTCTGATCGCGCGACGACTGCTCGAGCAGCGCGCGCACCTCGGCCGCCCCGGCGAAGTTGAAGGCGAGCAGCGAGACATGGCGGATGAAGAGGTGGAAGCCGAACAACGCCGCCGCCGCGGCGAGGAGGAGGACCATCAGGCGCCGCGCCGTCACCGCGTCACCTGCAGTTGCCAGCGGCGGCGGAAGATCGGACGCCGCTGGATGGACGTGCCGATCAGAACGTCGAGGACGGAGCTGCTGGCGCTGGCCCGCGGATTCGGGCCCTGCGCCGTCGTGGTGGGCGGCGGCGGCGACGGCTGGCGCGCCTCGCCGAGGGAGCGCGTCAGCCAGCGCTGCGTCTCCTCCTGCTCCTCCGCGGAGAAGGGGATCACGTCGACCGCGACCTGCACGCGCTTCACGCCGCCCGCGCCGGTGAAGAGCGGCAGCGAGGTCTCGCGCCACCACGTCTCGAGCTGCGCGAACGAGGCGGCGCGCTGCTGCTGCGGCTGCGCGCCGATGCGCCGCAGCGTGATGAAGTAGACCTCGTCCCACGGCTCGAAGCGGACGTCGACGCGCGCGCCGCCGGTCCGTTCGTCGTCGAGCGTGGCCACGATCACGAAGGTGGTGGTCAAGCCGCTGTGCAACCGCTTGCGCACTTCCCCCTCGGACAGGAGTGCCCCGGGCAGCGTCACGCTGAGCGTCTCGCCGCGGAGCTGCGCCGCGGGCGGCGTCGTGGCGGCGAACGACGCCGCCGGCACGGCGGCGGCGCCGAGGAGCAGCATGGCGGCGCAGAGCCCGCGCCGCGTCATTCGCGATGGCGCTCCAGGTCGAAGCGGAGCCGCACCACGCCCCACTCGCTGCGGAAGAGCAGCCCGAGGCGCGCGATGGTCATCGCCGCCGATCGCTGTTCGAAGTCGTCTTCGAAGTACGACCGCTCGTGCACCACGCTCCCCTCCAGCCGCAGGTCGCCCAGCCGCGACGGGCGGTCGGGACCGAAGACGGAGTACGCGTACGTCGCGCCGAAGGAGGGCGCATGCTCGACGTCCTCGCCGGCGGAGCCGAATTTGCGGCGCAGCGACGTGAGCCCGCCCTGGGCCACGATCGTGTGGCGCGGGGCGACGCTCCAGGCGCGCCGCAGGTCGGCCGTCAGCCAGGCATGGCGCTGGTTCGCCCGGATCGCCTCCGGCAGGACGGGCACCACGAACGGCACGTTGCGCCGTCCCACGCCGGCGACGCCGCGCGTGCCGCGCGTCGTGAAGAGCGGGTCGTCCGTCGAGTCGCAGATCCACGAGAGCTCGGTCGTCGTGGCCCGCTCGATCACGAGGGACTCGCCGGGCCGCTGCTCCTCGCGCGGCTTCTCGGAGCCGACGGCCAGCGGCGCGCTGTGGAACGTCGCGCGCAGGGCGTGATTGCCGCGCAGCGGCACGCCGGCGACGACCTGCGCGGTCAGATGGTCGGCCACGGTGGCGTGGTATCCGCCGCCGAAGTCGTTCGGGATCTTCCCGTACTCGAGCGTCGTGGCCACGAAGACGCCGCTGCCGAAGAGGTCGTATTGCGTGTAGCCGAGCTCGTAGAGCCGATCATCCGATTCCAGGAGCGCGGTGGCCGCGCCGTGCAGCATGCCGCTGCGGCCGGTGAAGCGGCGCGCGCCGATGGTGAACTGGCGGACGTCGCGCTGGTCGTGCTCGTCCAGGTACGCGCCGCCGAAGAAGAGCGGCTTGGTCTCGGTGACGGCGATCACGAGACGATACGCGCCGCGGTTGGCTCCCTTCTCGAGGCGCGGCTCGACGCGCAGGACGAACGGCAGCCGCGTCGCGCGCGCCGCGGCGTCGCGCAGCTCCGGCTCCGTGTACTCGCGTCCCGCCTGCAGGCGCGTCTCCGCGACGATGACGCGCTCGGACGCCCAGCGCACGCCCTCGACGGCGATCGAGTCGATGAAGAACCGCGTCACGCCCTCGGGCTCCTGCGCCGCCACGAGCGTGGCGGCGAGGAGCACGAGTGCGACGGTCAGCGAGCGAAGGGGCACGGGTCGGATCACAGTTTATCGAGGGTCATGGCGTACCAGCGATCGTTGACCCCGAACGAGGTGACGCTCACGCGGTCGCCGAGCTGCGGCGAGCCGGTCACGCGCGTGGTGCTGGTGACGGTGAAGTCGACGCCCTGGACCGACCAGTCGTTGCCCTGGATGGACGTCACGTCGCCGCTGAAGGTGAAGGTGGAGTCGGTGGCGAAGACCAGCTCGACGGACGTCGCGCGGTTGCCGTCGGCGCGCGCGACGACCACGTCGCCGACCTGCGGCTCGCCGCGGAGCTTCGTGTCGTCGTCGAGGTGGAGCGTCTTCGCGCCGTTGCCGGTGTCGATGGTGATGGTCTGGCCGCTCATGGCCCGCACTTCGCCGGCCACGTCGTCCTCGCCGATGGAGGAGATGCGCCGGATGCTGATGGCCTCGAAGCCGCCCGTGGCGTCGCCCTGATACGTGACCAGCACGCGCTCGCGGACCTTCGGATCGCCGCCGATGTACGTGTCGGCGGTGACGCGGACGGTCACGCCGCCGATGACCCAGAGGTCGCCGTCGATGCCGCGCAGCGTGCCGCCGGTGGTGGTGATGAGGTTGGCCTGCCCCGGCGCGAAGGCGATGGTGTCGGCGACCAGGCCGGTCTCGTCGCGGTCGAGCTCGAGGTCGACGATCATCAAAGGACGGAGGTCGGCCACGGAGACGAGCGCGCCGTCGCTGGTGCGGTAGACCTTCGTGTTCGAGCTGAAGCGCACGTTCTGCCCGAGGATGCTCATCGTGCCGGCGGTGAAGTCGATGCTGGCGATCTGCCCGTGGATGAGGGCGTCGTAGTCGGGCAGGACCTCGACCTCGACGGCCTCGAGGATGCCGGTGAACGGGTTGACGTGCACGCCCGCCTTGATGCGCGTGCCGGGCGTGAGGCTGCCGAGGGTGGCGGGGCCGTACTCGCCGCGGATGTCGGCGTCGGCGACGTCGACGGTGAGCCGGTTGTCGAAGAGCAGGACGTGCGTCCCATCGATCCCCGACACGGTGCCCACGACCCACCGGCTGTAGCGGGAGATGGTGAACTGCGCGGATGCAACGGAGGCGAAGAGAGTGGCGGCGAGGAGGAGCACAACGAGCAGCGTTTTTCGAATCATGATGTCGATTTCTCCCGTTCCAGATTTCTGCAGCGCCGCTCCTCCAGCGCAATCGGAACGCCACGCCGCCGCTTCGTGCGTGTTACGTCTAAGTTGTTGTGCGAATGCGGGTTGCGACTCTGGAGGTGGAAGCCGACCCGGCCCGAAAGGTGTGCACAAATCCTGACACTGCCCACGAAACCTGACTACGAAAACGCAGGACAGGCTTCAGCCTGTCCCCGGACAGGCTGAAGCCTGTCCTACGTCAACAACCGACCGCGACGCCAAAAAAAAGCGGACCGCCGGCGTCCCCGCCGGCGTCCCAGCGGACCGCTGGCGTCCCGCCGGCTGTCGTGGCGGCGTCCCGCGCCGCCACCC
>DASUSL010000425.1:0-5726 GCA_036375135.1 Thermoanaerobaculia bacterium | reverse complement strand
GACGGCGGCGCTCCGCTATTTACGCGCGGACGGCGGCGCTCCGCTGTTCACGCGCGGACGGCGGCGCTCCGCTGTTCACGCGCGGACGGCGGCGCTCCGCTGTTCACGCGCGGACGGCGGCGCTTCGCTGTTTACGCGATGCTGCGCACGGTGGTGGCGAGGGTCACGGGGTCGACCGGCTTCTTCAGAAATGCGTTGAAGCCGCTGGTGAGTGCGCGTTCGCGGTCCTCGGGGCGGCCGAACGCGGTCAGGGCGACGACGGGGATGCGCACGTCGCTGCTGCGCAGGCCTCGTACGAATGCGAAGCCGTCCTCGCCGGGCATGGCGATGTCGCAGACGATCACGTCCGGACGGCGCTCCGCCACGCGCAGGCGCGCCTCGTGCGCCGATTGTGCGGTGACCACGCTCGCGTTGCAGAGGCGGAGGATCGCCGCCACGACGTCGCGCGTCATCGGCTCGTCGTCGACCACCAGCACCGACATCCCGTCCAGCGCCGGCAGGTCGTTCGACTGCAGCGGCGCGGCGGCGCGGGCGCGCGCCTCCATGGCCGGCAACTCCACGCGGAACGTCGCGCCGCGGCCGAGGCCTTCGCTCTCCGCGACGATCGTCCCGCCGTGCATCTCCACCAGATAGCGCACGATGGCCAGGCCGATGCCGATGCCGCCGTGCGAGCGCGTGGTCGAGCTGTCGGCCTGGCGGAAGCGCTCGAAGACGTGCGGCAGGAACGACGGCTCGATGCCCATGCCGCTGTCGCGCACCGTCAGCGTCACCCCTTCGTTCGTCTGCGCCACGCGCACTAGGATCGTCCCGCCTCGGCTCGTGAACTTCACCGCGTTCGTGAGCAGATTCCAGATCACCTGCTGCATGCGGTTCGCGTCGCCGAGGACCTGCGGCAGTTTCGGCGCGTAGCTGGTGATGATCTCGATGCCCTTCATCTCCGCCGTCGGGCGGACGGTGGTGAGTGCGGCGTCGGCCACGTTGCGCATGTCCACGGGCGCGGTCTCGATGCGCAGCTTGCCGGCCATGATGCGCGACATGTCGAGGATGTCCTCGATGAGCTGCATCTGCACCGAGGCGCTCTTCTCGATCGCGTCCACCGCGTCGACGCTCTCCTCCGGCGTGAGCCCCATCTTCAGCATGCGCGCCCAGCCGAGGACCGCCGTCATCGGCGTGCGCAGCTCGTGCGACAGCGTGGCCAGGAACTCGTCCTTCGCGCGATTGGCCTCGTTCGCGGCGCTGAAGAGGCGCGCGTTCTCGATGGCCACGCCCGCGCGCCGCGCCAGCTCCTCGGCCAGATGCATGTCGCGCTCGCGAAAGCGCCGTCCCGACTCGTGCGACAGCAGGAACGTCATCGCGCCGAGGACGCGGCCGTGCGCGCTGAGCGGCACGGCGATGTACGACTGCAGCCCGAGCTGCCGGAGGATCTCTCGATGCTCGTCGTCGACCGCGTTCGCCTCGACCAGCGCGGCCGGGATCTCGCGCATCCACTCCGTCTTGCCGGTGCGCAGCACGCGCGCCACGGCGCTCGACTCCGGATTCGGCGGATAGCGCCGCTGGAGCTCGTGCGCCAGCTCCACCTTCGCCGGATCGACGTGCGCCACCGCCAGGCGGCGGTAGCTGCCGTCGTCGTCCGCGATGTCGACCACGCACCAGTCGGCGATGGCGCGCACGGCCAGCTCCGTCACGGTCTTCAGCGTCGTCTCGTAATCGAGCGACGACGCCAGCAGGTCGCTGGCCTCGGTCAGGAAGCGGAGATGGTCCGAGGCGGCGCGCTCGTCGTCGACGTCGGTCAGCGTGCCGACCCATTCGACGACCGAGCCGTCGGAACGCAGCACCGGCACGCCGCGCACGTCGACCCAGTGCTGCGTACCGTCGTCGTCGCGGACGCGGTACTCCTCGCGGAACGGCTCGCGTGTATCGGCGGCGCGCTGCCACGTCGCGGCGGCGCGCTCGCGGTCGTCCGCGTGCAGCCGCTCCATCCACTCGAGCGGACGGTCGGGCGCCGCGCTCCAGATGGTCTGCCGCGTCGACGCCGCCAGGGCCAGCGCCTTGTAGCGCGCCTCGCTGCGCGTCATCGCGTCGTAGAGGCGCGCGTTGTCGATGCCGACCGCCGCCTGCGCCGCCAGCGCCACCACGATCTGTTCTTCGTTCTCGGTGAAGACGTTCTCGTCCCCGTGACCGAAGAAGAGACCGCCCAGCACTTCGCCCGAGCGCGAGATCACCGGCACGGCCAGATAGCTGACCACGGGAAGGTGGCCGGCGGGCATGCCGTGGTACGGCGCGTTGCGGCCGTAGCGCGGGTCCTTGCGGATGTCGCCGCTGCGCACCACGCCGCTGCCGGTGAAGGTCGGCGCGAACACCGCGGTGTTGCGCGGCATGGGGAAGCGCTCGAAGGCCTCGCGCGGCACGCCGGAGATCGTGTACAGCGTGTACGCCTCTCCCTCGGCACCGATGACGTTGTAGAAGAACGCGCCGAACTGCGCGTTCGACAGCTCGGTGGCGGCGTCCGTGACGGTCTGCACGAGCTTGTGCAGGTCGAGCTCCGCGGAGACGACGCGGGCCGCCTCGGCCAGCCGGTCGAACTTCGTCTCCGAGATGGCGGCGGAGACGATGTCCGCCAGCACGCGCGCGATCTGCGCTTCCTCCGGCGCGATGTCGCGGCGCTCGCGGAAGTAGCAGGTCAGCGTCCCGGAGGCCTCGCCGCCGATGTGCAGCGGCAGGATGTAGACCGCGCGCACTCCCTCGGCCTGGTAGAACGCGCGGCGCTCCATCCCCAGCGGCCAGGACATCAGGTCGTCGACGGCGAACGGGCCGTCGGCCAGCACCGCGGGGTCGCGCCCCTCGGGGATGACGTGATCGACGTAGTCGCGCGACAGGCCGCGGCTGGCGAGGATGTGCCAGTGCGCGGCGCGCGTGTCGTAGCGCCAGAGCGCGTAGGCGTCGGCCGGGATCAGCTCCGGCAGCGCCTCGACCACGGCATGAAGCGTGTCGCGCGTGGGGCGCGAGCCGCGAAGCAGTTCCGATACGCGCGCGAGCGCGCCGAGGCGATCCGATGCGATCATGGTCATGACAGAACCAGCGCGACGACCATGCACCGACTATGCCCCATCCGCGGCTCATCGTGACGGCAGCACTCACCGTCAGTCTTTCCCTCGCCGCGGCCGAGCCGCGCGGCATCGCCTTTCATTACGCGACCCCGCTCACTCCGCGCGAGCTGGAGTGGTATTCGCACTTCGAGGTGCTGGTCACGCACGATCCGCTGCCGCGCCCGCAGGTCGACGCGCTGCACCGCCGCGGGACGAAGGTCGTCCTGTACGAGTGGGCGGTGGCCTACTACGACTCGCTGAAGACGCCGTGGCACACGCGCCTCCCGGCCTCGTCGCTGCTGAACGCGCGGCCGTTGCGCGGCCACCTCGGCGCCGCCGACTCGGACGCGTACTACTACGATCCGGCCACGCGCGAGCACACGCGCGATCGCGCCCAGGTCCTCGCGCGCCGGCTGCGCGCCCTCGGCTACGACGGCGTCTTCTTCGACACGACGACGTCGGCAAGCGTGCACCCCGAGGCGCTCGAGGAGTATCGCCGCCGCCATCCGCACCGCTCGTACGACGCGGCGTTCGCCGGCTTCCTGGAGACGCTGCGCCAGGAGCTGCGCGGCGGCGTGATCGTAACGAACCAGGGCTACCGCGCCGCGGCGCACGTGCTGCCGTACGCCGACTGGGACGTGAGCGAGAGCCTGATCACGCATCCGCGCGACGGCCGCTTCGTGCTCCGCCCGTGGAACGACCGCAAGGACGCGTGGAACAGCACCGCCTTCCTGATGCGCAACCTGATCGCGCCGGTGCGGAAGGCGTTCCCGCGCGTCCGCTACGCGCACATCAACTATGTCGATGACGCGTCGCACCTGGCCGCGATCGTGGCGATCTCGTATCTCTTCGACGCGCATCCGGTCGTGGCGCAGCACGACGTCGCGCAGACGGTCGAGAGTCCACTGCTGGTGCTCGACCTCGGCGAGCCCGTGAGGTCGTACGCCACGCATCGCCTTTTCACGCGCGGCTTCGTCGCGTACAACCCGACGTCGAAGGCGTTGCGCATTGCCAACTCGCTTTCGTATGTCGATGCAGTGACCGGCGCCGCGGTGAAGGGAACGATCGTCGTGCCGCCGAAGAGCGCCAGGATTCTCCGCCGATGATCTTCCGCGAAGCCACGCCCGCGGACGACATCGCGGAAATGCGCCGTCGCTGCTTCCCCGAGGACACGATCGAGAAGAACTTTTCCATCGCGCGCGCGTTCGTGGCCGAGGCGGAGGGAAGGGCGGTGGCGCACGTCGGATTCATCGAGCGGACGGTGATGGGCCATCACGCCGCGCTGGCGACGGATGCGATGACCGACGCCGCGTACCGCGGTCAGGGCGTCTTCTCGCGCCTGGCCGCATTTGCGGCCGAGGCGATCCGCAACGACTATGCACTCAGCACCGCCTGGCAGATCCGCCCGGCAGTGTTGCCCGCGATGATGCGCGCCGGCTGGCAACCGATCCTCAAAGCACCGGTCTGGGTAAGACCGGTCTGGACTGCGGCAGCACCCGCTGCCGCTCTCAAAAGCGGCAGCGAAGCTGCCGCGGGGTCTCGCTTCGACGCCCCGTACTACACGCGCACCCCAAACCTCGTCACCCGGGAAGCCATCCTGAAAGGCCACAGAACCCTGGCCATCGTCGATCTCACCCCCAACGCCAGGCCCGAGCTCAAAGCAGCGATGAAGGCCACCACCTGCCGCCTCGCCGCCGCCCTCCTGAGCTGGCGTCATCCCGCCTTGCCATTGCTGATCCGAATGGGATTTCTCCCATCCCCGCACCGCTTTCGCTTCCTCGTGAACGTCTTCGACCCGCGCATCGACGCGAAGAACACGAAATGGGCGCTCTCCTGGGCGGACACGGACCACCTGTGATGCACGCGCTGTTCGTCTTCGCCCATCAGGACGACGAGATCGCCGCCGCGGCGCGCATCGCGCACCTGGTCCGCACCGGCGCGACGATCTCCTGCGTCTTCCTCACGAACGGCGAGTTCCACCGCATCACCTCCGCCGTGCGCGACGAGGAGAGCCGCCGCGTCCTCTCCCGCCTCGGCGTCGACCTCTCCCGCGTGCACTTTCTCGGCTCCGAGGAGCGCATCCCGGACGGCGCGCTGGTCGAGCATCTGGACCGCGCGCTGGCGCTGGTCGAACGGCGCGTCACGGAGCCGGTCGACGAAGTGTGGTGCCTGGCGTGGGAGGGAGGACATCAGGACCACGACGCGTCGCATCTCGTCGCCGTCGCCTTCGCCGCGCAGCACGCGCTGCCGTGCTTCGAGCTGCCGCTCTACCACGGCCATAGCCTGCGCGGGCCGCTCTTCCAGACGCTCGCGCCGCTGCGCGTCGGCGGTGCATGGACCGAGCGACGCGTGCCGCTGCGCGAGGGTGTGCGCCTCCTCGCGCTCTGCCGCTTCTACCGCTCGCAGCGCAGGACCTGGCTCGGCCTCCTCCCCGGCGCGATCCTCCGCCTCCTCCTCGGCGGCCGCGAATGGACCCGCCCCACCGACCTCACCCGCCTCGCCGGCAAGCCGCACGAGGGCGTGCTGTTCTACGAGCGCCGCTTCCGCTACGCGTGGCAGACGTTCGACCGCCACGCGCGCGGCTTCATCGCGCGTGCGTGCCGTGAGAGATGACGAAGAGGCCTCCGGCGGGCCGACGCG
>DASUSL010000424.1:0-7994 GCA_036375135.1 Thermoanaerobaculia bacterium | reverse complement strand
CGTCCACGCCGGCTGCTGTGCAGGCGTCTCGCCTGCACCCCCGTGTGGCGGCGGGACGCCGCCACAGGCAGCCGGCGCGGACGCCGGCGGTCCGCTGGACTCACGGCAGCGTCACTTCCACACCGACGAACCCCCTCCCCGCCCGCGTCACGTACCGCGCCGTGATGACGTCGTTCCTGACATGTGGAGCGCCGGCGTCCCGCCGGCTGCTGTGCAGGCGTCTCGCCTGCACCCGCGTGGCGGCGGGACGCCGCCACAGGCAGCCGGCGCGGACGCCGGCGGTCCACTGGAGTTACGGCAGCGTCACTTCCACGCCGCCGAACCCCCTCCTCCCCGCGCGCGTCGCGTACCGTGCGTCGTGGATGAGCACGCGTTTCCCCTCCACCTCGTACCAGGGGAAGCGCACCCAGGTCATGAATCCCTGCACCGAGGGATCGCGCTGCGCCAGCGACCACTCCGGCGACGGCCTGGCCACGGGCAGCGCGCGCGGGTCGAGCGTCAGCCCGCCGAGCAGAGACAAACGTCCGAAGCGGTACACGTCGCCCGTCTGCGCCACGACGTCCCAGTGCGTCGGATCGATCGGATGCGGCGCGGCCATCACGCGGTCGGCACCGAGCTCGCGAGCAACACGCCGCTCCGCCACCTCGTGCAGGGCCAGCCGCGCGCCGATGTACCCGAACGCGAGCACCAGCGCGGCCGCGGTCACCCAGCGCACGCGCGGACGCCACAGCAGCGCGCCGAGGAGCACCAGCGCCACCGTCCCCACCACCGGCAGGTACGACATCGACCGTCCCGCCACCACCCACGCCAGCAGCGCCGTGCAGATGGCCCAGATCGCGATCGTCATCCGCGTCGGCACGCGCGGCGCGAGCCAGCCGAAGCCGAGGATCAGCCAGAGCCACGGATCCATGATGTAGACCGAGTCGCCGTAGAACCACGTCCCGCGGAACGGCATCAGCCAGCGCATGCCGTAGTTATTCAGCCAGTCGAGGAACGGATGCGTGAGGATCGCGCCCGCCGACAGCGCGAGCAGCCATCCCCCGTGCGCGCGCCGCTCCGGATGCGGCCGCAGCCGGTCATAGAGCAGCAGCAGCGCGGTCTGCAGGAACGGCAGCACTACCAGCGCGAGCACGCCGTGCGTCCAGCCGCGGCGGAAGCCGAGGGCCAGGTCCTGGTGGCCGGTGAAATAGAGGATGGAGTCGACGTCGGGCAGGTTCGCGCCGATGACCAGCGCCGCCGCGGCGAGACGCGTCGTGTCGCGGAGGCGCGTCGAGGCGAGGTTGGCGCCGAGGAGCGTGTGTGTCAGCGGATCCACGGCGCGGACCTTATCTCAATGTCCGCGCAGCGCGCGCGCCAGCCGCGCGATCTCCTTCGATTCCTCGGACAATCGCGCCAGCTCCTCCAGCAGCCGCGCCGCCTCGGGCATCGGCAGCGTCGCCGCCTCCCGCCGCAATGCGCGCAATTCGCTCTGTGCCAGGGCCAGCAGAGTGGTCAGCTCGTCGGGTCTCGCCATGTCCGCGTAAAAAAATTACAGCAGCCGCCGCGCGTCTTCCGTCCGTTAGCGAACACATGCCCCCTGTGTCCGCAGTCACAGGAAGCGGTCCGTGCCGTCACCGTTGAATCCTTTGACGAAACGCATCATCCGCAATCAACCATCACTGGAGGAGGCCGCATCATGTTGAAACGTCGCGTCACAGCGCTCCTGGTCCTGATCCTCAGTCTCTTATGCGTTCCGCTGTTCGCGGACGATGCCGCGGAGGCGACGCCTGCTCCGGCTCCGGCGCCCGCACCCGAAGCGCCCAAGCCGCTGCCGGCCGGTCCGCTGCAGATCAAAATGGGCGACAACGTCAGCTTCCGTTTCGGACTGCTGCTGCAGCCGCAGGCGGATTTCCAGGAAGTGGCCGCGGGCGGGTACGCGCAGAACCTGCTCATCCGCCGCGCGCGTTTCCTCGTCGGCGGCCAGGTCACGAAGAGCGTCTTCTTCTTCTTCGAGACCGAGAACTCCCGCCTCGGCAATGCCGCGCCGACCGGCTCCAAGACCATGACCGGCTTCCAGACGCTGGACGCCGTCGTGGAATGGCGCAAGAGCAAGGCGCTCAATCTCGCCGGCGGCCTCATTCGCGTGCCGACGTCGCGCGACGCGCTGGAAAGCGCCTCCTCCGAATTCACGATCGATTTCAATACCTACGCCTTCACCGCCACGGGCGCCCTCGGCGGGATGGCCGGCCGCGACACGGGCATCCAGGCGCGCGGCTATTTCCTGAAGGACAAGCTCGAATACCGCGCCTCCGTCGTCTCGGGCATGCGCGAGGCCGGCTCGCAGAACGAGTTCCGCACCACGGGCCGCGTGCAATACAACTTCTTCGACACCGAGGTCTACAACCTGCCGTCGTACGCGGGCTCGAACTTCGGCGCCAAGAAGATCGTCAACGTCGGCGCGGCCGTCGACTCGCAGGAAGACTACAAGGGCTACACGGCCGATTTCTTCGCCGACGTACCGACGCGTTTCGGCTCGGTGATCGGCTCGGCGAGCTATTACGACCTCGACGGCGGCAAGACCGCGCCCAATGCGCTGGCCGAGAGCCGCGTCTTCGCCGCCGACGGCGGCCTCTATTTCAAGGGGACGAAACTCGGGACCTGGGCGCGCTACGAGCGCCGCGATTTCCGGATCGCCAACAACCGCGACGAAGAGCGCGTGCTGGTCGGCGTCGGCTACTACCCGTTCGGCAACAACTTCAACATCAAGACCGCCTACTGCCGCCTCACGCCGGCCGCCGGCACCGACATGAACCAGATCATCGTCCAGCTCCAGGCCTTCTATTACTAGGAAAAGGAACCGCGTCATGAAACGACTGTTCGTATTGATCGCACTGTTCCTTCCCCTCGCCGCGCAGGGCGCGAAGGTGAAGATCGGATTCGTCAACTCCATTACGGGCCCCGAAGCGCCGATCGGCGAGAACCTGACCAACGGCGTGACCCTGGCCATCGACGACCTGAAGGCCAAAGGCATCGAGGTCGACCTGATCAAGGAAGACGACACCGGCAAGCCGGAGAAATCGATGGCCGCGTTCGAGAAGCTGGCCACGCGCGACAAGGTCGCGGGCGTCGTCGGTCCGTACAGCTCGAAATGCGCCAGCGCGCTGGCGAAGCTGGCCGAGAAATACAAAGTGCCGCTGCTGATTCCCGTCGCCGCGAAGGACGACATCACCCGCCAGAACCTCAAGTGGACGTTCCGCCTCAGCGCGACCACGAGCGATTACGCCACCATTCTGCTGGACATGGCCACGAAGCTCGGCAAGCCGCGCTCGATGGCCATCATCAGCGAGAACACCGACTTCGGCACCTCCGGCGCCAAAAGCGCCAAGGAGTACGCGGCGAAGAAGGGGATCGCCATTGTGGCCGAGGAGGCGTATGCGCCCGGCTCGCCCGACTATCGCTCCACGCTGGCCAGCATCAAGTCGAAGAAGCCGGACCTCGTGTTCATGGTGTCTTATGTCGCCGACGCGATCCTGCTCATGCGCCAGTCGCGCGAGATCGGCCTGCAGCCGCAGGCGTTCCTCGGCGCCGGAGCCGGCTTCGCCACCGTGGCCTTCGCCAAAGAGAAGGACATCTCCTCGAACATTTTCTCCAGCACGCAGTGGACCGGCGACGTGAACTGGCCGGGCGCGAAGGAATTCGCCCAGCGCTACCGCACGCGCTTCGGCAAGGAGCCGACGTACCACGCCGCGACGGCCTATGAGTCGATGATGATCATGGCCCAGACCGCACAGCGCGCCGGCCAGAATCCGGTCAAGACGCGCGACGCCCTCAAGAGCGGCAAGTGGAACGGCATCATGGGCGAAGTGAGGTTCCTCGATTACGCCGGCTACACGAACCAGAACCGCCACCAGATGCTCGTCGAGCAGATCCAGAACGGCGTGCACGAGACCGTCTATCCGCCGCAGTACGTGTCGAAGAAGCCGGTGTTCCCGTTCCCCGGCTGGGGCGGACACTGAGGCTCGCAGGGTGGAGGACAGGCAATCCTGCCTGTCCTTCGTCCGCGGGACAGACAGGATTGTCCGTCCTCCACAGACAGAATCGTCTGTCCTCCACTGAAGGAATGCACAAATGGACATCTTTCTGCAGTCATTGATGAGCGGCATTCTCATCGGCGGCGTCTATGCGCTGATCGGGATCGGCCTGACGATCATCTTCGGGGTCATGCGCGTGATCAATTTCGCGCACGGCGACCTGCTCATGATCGGCATGTACCTGACCTATTTCCTCTACACGGTCTTCCACGTCGATCCGTTCGTTTCGATCCTGATCACCATCCCGCTGATGTTTCTGTACGGCGCGTTCCTGCAGAAGATCTTCATCAACCGCATCCTCGGCGCCCTGCCGCAGAACCAGATCCTGCTCACCATCGGCCTCGGCCTGATCATGAGCAACGCGGTGATGCTGGCCTTCACCTCCGACTACAAGATCCTCTCCACGAGCTATTCGTCCAGCAGCGTCAGTCTCATGGGGATCTCCATCTCCACGCCGCTGGTGATCTCGTTCGCCATTACGGTGGTCATCACCGCCGCGCTGTACTGGTTCCTCCTCAAGACCGACACCGGCCAGGCCATCCGCGCCACGGCACAGGACCGTGAGGCGGCGCGGCTGATGGGCATCAACGTCAAGCGGATGTCCATCCTCGCCTTCGGACTCGGTGCCGCACTGGCCGGCACCGCCGGCGCGCTCATCTCGCCGACGTATTACATCTATCCGCAGGTCGGCAGCGCCTTCACCCTCAAGGCCTTCGTCATTACGGTCCTCGGCGGGATGGGCTCCATCGTCGGAGCGACGCTCGGCGGCATCCTGATCGGCGTCGCCGAGTCGATCGGCGGCGTCTACATCGGCTCGGGCTGGAAAGAGGTCATCGTCTTCGTCCTCTTCCTTCTCGTCCTGCTCTTCAAGCCCTCGGGACTCTTCGGAAAGTCGAGGACGTAATGACCGCCATCCCGATGCCCACCGCGGTCTCCGCGCGCTCCAATGGATTCTCGATCGCCGCGCTCGTGCTGGTCGTGGCCGCGCTGTACCTCTTCCCCGCCTTCGTGGAGAGCACGTACGCGCTGCACATGATGATCCTCATCTTCATCAACGTGATCATGGGCTCGAGTTGGAACATCCTCGGCGGCTTCACCGGCCAGTACTCGGTCGGCCACGCCGCCTATTTCGGCGTGGGCGCCTACACCACCATGATGCTCCTGCAGTTCAAGCAGGTAGCGCCGTGGTGGGGCGTCTGGGCCGGCGCGGCGGTGGCGGTCGTCGTCGCACTCGTCATCGGCACGATCTGCTTCCGCCTGCGCGGCCCGTATTTCGTCCTCGCGTCCATTGCAGTCGCGGAGATCTTCCGCGTGTCCGCGCTCAACCTGAAGGACGTCACGAACGGCGCGGAAGGAATCCTCGTCACCGAGATCCCGCCGCTGACCATCGGCGGCCGCGTGATCACGGACTGGGTCTCCAAAGTCCCGTTCTATTACACCGGCCTCACCTTCGCCATCCTGATCATCCTCGTGGCCTGGCTGGTGCGCCGCTCGAAGCTCGGCTATCTCTTCCAGGCCATCCGCGAGGATCAGGACGCCGCGCACTCCCTCGGCATCAGCCCGACGTTCTACAAGAACGCCGCGCTCGTGCTTTCCGCGATTTTCACTGCAATGGCCGGCGGCCTCTATGGCGTGTACGTCGGCTTCATCGATCCGAGCACGGTGCTGGCGCTCGATCTCTCGGTGGCCATCGTCATGATCGCCATCATCGGCGGCATCGGCACGATCGGCGGGCCGGTGGTCGGCGCGCTCGTGCTCGTGCCGCTGTCCGAGGCGCTGCGCAGCAACCTCATTACGGACGCGCTGATCAAGAGCGGCATCGTCGCGGAGGAATCGAAGATCGGCTTCTTCCTCAAAGAGCACCTGTCGCACGCGCACGTCCTGATCTACGGGATTCTGGTCGTCATCGTCATGCTGTACATGCCGGACGGCATTCTCGGATTCGGCAGAAAGCTCGCCGCGAAACGGCGGAAAGGATAGCGCCATGGCCGTGCTGGAAATCCGTCACGTCAGCAAATTCTTCGGCGGCCTGGCCGCGAACTCCGACGTCTCGTTCGTCGTCGACGAAGGCTCGATCCTCGGGCTGATCGGGCCGAACGGCGCCGGCAAGACGACGCTCTTCAATTGCATTACAGGCTTTTACCCGCCGTCGCGCGGCGAGATCGTCTTCGCCGGCCGGCGCATGAACGGACTGCAGCCCGACACCGTCTGCAAGCTCGGCATGGCGCGCACGTGGCAGAAAGTGCGGCCTCTCACCAACCTCTCCGTGCTGGACAACGTCACGGTCGGCGCACTGTGCCGCACGAATTCCGTGCGCGCGGCGCGGCAGATCGCGTACGAGCAGCTCGCAGTCGTGCGCATGCAGCACAAAGGCAACATGCTCGCCGGCTCACTGCCGATCGGCGAGCGCAAGAAGCTGGAAGTGGCGCGCGTCCTGGCCACGAGACCGAAGCTGCTGCTGCTCGATGAAGTGATGGGCGGCCTCAATCCGGCGGAGAGCGAAGAGCTCATTCAATTGATCTTCGACATCCGCAAGCAGGGCGTGACGCAGATCGTCATCGAGCACGACATGAAAGCCATCATGCGCATGTCGGACCGCATCGTGGTGCTGAATTCCGGCGAGAAACTGGCCGAGGGCAGCCCGGTGGAGATCGTCAACAACCCGCAGGTCGTCGAGGCCTACCTGGGAGCCGAATCATGAGCGCGCTGGCGATCGGCGGTGTCGACTTCTCGTATGACGACCTGAAAGTGCTGTGGGGCATCGACCTGCTCGTGCAGCCGGGCGAGATCGTCACGCTCGTCGGTGCGAACGGCGCCGGCAAGTCCACGGTCTTGAAGAACGTCTCGCGATTGACGAAGTGGTCCGCGGGCTCGATCACGTTCGACGGCGAAGACCTGTCGAAGCTCGAGCCGCATCAGGTCGTCGAGCGCGGCATCGTGCACGTGCCCGAGGGGCGGCGGATCTTCCCGGAGATGACGGTGATGGAGAACCTGCGCATGGGCTCCTATCCGCGCCTGTGCCGGAAGGACCGCGAGAAGAACGTCGAGCGCGCGTTTTCACTGTTCCCGCGTCTGCAGGAGCGGGAGAAACAGCTCGGCGGGACGCTGTCGGGCGGCGAGCAGCAGATGCTGGCCATTGCGCGCGGACTGATGGCCAATCCGCGCCTGCTGCTCCTCGACGAGCCGTCGCTCGGCCTGTCGCCGCTGTTCGTCAAAAGCATCTTTTCGATCATCAGCGAGATCAATCGCCAGGGCGTGACCATTCTGCTCGTCGAGCAGAACGTGCATCAGGCGTTGCGCATCGCCACGCGCGGCTACGTGCTCGAGACCGGCCGCGTGGTGCTCACCGGCTCGGGCGAACAGCTCCTGCACGACGAGCACGTGAAGAAGGCATTCCTCGGGATGTAACGGAGGCAGACGATGAAGACCACAGTCGCGGATTTCATGACCCGCAACCCGATCACGATCGACGCCGGCGCGACGATCATGGAAGCGATCCACCTGATGCAGGAGCGCGACGTGCGCCGCCTCCCGGTGATGCGCAACGGCCGCCTGGCCGGCATCGTCACGGATCGCATGCTCAAGGAGTACGCCCCCGGCAAGGCCACGCCGCTCGACACCTGGCAGGTCCATTACCTCCTGTCCAAGACGCCGGTGACCGAGGTGATGAACGCGACCCCGCACACCGTCACCCCCGACCGCGACCTCCTCGACGCCGCCACCATCATCCGCGACCACAAGCTGTACGGCCTCTGCGTCGTCGACGAGCGCGGCGACCTGGTGGGCATCCTCACGATCAAGGACCTGATCGACGCGCTCTTCTACACGACCGAGGCGGCGCGGGGGGTGGCGGTGTAGGGGGCTGACGCGCCAAACGCAGGGCGCGGCTTCACCCGCCCCGTGGTGAGCGGTTAAGCTGTTCTC
>DASUSL010000423.1:0-4859 GCA_036375135.1 Thermoanaerobaculia bacterium | reverse complement strand
GGTGGGGATGCGCGTGAACGTGGACGGCACGCGCAACGTGCTCGATCTCGCCGAGCGCGCGGCGCGGCTCGAGCGGCTGCACTACGTCAGCACCTGCTACGTCAGCGGCCGTCACGACGGGGTCTTCACCGAGGACGATCTCGACGTCGGCCAGTCCTTCAACAACTACTACGAGGAGACGAAGCAGCTCGCCGAAGTGGAAGTGCGCAAGCGCATGAACCGCATCCCGGCGACGGTCTACCGCCCCGCGGTGGTCGTCGGCGACAGCGCCACGGGCGCCACGCAGAAGTTCGACGGGCCGTACTTCGTGATGCAGTGGCTCCTGCGCCAGCCGCGCGTGGCGGTGCTGCCGGTGGTTGGGCGTCCATCGCGATACACGTTCAACGTGGTGCCGCGCGACTTCGTCATCCAGGCGCTGACGTACCTCAGCAGCCTGACCACGAACGCCGGCCGAACCTACGCGCTCGCCGATCCGCACCCACTCACCGTCGATGAAACCATCGACACCATCGCCGCCGCCACCAACCGCACCGTGCTGCGCGTGCCGCTGACCAGGGGCATCGCCAAGGGAGCGCTCCGCTACGTGCCCGGCCTCTACCGCCTGCTGCGCATCCCTCCCGCCGCGGTCGACTACTTCGTGCACCCGACCACGTACGACACCAGCCACGCGACCGCGGATCTCGCCGCCGCCGGCATCACCGCCCCGCACTTCCGCGACTACGCGCCGCGCCTCGTCGAGTTCGCGCGCGCGCACCCCGAGATCGGATCGGCGGCCATGACGTGAGCGTGCGCGTCGCTCCGCTCGTTCCACGCTCCGACGCGCGCGGCGATGTCTTCCCCGTCGAGCTGCCCTTCAAGGTCGCCGAGTGCCACGTTGCCACCGTCCGCCCCGGCGCCGTCCGCGGCAATCACTTCCACCTCCAGCGCCACGAAGTGCTCGTGGTGATGTACGCCGACCGCTGGACGCTCCTCTGGGACGAAGGCGAAGGCAGTCCCGTGCAAAGCCGGATGTACGAAGGCGCCGGCGCGGTCGTCCTCGAAGCCGATCCGCTCTGCGCCCACGCCGTCCGCAACGACGGCGCCCACGACCTCCACATCATCTCCCTGGGCGACACCCGCGAGACGGACACGTTCCCGCGCAAGCTCGCGGAGCCGCTGACTTGCATCGCCGGCATCGACGGCTGCCGCGCCGGCTGGGTGGCCGTCATCAAGAACGGCGATGCGCTGGAGACGCGCGTCCTCTCCTCGGAGGAGGAACTGCTCGCGCTCTTCGCGCAATGCGCCGTCGTCTGCATCGACATCCCGATCGGCCTCTCCGACGCCGGCCGTGCGTGCGACCACCACGCCCGCCGCTTCGTGGGCAAGCGAGGGAGCAGCGTCTTCCCTGCGCCGCTGCGCTCCCTGCTGCACCAGCGCGATTACCCGGAAGCGAACCGCATCGCGAAGCTGAACGGGAAAGGCATCAGCAAACAGGGGTTCATGCTCTACCCGAAAGTGGCGCAGATCGACCGCATCCTGCAGCGCCGTCACGAGCTGCGCTCGCGGGTGTACGAGATCCATCCCGAGGTCAGCTTCACGATGTGGAACGGCGGCGCGCCGATCGCGGCGTCGAAGCACACGCGCGAGGGGCTGGCCGCGCGTCGCGCGCTCGCGGAGCAGCATTTCGGCACGATTCCCGACGTTCCGCGCGGCGCGCATCAGGACGATCTGCTCGACGCGCTGGCGGCGCTCTGGACGGCCGGGCGCGTGGCGGCGGGGCGGCATCAGGAGCTCGGCGACGCGCACGTCGATGTTACCGGTCTGCCGATGCGGATCGTATATTGAGCGCATGACTCCACTCGACAGGATCACCGAGGCGACCGCGAAGTTCGATCGGGCGGGGGCGCTCGCGGCCGCGCGCGACCTTGCGGCCGCCATTCGGGCGTTGGGGATGCCTTACGCGTCGGAGACGGCGCGCACGGCCATCAAGCGGCTCCGCGAGGCGCGCTATCACGAGGCGGCGCTGCTCGTCGCGGATGCCGTCTTCGAGAGCGGCCATGACGATGCCGGGCTGCGCGTGCTGTATGCGCAGTCGCTCATCGACACGGGGCTGCTCGCCGCGGCGCTGCCGATCCTGGAAAACGTGCTGGGGAGTGCGCCCCCCGCCGACAAGGCGTACGGCGAGGCGCGCGGCTCGCTGGGGCGCGTGTACAAGCAGCTCTATCTCAACGGCGCGGGCGATCCCGCGTTGCGGCAGCGCTACTTCAGCGAGGCCTTCAAGGCCTACCACGAGCATTACCAGAAGACCGGCAACACGTGGCACGGCATCAACAGCGTGGCGCTGGCGCAGCTCGCGCGGAGACGCGAGCTCGAATGCCCGGATGTGCCGCAGCTCGCGCAGGCCATCCTCGAGCAGCTGCGCGACTCGAAAGAGACGTGGGACTACGCCACCGCCGGCGAGGCCGCGGTGGCCACGGGCGACTTCGCGCAGGCGAAGGAGATGTACGGCAAGTTCGTCGCGGACAAGAAGGTCACCGCGTTCCAGCTCCACAGCGCGCTGCGGCAGCTGCAGGAAGTGTGGGGTCTCAGCGATGACGACGACCCCGGCTCGTCACTCCTGCCGCTGCTGCGCGTGGCCACGCTCGACCGCAGCGGCGGCGAGGTCGAGCTCGCGGCGGGCAACGTCAAACGGGAGCTGCGCCGCGTGCAGGACGACCATCTGCAGAAAGTGTTCGGCACCGAGGATGTGGTTCCCTTCGCCTGGTATCGCCGAGGACTGGAGCGCTGCTTCTCGGTCTGCCGCATCGAGGACGACTACGACCGCGGCATCGGCACCGGGTTCGTGGTGCGGGGCGGCGACCTCGTTCCGGAGCTCGGCGACGTCCGCTGCATCCTCACCAACGATCACGTGGTCAGCGAGCATGATGCGAAGGCGCTCCTGCCGGATCAGGCCTACGCGCGCTTCCACGCCATCGAGGGCGCACCGCGCGTGCCGATCGACGCGGTGAAGTGGCGCAGCAGCAGCTCCGAGCTCGACGCCGCGCTGCTGATCCCCGACGGCGACCTTCCGCCGCAGGCCACCACGTACACGATCGCCGACCGCCCGCTCGACAAGACGAAGGAGCAGAAGATCTTCGTCATCGGCCACCCCCTGGGCGGCGCGCTGTCGATCTCGCTGTACGACAACCTCCTCCTCGACTGCAACGACACCTTCGTGCACTACCGCTCGCCGACGCAGCCGGGAAGCTCGGGCAGTCCCGTGTTCAACAGCGACTGGGAGCTGGTGGCGCTGCATCACGCCGGTGACGAGGAGACGCGCAAGCTCGACGGGACGGGCACGTACCGGGCGAACGAAGGGGTGCAGATCCGCACCATCTGCGCGACCGCGGCGCGGAAATGAAAATGGCCTCTTCCCGCCCACACGGGAAGAGGCCGGCACTGCGGTGGGGGGCCTGCGAGCCCGTTAGCGTTTTGCGGCCACCAGCACGCCGCCTTTCGGCGCGGCCGGGGCGAGCGACGCGATCAGCTTCGCGTCGTGACCGTAGATGTCTTCGAAGAAGTGCACGGCGCCGTTCGCCCGCGCCACCACGGTGTGGTACTGGATCGTGACCGTGATCGGCTGCGCCGGCTTGACGTAGACGTCGTCGCGCTTGCCGTGGATCGTGGCGCGGATCTTCTCCTCGTTCCACTCCGGCTTCTCGCGCAGCACCCACTCGGCCAGCGCCACCGGGTCTTCGACGCGCACGCAGCCGTGGCTGAAGTCGCGGCGGGCGCGGGCGAAGAGCGCCTGCTGCGGCGTCGAGTGCAGGTAGACGTTGTTGTCGTTCGGGAAGAGGAACTTCACCAGGCCGAGGGCGTTCGAGGTGCCGGGCTTCTGGCGGACGTGCAGCGAGCCGTTGCGCACGCGGCGCACGTTCTCGGCGTTGATCTCCTGCACGCGGCCGGAGCCGTCGACGATCTGGTAGTTGTGCTTCGCCGCGTACGACGCGCTGAGCTTCGGCGCGATCTCGTGGCGCTGGATGCTCGGCGGCACGCTCCAGTAGGGGCGGAACACGACGTGTTTCAGGTCGCCGTCGAAGACCGGGGTCTTGTGGCCGGCGGCCTTGCCGACGACGACGCGCATCTCGAGCTCGGTCTCGCCGACCGCACGGAGCTTGAACTCGGGGATGTTCACGATGATGGCCGGGCCGTCGACGGCCGGCGTCCAGCGCAGGCGCTCGAGCGCGATCTCGATCTGCGTCACGCGCTGCGAGGCCGGGGTGTTGAGCTGCTTGAAGGTGCCGGCGGCGATGATGCCGTCGGACTCGAGGCCGTGGCGCGCCTGGAAGTTCTTCACCGCGTCGACGATGGCGCCTTCGTACTTCGTCCCTTCGACGTTCGCGGTGAGGTCGCCGTAGAGGCGGAGCTTCGCCGCGAGCTGCGGCAGCGCGGCGTAGTCGTCGCCCGCTTTGAGCTTCGTCACGACGGGAAGCGTTTCGGTGTCGGCCGCGGCGATGCGGCGGTAGTTCGCCAGCGCGGCCACGAGCAGTTTGTAGTCGCCCGACTGCGGCTCGATCGACGAGACGGTGGCCACGGCGTCGCCGGTGGCGGCGCGGTTGACGAAGTCGGGGTAGTAGAGGTCGTCCTCGCGGTTGCGGTTGACGCGGCCGTTGCGGACGTCTTTCGCGTAACGCACGAGCGTGGAGGTCATGGCGTAGTCGAAGCGCGCCTGCGCGGCGTCGCCGGCGAGGTCGCTGACGCGCGCCTGCCACTGGCCGGCGCCGTAGTCGGTGGAGCGGAGGCCCTTCGTCTCGGCGGACTCGAAGAGGGCGATCAGGGCGGTGGCCTGCGGCGTCGGGCGGCCGTTGCGCGTCCAGGCCAGGCGGTAGCCGGCCGGGCCG
>DASUSL010000422.1:0-5999 GCA_036375135.1 Thermoanaerobaculia bacterium | reverse complement strand
TGAGGTCCTTCCACGTACCGGCCACGCCGCGCACTTCCGCCTGCACGCCGAGCTTTCCTTCCGTACCGACTTCACGCGCCACGCGCGTGACCTCGGCGGCGAAGGAGTTGAGCTGGTCGACCATCGTGTTGATGGTGTTCTTCAGCTCGAGGATCTCGCCGCGCACTTCGACCGTGATCTTGCGCGTGAGGTCGCCCGAGGCGATGGCCGTCGCGACGCCGGAGACGTCGCGAAGCTGCACGGTGAGGTTGCTGGCCATGGCGTTGACCGAGTCCGTGAGGTCCTTCCACGTACCGGCCACGCCGCGCACTTCCGCCTGCACGCCGAGCTTTCCTTCCGTACCGACTTCACGCGCCACGCGCGTGACCTCGGCCGCGAAGGAGTTGAGCTGGTCGACCATCGTGTTGATGGTGTTCTTCAGCTCGAGGATCTCGCCGCGCACTTCGACGGTGATCTTGCGCGACAGGTCGCCGAGTGCGACGGCGGTCGTCACCTCGGCGATGTTGCGCACCTGCGCGGTGAGGTTGCCGGCCATGGCGTTGACCGAGTCGGTGAGGTCCTTCCACGTACCGGCCACGCCGGCCACCTCGGCCTGGCCACCGAGGCGCCCTTCCGAGCCGACCTCGCGCGCCACGCGCGTGACTTCCGAGGCGAAGGCCGAGAGCTGATCGACCATGACGTTGATCGTGTTCTTCAGCTCGAGGATCTCGCCTTTGACCTCGACGGTGATCTTCTTCGACAGGTCGCCCATCGCGACGGCGGTCGTGACCTCGGCGATGTTGCGCACCTGCGCGGTGAGGTTGCTCGCCATCGAGTTGACCGAGTCCGTGAGGTCCTTCCACGTACCGGCCACGCCTTTGACTTCCGCCTGGCCGCCGAGCTGTCCCTCGGTGCCGACTTCGCGCGCCACGCGCGTGACCTCGGCCGCGAAGGAGTTGAGCTGATCGACCATCGTGTTGATCGTGTTCTTCAGCTCGAGGATCTCGCCGCGCACGTCGACGGTGATCTTCTTCGAGAGGTCGCCCATGGCCACGGCGGTCGTGACCTCGGCGATGTTGCGCACCTGCGCGGTGAGGTTGCCGGCCATGGCGTTGACCGAGTCGGTGAGGTCCTTCCACGTACCGGCCACGCCCGGCACCTCGGCCTGTCCGCCGAGGCGTCCTTCGGTGCCGACCTCGCGCGCCACGCGCGTGACTTCCGAGGCGAAGGCGCGGAGCTGATCGACCATCGTGTTGATCGTGGTCTTCAGCTCGAGGATCTCGCCGAGCGCTTCGGCGGTGATCTTCTTGGAGAGGTCGCCGTTGGCGACGGCGGTGGTGACCTCGGCGATGTTGCGCACCTGCGACGTGAGGTTCGCGGCCATGTAGTTGACCGAGTCCGTCAAGTCTTTCCACGTACCGGAGACGCCCTTGACTTCCGCCTGGCCACCGAGCTTGCCCTCGGTGCCGACCTCGCGGGCCACGCGCGTGACTTCCGAGGCGAAGGAGCGGAGCTGATCGACCATCGTGTTGATGGTGTCCTTCAGCTCGAGGATCTCGCCGCGCGCCTCGACGGTGATCTGCTTGGAGAGGTCGCCGTTCGCGACGGCGGTGGTGACCTGGGCGATGTTGCGAACCTGGTTCGTCAGGTTCGAGGCCATGTAGTTGACGGAGTCGGTGAGATCGCGCCACGTGCCGCTGACGCCCTGCACGTCGGCCTGGCCGCCGAGCTTCCCTTCGGATCCGACTTCGCGGGCCACGCGGGTGACTTCCGAGGCGAACGAGCGGAGCTGATCGACCATGACGTTGATCGTGTTCTTCAGCTCGAGGATCTCGCCCCGCACTTCGACGGTGATCTTCTTGGAGAGGTCGCCGTTGGCGACGGCGGTGGTGACGTCGGCGATGTTGCGGACCTGCGCGGTGAGGTTCGAGGCCATCATGTTGACGGACTCGGTGAGGTCCTTCCACGTGCCGGCCACGCCTTTGACGTCGGCCTGGCCGCCGAGCTTTCCTTCGGTGCCGACCTCACGCGCGACGCGCGTGACCTCGGAGGCGAAGGAGGCGAGCTGCGTGACCATGGTGTTGACGGTCTTCGCGGTGCGGAGGAACTCTCCCTTGAGTGGACGGCCGTCGAACTCGATGGCCATGGTCCGGGTGAGGTCGCCCTTGGCGACGGCGCCGATGACGCGGGCGATCTCGTTGGTGGGCTGGACGAGATCGGTGATGAGGTTGTTGACCGAGTCGGCCATCACACCCCACTGCCCGCCGACGGCGGGAACCTGGGCGCGCTGATTGAGCTTGCCCTCTTTCCCGACGACGGTGGAGATGCGCTCGATCTCGGAGGCGGTGCGCTCGTTGAGATCGAGGATGTCGTTCAGGGTGTCGGCAATTTTTCCCTGGACGCCGACGAATTCAACCGGCATCCGGACGGAGAAATCGCCTTTCTTCATGGATGTGAGCGCGCGCAAAAGGAGGCGCTCGAAGTCCTTCGGCCCCAACTCCGTGGCCTTTTCGACGCCAATGGTCGTCATACCAACGGTTCTCCCTCTCCTGGGAACTGCGTATTTGCTTGAAACGATTAAGGCGGACGGCCCGCGTCACCGCAGGCTGATCAGTCTTGGAGGGGGGCGGGATGCAAGCGCAAGGCCACGAATGGATGAGTCTGCGGAACCGTCGCTCCACTCTGCGCGTGCCGCGCTGTGACTCCACCCACGATCCGTGTGCCGACCGCAAGGCCTGGCTTCAGTCCGCCCAGCCGCCCACGAAGGGCGGGCTGAAGCCGCGCCCTGGGTTCGTCGTCCCTCGTTCCTCGGCCTGGCGAGCGCAGTCTGCTCGGCAGGCAACAGCGGTCGCCGTTTCCTTCGGCGCGGGCGGCAGCGGACCGCGAAGGCATGACCGTCGTACGATGCCCGCCCATGCCCGAACGGATCGAAGCCACGGTGCGGCGCGTGCGGTTTCACAACCGCGAGACCGGCTTCACCGTGCTCACCGCGCGTCGCGACGACACGCGCGAGGACGTGACCATCGTTGGCTCGTTCCCGCTCTTCGATTCCGACGAGGCCATTGTCGCCAGCGGGGACTGGCGCGAGGATCGGAAGTACGGGCGGCAGTTCGTGGCGGAGTCGGTGTCGCTGGTCGTGCCGACGAGCCGCGACGGCATCCGCAAGTATCTGGCCGCGGGTCATGTCAAAGGCGTCGGGCCGAAGCTCGCCTCGCGCATGCTCGATCACTTCGGCACCGAGCTGCTGCAGGTCATCGACCGCGATCCGCAGCGACTGCTCGAGATCCCCGGCCTCGGCAAGGGGACGCTGGCGAAGATCGCGAACAGCTGGAACGCGCAGCGCGGCGTGCGCGACCTGCTGGTCTTCCTCGCGCAGCACGGCCTCGGCGGCGCGCGCGCGTTCCGCATCCAGAAGCAGTACGGCGACCGCGCCATCGCCGTCATCCGCGAGAACCCGTACCGCCTCGCCGCCGAGATCCGCGGCATCGGCTTCCACACCGCGGACGCCATGGCGCGCGGCCTCGGCTTCGCCGCGGACTCGCCGGAGCGCGCACTGGCCGGACTGCGTCACGTGGCGGGCAAGGCGCGCGAGCACGGCGACTGCGGCATCGCGCTCGCGGACGCGGTGACGGAGAGCATGAAGCTGCTCGAGGTGCCGCGGGGGATCGTGGAGGCCGCGGTCAGGGCGGCGGTAAGTGGCGGCGAGCTGGTGGCCGAGGAGCTGGGTGGACGGACGGTGCTCTTCCCGCCGCCGCTGCATCGCGCGGAAACGCGCATCGCCGAGGCGCTGCTCGCGCGCACGGCGGAGCGGCCGGAGTGGCCGCCGCTCGACGTCGACACGGCCATGGCCATCGCGGCCGCGGAGGCAGGATTCGCGCTCGATCCCGAACAGGGCGAGGCGGTGCGCACCGTGCTGCGGTCGAAGGTCTCGGTCATCACCGGCGGCCCCGGCGTCGGCAAGACGACGCTGGTCAACGTCGTCCTGGCGCTGTTCCACTCACTCGACCTCGACGTCGCCCTCGCCGCGCCGACCGGCCGCGCCGCGAAGCGCCTCGGCGAGAGCACGGGCGCGTTCGCGCAGACGCTGCACCGCCTGCTGGAGATGAGCGGCGACGGCGGCGGCTTCGGACGCGACGAGGAGAAGCCGCTCGAGCACGACGTGATCGTGGTCGACGAGACGTCGATGGTGGACGTGCCGCTGTTCGACGCGCTGCTGCGCGCCATGCCGCGCGACGCGGCGCTGGTGCTCGTCGGCGACGCGGACCAGCTCCCGTCGATCGGTCCCGGCCAGGTGTTGTACGACGTCATCGCCTCGGGGCGCGTGCCGTCGGTGCGGCTGACGCGCATCCACCGCCAGGCCGCCGAGAGCGACATCGTCGTGAATGCGCACCGCATCAACGCGGGACAGAGCCCGCGCTTCCGCGAGCGCGGCGAGGCCACGGACATGTTCCTCTTCCCCGCCGCCACGGCGGAGGAGGCGCTGCGGCACGTCGTGGACCTCGTCAGCGAGAAGCTGCCGCGGAAGTTCGGACTGAAGGCGCTGCGCGACGTGCAGGTGCTCTCGCCGATGCGCAACGGCACGGCCGGCGTGCACGCGCTGAACGACACTCTGCAGCGCGTGCTCAATCCGCCGGAGCGGCACCGGGTGCGGCTGGAGAGGCCGAACCAGGTGGTGTTCCTCCCCGGCGACAAGGTGATGCAGACGGAGAACGACTACGACAAGAGCGTCTTCAACGGCGACGTCGGCGTGATCGCGGAGATCGACCCGGTCACGGAGACGTTCACCGTCGACTTCGGCGCGGACTCGATCGTCGACTATACGTTCGACGAGGCCGACCAGCTCACGCTCGCGTATGCGACGACGATCCACAAGTCGCAGGGCTCCGAGTACCGCGCCGTGGTCCTGCCGCTGCTGCCGCAGCACACGATCATGCTGCAGCGCAACCTGCTCTACACCGCGGTGACGCGCGGGAAAGACGTGGTGGTCATCGTCGGCGACCGCGGCTCGATCGAGCGCGCCGTGCGCACCAGCCGCAGCGGCGAGCGCGTGACGCGGCTGGCGGAGCTGCTGCGTCGCGGCGGCCTCGCGAGTTAGGACCTTCACAACTTCCAAGGCGTGTTTGCAAGAAAAAGCGTCGACGCGTGCGTGGAGCGGGAGGATGGGCGATACGAGACTTAGAAGAAGCCCACGTATGGCGAGGTGGGACCCCGGGTGAGTTCGACATTCCCGCGATGCGATCGAGACTGTCCCGCCCGTCCGGGATCTGAAATGTACATCGTTGACCGAGAGGTCCAACCAGAGCCACTCTGGCTCCCGAACCGGCCGTGGGACGGCGACGTGCACATTCCAGGAGCGGTAGCGGGAGTGTCGTCCGGTCTTGTTCTCCCCGGCGCAGAACCTTGGATCTTCGTTAGAATGCACGAAGATCGCTGCATGCCAACGGGAAGGAAGAGCTCTTGAGCAGAGATTTTCACCTCTGGGTCACGTTCGGCCCCGCCCTCGATGATGATGAAGTCATCCGCGAAGTAATCCGCGCCGGCGCTACGGGTGCGAGGTTCAACTTTTCGTACGGGACAACAGATCTCAATTTCGCACGAGCACGGCGGTTCAGAGATGTTGCTGCGACTCTGGGGCGGGCTGTAGACACGATTGCCGATATTGCAGGAGACAAAATTCGAATCGCCGCTCTCTCCGGTGGTGAAAGAATGTCAGTCTCGGCTGGCGCGGCCATAGTGATTCGCGGTCTCGAGTCCTCACCTTCGAACGACTATGCTTGGATTGCCTTGTCGCACTGGAGCAACCTACTGTCCGCCCAGCCGGGTGAGGAACTGATCTTCGGAGACGGGTCCGTCGTACTCACAGTTGTCACCGTGACCAACGCATCGATCGAATGTCGCGTCAGTTGTGGCGGTGACATCGAAGTTGGACGAGGCGTGTTGCTTCGGGGCAGCACTTTCGCGCCTGCGAGCCTAACCGACAAAGATCTGAGCGACCTGAAAGCCATCGCGGATACCGACCT
>DASUSL010000421.1:0-8383 GCA_036375135.1 Thermoanaerobaculia bacterium | reverse complement strand
CAGTCGCGGCATCGCTACACGTACGAGGAATACCTCGCGTTGGAACGCGACAGCGACACGAAACACGAATTCGTTGCGGGCGAAATCTATGCGATGGCCGGCGGGTCGCCGCGGCACAGTGCCCTCGCATCGAGAGTGGGCGCTGCTCTCGAAAACGCCCGACCGCACGGATGTACGGCATTTCAGTCCGACATGAGGCTCCGCGTCCTTGCGACCGGGCGGACGGCGTATCCCGACGCATCGATGGTTTGCGGGGCGATCGAAACGGACCCGGCCGATGCCAGCGGGACGACGATCACCAATCCATCATTGATCGTGGAAGTTCTCTCGCGTTCGACCGAGGACGTCGACCGCACGGACAAGTGGCGCGACTATCAACGCATCGCCTCACTCCAGGAGTACGTCCTCGTCAATCAGTATCCTCGCATCGAAATCCACCGCCGCCTGCCGTCAGGTCTCTGGGAGTATCGCGACGTGGACGATGGTGTCGTCACGCTCACGTCGGGCGCGACACTCGACCTCGCGAAACTCTACGCCGACCTTCCCGTGTAAAAACAAAGGGGAGGGCGTGCGCCCTCCCCTTCTTCGGGATTACGGGACGGTGACCGTCACGTCGTCGATGAAGATGTTGTTGCCGTAGGCGCTGATGCCGAGGAAGCCGAGTTGGACCGTCGTGCCTTTGTGGGCCGTGAGGTCGATGGTGTGCTGCTTCCAGCCGGTCGTGCCGTCGTAGCGGTTCACGGCGGTGCCGGCGTTGGACCAGGTGGAGCCGGTCGAGACCTGCACCTGTACGCGGTCCGCGTAGGTCGAGTAGCCGGTGTCGTGGTACATCCAGAACGTGAGCGTGGCCGTGGTGGCCGTGCCCGGGATGGCGAAGCCGGTGGTGCGGTAGATCCGTGTCTGGTTGCCGGCGGTCGCGTCGTACGAGTTGAACTTGGCCATATAGCTGCCGCCGTGCGGGGTGGCCGTGGGGAGCGTGCCGGAGGTGACGTACGTCCAGTTGCCGGCGGTGCCCGAGACGTCGACGACGGCCCAGCCGGTGCTGGCCTCGAAGCCGTTCGAGAAGAGCGTCTGCGTGGTGCTGCAGGTGGCCGTGAAGTTGCGGCCGGTCACGTTGGCGCCGCTGACGGTTACCGAGGCGCTGGCCGGTGAGAACGTGCAACCGCTCTTGGTCGGCGTCACGGTGTAGGTGCCGTTGGCGAGGCCGCTGATCGTGTAGTTCCCCGAGGCGTCGCTCGTCGCGCCCTGCGCGCCGGCGCTCACCGTCGCACCCGACGTGCCGGCGTTGCCGGAGATCGTGTACGTCGCGACGGGCGTCGTCACGGTGCCGGTGATGGTGAAGGAGCCGGCGGCGTAGCCGTAGACGCCGACCCACCACGTGCCCGAGGCGGGGTTCGTGGCGGAGCACGTCTCATTGCCGGAGGCGGTGTAGGGACGGCAGATGTACGTCGACGCGGTCGGCTTCGCGTTGTGCTGCGTGTAGATGTCGACGTCGGCCGTGGCGGCGGTGGTGGCGAAGGTCAGGTTCGTCGCGCCGGCGGGAACGGTGATGTAGTAATACTTCCACGCGCCGAGCGCGACACTCTGGCCCGAGACGGCCACGCCGCTGGTGAGCTGCGTATCGCCGCTGCCGCACGTGGCGGTGAAGTTCGCGGTGACGTTGGAGGCGGAGATGGTGACGGAAGCCGACGCCGGCGAGAACGTGCAGCCGCTCTTCGTCGGGGCGACGGTGTACGTGCCGGCCACGAAGCCCGACATCGAGTAGGCGCCCGCGGCGTCGCTGGTCGTCGACGCGGCGCCCGCGGTCACGGTCGCACCGGAGGTGCCGACGTTGCCGCTGATGGTGAACGTCGGCGCGGTGCAGGAGGCGGTGAAGTTCACGCCCGTCACGTTCGCCGATGTGATGGTGACGGAGCTCGAGGCCGGAGAGAACGTGCAGCCCGTCTTGACCGGCGTCACGGTGTACGTGCCGGCGGCGAGGCCGGAGAGCGTGTAGTTGTTCGACGCGTCGCTGCTGGTCGACGCCGAGCCGGCGGTGAGGGTGGCGCCGGGCGTGCCGGCGCTGCCGGAGATCGTGTACGTCGGCGTCGACGAGGTCGTGACCTTCGCGGTCCAGATCTCTTCCTTCGCGTTGTTGCGGCGATCAGTCCACGAGGGGAAGAAAGCGTTGCCGTAGCCGGAGAGACCGTTGTAGTCGCCGAACTGGTTGCCGAGATCGGCGCCGGAGACCGTCTCGTCGGTCATGGCGGTCGTGACTTTGACCGGCGCTTCCCACGAGACGCCGCCGTTGGTGGAGAGCTGGTAGTAGACGTCGACCTTCTTGCGGCCCGAGTCGGCGACGGTGTCGTAGTAGATCGCGCCGAGGTTGCCGTTGGTCTCGTCGACGGCGATGAAGGGATTGAACTGGTCGTTCAGTCCCGACTGGTTGTTGATCTTGACGCGCGCGCTCCAGGTCGCGCCGCCGTCCGTCGAGCGCGAGAACCAGACGCGCGTCTTGCAGGCCGAGGTCACGCTGGAGCCGGGCTCGTTCGTCGCGGTGGTGCAGCCGGTGTCGCCGGAGAGATCGGTCCAGAGCGCGTAGACGTTGTTGGTCGTGCCGTTGCGGTACGTGCCGGTGGAGACGTAGATCAGCACGCGGCGGTTGTTGAACGCCGGCACGCCGATGTCGTACGAGTCGTAGGTGGTGACGATGCGCGTCGGCGTGGAGTAGCTCGCGCCGCCGTTGGTCGACTTGACGACGTAGATGCCGCGCGAGCCGGTGTCGGGCCACATGCCGAAGACGTCGCCCGCGGAGTTGGTCTTGACGTCGGAGCCGATGGCGGTGCCGGTGGTCTCGGTGCCGCTCACTTTGATCGGCGTCCCCCAGCCGCTGGAGGTGCGGCGGTTCATGTACGCCGGCGGGCCGTTGTGCCAGATGACGTAGTTCTGGTTCGCGTACGGCGAGGTGGAGCTTTTGTCGATCCACTGCATCTGCTTGTCGGTCTGGGTCTGCGTGCCGGAGACGGTGCCGTCGAAGACCCACGTCGCGCCGCCGTTCGTCGAGCGGTACGACTGGACCTTGAGCACGTTGCCGTTGATGCCCATGGTGGTCGACCAGGCGGTGCCGTCGGAGCTCCAGTCGACCGTGGGGTCGGAGTGGAAGGAGTCGCCGCTGGCCAGCGCGAGATAGGTCTGGCCCCAGGTCACGCCGCCGTCGGAGCTGTAGTACATCCCCTGCTGGCCGGAGCCGGAGATGTTGTTCGAGCCGGCGATGATCTTGCTCGGATCCCAGTAGTTGACGCGGATGTCGGACTCGCTGCGCGACCCGGTCTGCGTGCCCGACGTGCGCACGTTGGTGCCGGCGGTCGCGGCGTTCGTGGCGACCTTCCCTTCACGAATGCTCAGCTCTTCGTTCTCGTCGCGGTCGCCGTAGCCGAGTCCCGGCGTCATGGAGTGGTCGGAGTTGCCGGGCTGGAGATCCTGGTGGTGCTCCATCCACTCGAGGATTTCCTTCAGCACGTGCGGGTAGCCGCCGGTCGGGTCGTCCGGATTGTCGTAGTTGCCTTCCGGATGTCCCTTCTGCCAGTAGACCTTGAGCCACGGCGGGACGATCTTGTCCTCAGCGTCGCGCGCCTTGAGGCGGCCGAAGTCCTGGTTGGCGCGAATGAGCTTCTCGAACGCGCTGCCCGGCTTCGCTTTCGCGGCCTTGAGCTGTTCTTCGACGCTCGGGAACTTGGGGACTTTGGCCTGCGGCGGAACCGTGGCGGCGCCGAGGCCGGTGGTGAACACAAAGAGCACGAGGCCCAAAAGGGCAGAGATTTTCTTCACGTGATTCCTTTCAATACTGGACCGAGATCCGGAACGCTGGATCAAGAACGGTGCCGTCAAAAAAGCCCTATGTTCGGCCCATATCGGCAGCTTTATTGACCCTTTGAGGGAGGAATCGACGGGTCAGAATCTGGCGGGGGTGCGGGGTTGACCCTACGGCGGGCCGTTGCAGCTCTGGCGGTGAGGGCTGCCGAGCGGGTTGGCGTCGAAGAGGTTGTGCGGTACGAGATCGAAGCCGGCCCAGTGGATCAGCGTGATCCCTTTGTAGCCGAAGGTGAGGTCGCCGCCGGCCTGGTCTTCGTCGTGCGGCTCGTGGTGCGCGGTGGCGACGTGCCACAGCACGAGATCGCCGTTCGTGGTCGACTCCTGGTTGAAGACGCCGAAGTTGTTGGCGCTGGTGCCGAGGAGGTAATCGTCGGCTCCGAGCCAGGCGTTCCCCGATCCCAGCGCCGCTCCGAACTCCGCGTCGGAGTAACGCGTGATGTACGTGTCGTGATGCGTCCAGCGCTCGCCGGGACCGAAGTGCCGTCCCGTACCGTCGCGGTGGGGATGGAGGGCGTAGCCGATGCGCTGGTTGTGCGCGTTCCGCGTCTGCGGCGAGTCGTCCTCGATGACGAGCGTGCGGAACTCGTGGTCGTCGAGATCCATGAACCCCTCGCGGCCATTGTTGAAGAGCACTTTCGAGTCGACGGCGGAGAGCGAGGTCTCCTGATGCGTCCAGACGCGGGCGGTGTTCTGGTCGCCCGACCCGAGGTGGATGTCGACGCGCCAGAGGAGGTCGTGCGTGTGGGCCTCGCTCGACGGCACGTCCTTGTCGTTGTTCCAGCCGGTGGCGCCGGCGCGGAAGGAGATCTGGCCGTCGTCGCGGAAGGTGTACTCGATCAGATAGTCGTAGTTGCCGGTGTCCCAGACGCCCCAGATGGCCATCTCCATCCCGCGCCTGGAGACGGATTTACCGAGATCCCACGTGCAGAACCAGGCGAAGCCGCGGCTGCGCAGCTCCGCGGCCGCGCGCGGCGCGGTCTCGCCGTCGAGCGTGAGCAGCATGCCGTTCGCGTCGAGGTCGGTGGCGTTGAGCTTTGGAATGGCATTGACCTGATTGGCGAACTGCGTGTCGTTCAGACGCGTGTTGCCCTCGTGATAGAGGGTGATGTTCTCGGAGACGTTGGCGAACTTCAGGACGGCGACCGGAGCGTCGCCCTTCTTCCGCACGAGCAGCGCGGGACCGACCTGTAGTCCGCGGTCGGTGTTCCGAACGTAGACCTGCCACTGTGTGTCGAGACACGTCAACTGGAGATAGCTCGGCAGATTGAACGTGCCGAAGGGTGGGAAGTTGAAGACCGGCTTGACGTGCTCCATCGTGCAGCCGCCGCCCGAGATCTGTGCGGATGCGGGAAGAGCGGCCAGTACGAGGAGAAGGGCGGCGAGGACTCGCACCCGAAACAACGTAATGCCGGCCTCGGCACTTGTCCATCAGTGCGCGCGCTAGCCGCGCATGCGCGAGAGGAGGAACGTCTCCAGGCCGACGTCGACCGGCAGGCCGCCCGACTTGCGCTTGATCTCGAGGTCCGCCATCTCCGCGAGCGCGCGGAAGAGATCCGCCTCGGAGTAGCCGCGCGCCGCTTCGAACTTCTTGTGCAGCGGGAAGGGATGCGGGCGCTGGCGCACGAGGCCGTGCTGTTTGAGGTAGTCGCCCAGCTTGTCGGCGATGGTGTCCTTGAAGCGGTTGTAGGGCATCGAGGCGCGGAGATTGACGTTGGCCGCGCGGGCCCACGAGTGGATGCCGATCATCTGGCGCAACTCGTCGGGGATGGCAAAGAGGTAGCGGCCGTAGTGGATCTCCGCGGTTGCTTTCGGATCTTCGCGGCGCGCCTGCGCGACGAGGTCGCGCAGCTTGCTCACGGCCTCGAGGATCTTTCCCTCGGTGAACAGCGAGCCGAGCTCGTAGCGCGCGCCTCCTTCGACCGCGGCGATCTCGCGATCGATCATCTCCGCGGTCACGAGTCCGCCGTTGCCGGCGAGCGTGGCCAAACGCTCCGCTTCGCCGACCGCGAGACGCAGCGGCGGGATCTCTTTCGAGAATTTGTCGGCGAGGATGCGGTCGATGCCGAGACGCTGGCGCAAACGCGCGACGGCATTCGCCGCGAACGTCACGTTGCACTCCGCGGCGATGGAGGCGACCGCGGTGTCCAGCGCGGCGTTGAAGCCTTCGCGCGTGAGATCGGCGACGACCACCGCGCCGTGCTTGTCGATCAGTTCAATGGTCGTGGAGTCGCGGGGCACTTCGCCGGTGCGCATCAGCAGGATCGCGCCGGCGGCGCCGCCGCGCGTGATGGCTTCCATCAGCAGCGCGGCGTCGTCTTCACCGCGTCCCGCTTTCTTGCCCGTGGTGCGGCAGAAGGCGAGCATGTCGGTGAGCGTCGACTCGAGCGATACGCCGAGGGCGTCGGCGATGTCGCGGTCCTTCATCTCGAGATCGGCGCCGGCCAGCCCGAGAACGTGCAGCAGCTTCGCGGCGGAGGAGGCGCGCTTGCGATCGGTCTTCGCGCCTTTCCAGTCGGCGAGCGCCTTGTCGAACAGCGACGCGATCTCTTTCGCCGAGACGAACGCGTTCACCTCGGGGATGATCAGCAGGCGGGAGCCGCCGAAGAGGGAACCGGTGCGGTAGGAGTCGAGGATCGCGGCGAGCTCGGTGCCCGCCTCGTAGGTCTCGAGCGAGATCGTGGGGGTCTTCGCGACGATGGCGTCGCGGATCTCGTGGAAGGCGTGCTCGGAGAGGAAGTCCGAGGAGCCACCGACCAGGAGGACGCGAGGCGTCTTTCCCTGGCCGATGGCGTTGAGGACGGTGTCGAGTTTTTTCGGCATGTAGGACAGGCTTCAGCCTGTCGGGACAGGGACAGGCTGAAGCCTGTCCTACGTTTACATCAGCATGCCTTTTTCCTGCAGTTCCTGACAGTCGATGCAGAACGGCGTCCAGGGAACGGCCTGCAGGCGCTTCTCGCCGATGACGGTGCCGCAGTTGGTGCAGACGCCGTACGAGCCGTCGTTCATGCGGTTGAAGGCCTCGTCGATGAGCATGAGCAGATTGCGCTCGCCGTCGGAGAGGGAGAAGTTGAGCTCTTTGGAGTAGGCGCTGGCGGCTTTGTCGGCGAGGTCCTGGATGCCATCGTCGGGGGAAGCGTTGCCGGCGGCTTTGTCGCGCTGGTAGGAATCGATGAGCTCGCGCTGCTTGGCGCGGAGGGCATCCTCGTACGCCTGATGCGGATTCGTCTTCGTCTTCGCTGCTTTCGCCATTCGAGCCTCTTACTTGTGATACGGGATGTTGCGCATCAACGTGCAGGCCCGGTAGAGCTGTTCCAGCAGGATGACGCGCGCGAACTGGTGCGGCAGGGTCATGGGGGTGAGAGCGAGCAGTTTGTCGGCGCGTTTCCGGACGGTTTCGTCGAACCCGACGTCACCACCGATGACGAAATTCACTCCGTGCGGACTGTCGATCGTCAGCCTCTCGATCCACTTGGCAAACTTCAAAGAATCAAACGTCTGGCCTCGCTCGTCGAGGACCACCGTGTACCCGCGATCGGGAATCGCGGCCAGCAGGCGCGCCGATTGAGCGCGCATGATAGCCACATCGCTCTGAGCCTGTCTACCGCGCTCGGTCGCGACGTTGATCACCTCGATCGGAAAGAAATGTCTGATCCGATTGAGGTAACGCTCCGCTGCCCCGGCAAGCTCGGCGTCGGCATGGGAACCTCCCTGAATGAGGCGAAATTTCATTCGATCACCGGCCTGTCATCCTGAGCCGCACCGACGGCGAAGGATCCCCTGCGTCGTGCGCGGGCAGGAGGTTCTTCGCCGTCTGCGCGGCTCGACAGGTCATTCAAGCCCGTACTTCTTTCTCTTCTCCAGCAGCGTCTTCCGATTGATGCCGAGGATCTCCGCCGCGCGCGAGTAGTTCCGGCGCGTCATGGCCAGCACTTCGCGGATGTAATGCGACTCGAGCTGGTCGAGCGTCCACGTGCCGCGCGCGGCGGTGGCGACGAGATCGCCGACCGGCAGCAGCGCCGCGGTGACCTCGTTGCCGTCGGCGAGGAGGGCCGCGCGCTCGACGGCATGCTTCAGCTCGCGCACGTTGCCGGGCCACGCGTAACTGGTGATGAGCTGCTCCGCGCCGGCGTCGAGCTTCTTCCGTCCGAGGAACTTCTTCGCCAGCGGGAGGAGATCCTCGGGACGCTCGCGGAGCGGCGGCAGCGTCAGCGTGACGACGTTGATGCGGTAGTAGAGATCGCGGCGCAGTTCGCGCGGATCGGCGCTCGTCGACGAGATGACGCGCGCGTCGAACGGCACGGACGCACCGCCGCCGAGTCGCGTGAAGCGGCGCTCTTCGATCGCGCGCAGCAGCTTGGCCTGGAGCTGCGGCGAGAGCGCGGAGATCTCATCGAAGTAGACGGTGCCGCGGCGCGCGGCCTCGAGCTTGCCGAGCTTGCGCGCGTGCGCGTCGGTGAAGGTGCCGCGCTCGTGGCCGAAGAGCTCACTCTCGAAGAGCTCCGCGGGGATGCTCGCGCACTCGATGTGCACG
>DASUSL010000420.1:0-14657 GCA_036375135.1 Thermoanaerobaculia bacterium | reverse complement strand
GTCGAAGGGAAGCGCATCGTCCTCATCGACGACTCGATCGTGCGCGGCACGACCTCGAAGAAGATCGTGCGCATGCTCAAAGACGCCGGCGCGTCCGAGGTGCACATGCGCATCTCGTCGCCACCGACGTCCTGGCCGTGCTACTACGGCATCGACACGCCCGAGCGCACGCAGCTCATCGGCTCCTCGCACACGACCGAGCAGATCCGCGACTTCATCGAAGCCGACTCCCTCGGCTATCTCAGCGAGGAAGGTCTGCTCGAGGCCGTGCGCCAGAACGATGACCCGCGCGCGCTCTACTGCACCGCGTGCTTCACCGGGAAGCGCGTCGACATTGCGGACGAGGCGCTGACTACCGCCGCGTCCTGAGCTCGTCCTCGCGCGAGACCGGAGCGCTCGTGCTGCGCACCGCCTCCACTTCGTTGGCGCGCGGCACGTCGTTCACCACGACGTCGTTGCCGATGCGGTCGTCGATCAGCTCGTCGAACAGCGCGCGGTAGTGCAGCATCGCCTGGCGGAGGTCTTCCGTCGAGGCGCTGCCCGGCGTGCCGTCGATCACCTTATGGCCGGCGCGGTAGTGGTCGATGATGCGCGGATGCGTGACCGAGAGGTCGGCGGCGTGGCGGTCGAAGTCGCCCATCGGATAGCCGCGCGTGCGCATGATGTCGGCGACGAGCTCGTCCGCTTCGACGACGGCCGTGGTCGGACGCTCGAGGAAGTGCGTTTCGACTTTCTGCCAGTCGCGGCGGAAACGCTCGCGGTCGTTCGCCTGCAGCGGGACGATGTTGTACTTCTTCACCTGCTCCGCACGCTCGACGAGGTCCTGTTCGGCACGCTTGCGGTTGCCGTGCGTGCTGAGGGCGTGGTCGTATTCGTTGCCGAATTTCTCGCGGAGCTTCTCGCTGCGCGAACGGCTGGCGGCGCGGGCGACGAGCCCCACGACCAGTAACAGCGCCAGCACTCCCAGGGCGATCCATACCCAGATCGGATCAATGGCCAGATTGTTCATGAATCGGGTCCTCCTGGGATGCAGGAGGGGCAAAACGCACGCCTACTGACGCGCCAGCTCCGCTTCCGCGGCAATCGTCCCGAATGCCGCCCACTCTTTCTCCTTCACGATCTCCCGGAAGAGCGTCATGGCGCGGTCGCGCTCGCCGTTGTAGAGGAACCAGTTCGCGACGCCGTAATGGATCGCCGCGTCGTTCTCCTTCAACAGCTCCTCGGGGGCGATCTCGCCGCGGTACATGAGCAGGAGCTTGTGGTACGCGGTGTTCTCGATGACGTCCATGTCGGTGCTGATCGGCGCGAGCACGGCCTCCGCTTCATCCGCGCGGCCGAGGCGGCGCAGGATCATGTACAGCCAGTGGGACGTCGACACCACGCCGTCGGGATTCTTCGACACCGCCAGGCACTCGCGGTACGCGCGCAAGGCCGCCTCGAAATCGCCTTTCAGATAATGAGCGAGGCCGAGGTGGTACCAGATGTTCGACTGCAACGTGCTCGTGGGGATGTTGCGCGCGTTCGGCAGGCCGTCGGGCTCGATCTGATCGGGCTTGTTGTGGATCAGCTCCGCCGCCTTCGTGAGGTCCGCGATGGCGCGGTCGAACTGGCGCAGCGTGATCCAGCGATGGCCGCGGTGGCGGAGCATGCGCGCGTCGCGGGGATGCCTGCGGATCCCCTCCGTGAAGATCTCGATCGCCTCGGCGTAGCGCCCGAGGTACGCGGTGCGGCGGCCGAGCCAGATCAGCGCGTCCGCGTCGTTCGGATTCTTCTCGTAGCTCGCGCGCGCGGTGGCCAGTTCCTGCTCGCGCTGCGCGCGCACGGCGTCGGACATCGTGAGCGGCGGCGGCGTGGGCAGCGTGGGCGGCGGCGTCGGAGTGCTCGTGCTCGTGCACGCGGCGACGAAAAGAACGAGTATCAGTTTGCGCATGACGGTGCGCCCAGTTTATCCCGCGCGCAGACGCGGGACGCCTGGTGGAAGACAGGCAATCCTGCCTGTCCTCCACCGCGCGCGGGTAAAGTAACGCGGCATGAACATCGCCATCCTCGGCGCGGGCGTGGTGGGGGCGAGCGTCGCGTATCACCTCGCGAGACGCGGCTGCGACGTGACGGTGTATGACCGCGCCTCCGATTTTGGCGCCGGCAGCACGGCCAGGGCGACGGGGGGCTATCGCGCGCAGTTCGACACCGAGATCAACGTGCGACTCTCGCTGCTGTCGCGCGAGAAGCTGCTGCGGTTCGAAGAGGAGACCGGCGTCGATCCCGGGTACGCCCCGCGCGGTTACCTCTTCCTCGCCTGCACTGACGAGGAGCTGCATGCGCTGAGCGAAGCGCAGAAACTGCAGCACGCCTGCGGTCTCACCGAAGCGCGGATGATCGATGCGCGGGAAGCGAAAACGCTGAACCCGAAGATCGGCGACGACTCGATCATCGGCGGCGCGTTCTGCCCGACCGACGGTTTCATCAAGCCGATGAACATCCTGCGCGGCTATGCCGAGGCGGCGCAGCGCCTCGGCGCAAAGTTCGTCTTCAATGCCGCGAATGCAGACGGCGACGTCCACGGCGACATCCTCGTCGACGCCCGCGGCGCGTGGTGCGGCGCGCCGGTCGTGCCGGTGCGGCGCAACGTCGCGGCCACGGTTCCGACCGATGTGCTGCGACCCGACATGCCGATGACCATCTGGGCCGGCGACTGGTATCACCTGCGCGTGCGCGACGGCCGCGTGCTGCTGCTCTGGCCGGACGATCCGGTGGTCGACGACGATGAGTGGCTGTCGCGCGTGCTCGAGATGACGCGACGGCGCATGCCGTGCCTGAGCGACGTCCCGCTCGGCGAGCGCTGGTCGGGCTTCTACGAGATGTCTCCCGACGGCCACGCCCTCCTCGGCCGCGTCGACGAAAACCGCTACGTCGCCACCGGCTCGTCGGGCCACGGCGTCATGCACTCACCGGCGCTCGGGCAACTGCTCGCGGAGCTGATCGTCGATGGCAGGTGCTCGCTCGACGTGACCGCGTTGGATCCGCATCGCTTTGGACTGCGGTAGCGCAGCTACCGCTTTCAAACGTAGGGCAGGCTTCAGCCTGCCCGGGACAGGCTGAAGCCTGTCCTACGTTTTGAGACAGCGTCCGCAGCTACCGCACTCCGAACAGCAGACACGAGCAGGTGACACCACCCTCGGCCTTGGCCAGTTCCGAGGCGTCCACCGTGCGCACGTCGATGCCGCGCGAGCGCAGCAGCGCCGCCGTCTCCGGATACGCCGAGGGATAGATCACCACGTCGCCGACGAGCAGCGCGTTCGGCTCCTCCGCCTCCAGCAGCGTCCATCCCGCGAACGGCGAGACATCGAGCCACTCGCCGCGCACGAGCAGCGTGTCGCGCGACACGCGAGTGATCGCGGTCTTCAGATGCAGCGCGCCGGTCACGTCCACCGGAATGACTTCGCGTCCGGTCCGTGAGCGCAACTGCGCGAGCGCCTCCTCGTTCGTGCGCGTGGACAGCCCCACGTAAATCCTGTCGTCGAGGACGAGCACGTCGCCGCCGTCGATCGTGGCCGGCGCCTCGATGTGCACGAGCCTCCGGTACTGCGCCAGCGCCTCGGCCACGGCACGCGTTTCGCCGCGGCGCGACTCCGCGCCGGGACGCGTGATCACCGCGACGTCGTCCAGCACGATGGCCGTGTCCTCGATGAAGACGCAGTCGGGATACGCATCGTCCGCGGGCAGCTCGATCACCGTGCAGCCGAGCGACTCCAGCACCTCCACGTACTGGCGATGCTGCGCAGCGGCAGTCTCGTAGTCGATGCGCTGCCGCTCCTGGTACGTGAGCTCCGCGTTCTGAATCGTGCGCGCCACACCGCGGGTAATCGCGATCATCGCACCGCCTCCACGATCGCCTCTTCGATGAGCCGCGCCTGATCCACCAGCGCATGATTGCCTTCATCGATCACGACCAGCCGCGAGCCGGGAGCGAGCGCGCCCGACGCCTCCCATTCGCGCCAGCGCCGCTCCACCATGTCGAACGGCACGGTCTCGTCCTGCCGGCCCATGATCGCCGTGACACGCGAAGGGGGCGGCGTGGCGTCGACGTACAGCGTGGCCATCTGCTCGAAGAACGCGCGGTGGATCGGCGCGTCGGCGTTGCGGGCGTAGTTGAAGACCGTGACCGGATCGCCGGCGGGGATCTTCTCGCGCCAGCGCTCGGCGACGCCGAGGGCGGGGGCGATGAGCACGAGCGGCACGTGAATGCCGCGCTTGCAGACGGCCAGCGCGATCAGCGCGCCCATCGAGCTGCCGACCATCGCGCGCGGCGGCGTCTCCCGCGCGCACTGCAGCGCGTGCTCGACGATCGCGTGGAAGTCGAGCCGCTCGAACGATGGCACGTTGCAATCGGGCGTGTTCAGCTCGATGCCGTGCGGCTCGAGCAGCGGACGCAGTGCCGTGATCTTCGCGCTCGCGGGCGAAGAGGCGAACCCGTGGAAGTAGAGAACGGAGACCACGCCGGAAGTCTATCCCGCGCGTAGACGCGGGATCTCGGGTGCAACTGCGCCGCTCGTGGCATGCACCGCGTGCGTGAACCGGAGATCCCGCGTCTGCGCGCGGGATAAACTAGCAAAACTACAAATCCCAACCATGACCACTCCCGATCACGAAGCCACCTTGCGCATGGCCTCCGATCCCGCGCGGCCGGTGCGCGGCGTCGACGCGCAATTCGCCCCCGGCACGATCGTGGCCAGGCGCTTCCGCATCGCCAGCATCCTCGGCGCGGGCGGCATGGGCGAGGTCTACCGCGCCGACGACACGAAGCTCGGCCAGACCGTCGCGCTGAAGTTCCTCCCCGTGCGGCTGGAGCGCGACCCGCGCCTCCTCGTCCGCCTCCACGACGAAGTGCGCCTCGGCCGCCAGATCGCGCATCCCAACGTCTGCCACCTCTACGACATCGTGGAGTGGGACGGCGCGCATTTCGTGGCCATGGAGTACGTCGACGGAGAAGACCTGGCCCGCCTGCTGCGCCGCATCGGCCGGCTCACGTCCGACAAGGCCGTCGACTTTGCGCGCGGCATCGCGGCCGGACTGGCCGCGGCGCACGCGAAAGGCATCCTGCATCGCGACCTCAAGCCCGCCAACATCATGATCGACTCGCGCGGCGACGCGCGGATCATGGATTTCGGCCTCGCCCTCGCCGCGGGCGAGGACGACGGCACGATCTCCGGCACGCCCGCGTACATGGCGCCCGAGCAGCTCGACGGCGCGCCGGCCACGGTGCAGAGCGATCTCTACGCCCTCGGCCTGGTTATGTACGAGCTCTTCACCGGCCGCCGCGCGCACGATGCGCGCACGATGCCGGAGCGCATCCGCGGCATCAACAGCGAGATCACCACGCCGTCGAGCCACATCCGCGATCTCGACCCGCGCATCGAGAAGATCATCCTGCGTTGCCTGTCCGGCGATCCGGCGCAACGCCCCGCGTCGGCGCGCGAAGTCATCCAGGCGCTGCCGGGCGGCGATCCGCTGGCGGCGGCGCTGGCCGCGGGCGAGACCCCGTCGCCGCGCGTCGTGGCCGCGGCGGGAACCGAAGGAAGCCTGAAGCCCGCCGCCGCGTGGACGCTGCTCGCCGTCACGCTGGCCGTCATCGCGGTGCTGTTCTTCATCAGCGTGCGCACCGGCTACTGGAAGCGCGCCGGCCTTCCGCGGCGTCCCGACGTGCAGGCCGACCGCGCCGCCGAGCTGCTGCGCCGCCTCGGCCTCCCCCCGCAGCCGTTCAGCAGCTACGGCTACCACGAGAGCGACACGCACGCGTCGTGGGCGCTCCTGCACGACGCCCTCGGCCAGGACGACATCGGACGCGGCTACTCCGTCCTCCGCTTCTGGATGCGCGAGGAAGCGCAGCCGCTCTTCGATTCCGCGTTCATGCACAACCCGAAGCCGACGCTCCACCTGCCGCCGCAAGTCCTGCCCGGATCGACGGCCATCGAAGTGGACCCACGCGGACGCCTGCTGCTGCTGCGCGCCATCCCCTCGCCGGACCTGCGCCCGCGCGCCCTCGACTGGAACGAGCTGCTGCGGGCGGCGGGACTCGACCCGCGCGGCCTCACGCCGGCCGAGCCTTCATTCGTGCCGCCGTCGTTCGCCGATGCGCGCGCGGCGTGGACCGGCAAGTATCCGGAAGACGCGACGCCGGTCCGCATCGAGGCCGCGGCGTATCGCGGCGTGCCGGTGCATTTCCGCATCCTGGCGCCGTGGGACGAGCGCGATCTGCGCGGCACGCTGCCGTTCGGGTCGGGCGCGTTCCACGCGGCCGGCTTCGCGCTCGTGGTCGCGGCCGTGCTCGTCGGCATCGTCATCGCGTGGCGCAACCTGCGCGCGCGGCGCGGCGACCGGCAGGGCGCGTGGCGCATCGCCGCAATGCTGTTCGCCGCGGGATTCGTCAGCCAGGCCGCGGTGGCCCAGCACGCGCTGTCGCTGCTGCACGAGATGAACGTCTTCAGCTACGCGTGCATGTTCGCGCTGCTGGTGGCGTCGGCGTACTGGCTGGTCTACATCGCCATCGAGCCGTACGTGCGCCGGCGCTGGCCGGAAGGACTGATCTCGTGGACGCGCCTCCTGTCGGGCCGCTGGCACGACCCGATGGTCGGACGCGACGTGCTGGCCGGTACGGCCGTGGGACTGCTCCACGCGCTCCTGGCCACGCAGACGATCAAGATCCGAGCGTTTGCGCAGCCCAGTGAGCTGCCTGCCGTCGCGGGCGGCGACGTGCGCATGTTCGACTCCGTGCTGCTCCCGATCTCGGGCATCGCCAGCAGCGTCGTCTCCGGCGCGGTGATCGCCCTGTCGCTGGCCGTGGTGGTGATGCTGGTGATGACCGTCGTGCGGCGGCGCCGCGCGTTGCCGGCGATCATCTTCGCGCTGTACTTCGCCCTCTACCTGTTCGCGTCGACCGAGCCGATCATGCTGGCCATCTTCGCCGTGCTGGCCGCGATGAACGCGTTCGTCCTGGTCCGTTTCGGCGTCCTCGGCAGCGCCGCGTCGTTCGTGATTTTCCAGGTCTACATGCTCGTGCCGCTGCCCGACACGCTGGCCTGGTACACGATGCGCGGGCTCATCCCCACGATCGCCTGCGCCGCGCTGGCGCTCTGGGCGTTCCGCACGTCCCTCGGCGATCAGCCGCTGTTCCGGCTCGACGAATAGACGACGCGATACGCGCCGCGCGCGCCGGGCGGCACGTGCGGGAACTCCTCCAGCTCGAACCCGCGCACCGCGTCGCGCACCGCCTGCGTGACCAGGATGTCGTAGCCGCTGGCGTGCGTCTCGCCGAGGATGCACGCGGAGTTGACCTCGCCACCGTAGACGTCCGCCTCCGCGACGCGGAGCATGCGGCCGTAGCCGAGGCCGACGCCGAGGAGGATCGCGTCGCGGGCGCCGTCGTTGTAGCGATGCACGGCGCGCTGCATCTCGATCGCCGCGCGCACGCCGTCGTGCGGGTCGCGGAAGATGGCCAGGAAGCTGTCCCCCTCCATCTTGAGCAGCCGTCCGCCGTGGCTCTCGACGACCGGGAGCAGCATGCGCGACGACTGGTGGATGGTCTGCAGGAACGGGATGATCCCCTGCTCCGCCACGCCGCGCGAGAAGCCGGAGAGGTCGGTGGCCATGACGCACCACTCCTCGCCGAAGGAGCGCCAGATCTCCTCGTCGATGGCGGTGCGGTCGCTGCTGGCGACGCGGGCGTCGAGGAGCGCGGTCAGGCGGGGGTCGAGCACGGCGACGGATTGTACCGGGCAGCTTTTGTGCTCACATACCGCCGTGAGGAAACGCACATGAAAGCAGCTCTGGCAATCGCAACCATGACCCTGCTCGCGCTGACCGCATGCAATCGCGACCGCGTCGAGACTCCCGCGGGGGCGGCCAACGACACCGTGATGACCAACAGCGACGCCGCGACGACGGCCGCGCCTCCTCCGGCCACGACGACCACGATCGCCCCGGCCACCGACACCATGCCGGCGTCCGACGCCGCGCCGGCGCCGACGGGCGAGATCGCCGACGGCCAGGCCGTCTACAAAGCGCGCTGCGCTTCCTGCCATGGCGCCGACGGAAAGAAGAACGCCGCGAACGTGATCCTGGCGTCGAAGGAAACGCAGTCGAAGCCGGACGCGACTCTGATCACGACCATTCGCGACACGGGCCCGCACCGCGGGCTGACGCTCAACGACGCGGAAGGCGCGGCCGTCGTGTCGTACATCAAAGCCCTGAAATGACACAGCACTGGACGGAAAGAGCCGTCGGCGCGGACGACGCGGTCGCGCACGTGCTGAGCGGCATGCGTGTCTTCATCCACGGTGCGGCGGCGACGCCGACGCCACTCATCGACGCGCTCGCAAAGCGCGACGTCGAGCACGTGACGACGTACCACCTCCACCTGCACGGCGACATCGCGCTGTGCGGCGAGGGGCTGGAGCGGCGCTTCCGCCCGACGTCGCTCTTCACCGGCGCGAACCTCCGCGCCGCGGTGAACGAGGGACTCGCCGACTTCACGCCGGTGTTCCTCTCCGACGTCCCGCTGCTCTTCTCCTCGGGGCGCATCCCGCTCGACGCGGCGCTGCTGCAGCTCTCGCCGCCCGACAAACACGGCTACTGCACGCTCGGCACGTCGGCGGATGCGGCGGTGGCGGCATCGCGCAGCGCGCGGATCCTGCTCGCGGAGATCAACGAGCAGATGCCGCGCACGCACGGGAACACGCTCGTGCACATCGACGCGCTGACCGCGTTCGTGCACACGAACCGGCCGCTGCCCGAGCATCCGCCGGGCGAGCCGTCGGAGGCGGAGTCGGCCATCGGCTCGCACATCGCGTCGCTGATTCCGGACGGCGCGACGCTGCAGATGGGCATCGGCGCGATCCCTGACGCCGTGCTGGCGCGCCTCTTCGACAAGCGCGACCTCGGCGTGCACACGGAGATGTTCTCCGATCGCGTGATCGACCTCGTCGAGGCGGGCGTGATCACGAACCGCAGAAAGAAGGTGCACCCGGGCCGCATCACCACCAGCTTCGTGAACGGCTCGCGGCGGCTGTACGACTTCGTCGACGACAATCCGTTCGTCGAGTTCTACGCCGCCGATCACACCAACGACACGGCCGTGATCCGCCGCAACGAGAACGTCGTGGCCATCAACTCCGCGCTGGAGGTGGACCTGTCGGGACAGGTGGTCGCCGACTCGATCGGCTTCCGCATGTACAGCGGCATCGGCGGCCAGATGGACTTCATGCGCGGCGCCGCGCTGTCGCCCGGCGGCGTCCCGGTGATCGCCCTCCCCTCGACGGCGGCCAGGGGCAAGCTCTCGCGCATCGTGACCAGCCTCAAACCCGGCGCCGGCGTCGTGACCACGAGAGGCCACGTGCACTGGATCGTGACCGAGTACGGCGCCGTGGATCTGTGGGGCAAGTCGCTCCGCGAGCGCGCCGAGGCGCTGATCTCCATCGCGCATCCGGATTTCCGCGGGGAGTTGCGGCAGGAGCTGGCGGGGGTGCGGCGGTTCTAAGCAGACCGCATTCACTCCGCCAACACGAGGGGACGACGAAGGGCCTCCGGCGGGCCGCCTGCGCTGCAGCCGGCGGGACGCCGGCGCTCCGGCATGAGCGGTGTCGTACCGCAAACGCCACGGCTCGTTCACCGCCTCCTCACACCCTTGCGCCTATCATCCCCTCCGTCAAAAAGGAGGGGTTCATGCGTCGTTCGTTCATCGCGGTTCTCGCGATTCTCTTCCCCGTCATCCTCGCCGCGCAGGGCATCACCCTGCCGCCCAACGGCGACAACCAGAAATCCTCGGTCACGCAGCACATCGGTCCCGTCAAAGTCACCATCGACTACAACAGCCCCGACGTCCACGCGCCGAACGGTGAAGACCGGCGCGGCAAGATCTGGGGCACCGACGTCGCGCATTACGGCTTCCGCGACGAGGCCTACGGCACCTGCTCGCAATGCCCCTGGCGCGCGGGCTCGAACGAGAACACGGTCTTCACCGTCTCGCACGACGTGACGATCGAAGGGCAGCGGCTTCCCGCGGGCAGCTACGGCCTGCATGTCGCCGTCGGGAAGGAGAACGAGCCGTGGACGCTCATCTTCTCGAAGAACCACACCTCCTGGGGCAGCTACTACTACGACCCCGCCGAGGACGCGCTGCGCGTGAGCGTCAAGCCGGCCAAGAGTGAGTACAACGAGTGGCTCACCTACGAGTTCACCGATCGCAAGCCCAGCCAGGCCACCGTCGCGCTGAAGTGGGAAGACCTGCAGCTCCCGTGGACGATCAAAGTCGACAACGTCACAGACCTGTATCTCGCGCAGATCCGAGACGACCTGCGCAGCAATCGCGGCTTCCAGTGGCAGAACTGGGTCGCGGCCGCGCAGTTCGCGTTGCAGGCCAGACGTCCCAAGGAGGCGCTGGAGTTCGCCGACGTCGCCGTCAACCGCCAGTTCGTCGGACAGGAAAACTTCCAGACGCTGAACACGCTCGCCGCGGCGCAGGATGCCGCCGGCAAGTCCGCCGAGGCGACGGCCACGCGCGAGAAGGCCATCAATCACCGCACCGCCGGCCCGGTCGAGATCCACGGCTACGGCCGCCAGCTCTTCAATCAGGGGAAGAAGGAAGACGCGCTGCGCGTGTGGGAGCTGAATGCGAAGCGCCATCCGAACACGTGGCCGGTGCACGTCGGCCTGGCGCGCGGCTACTCCGGCGTCGGCCGCTACAAGGACGCACTCAAACACGCGAAGCTCGCGCTCGCGCAGGCGCCGGACGACATCAACCGCCGCACCCTCGAGGCAGGCATCAAGAAGCTCGAGGAAGGCAAAGACATGAATCAATGATGTGGGCCGGGCTTCAATGATGTGGGACGGGCTTCAGCGATGTGGGGCGGGCTTCAGCCCGCCCGCGGGCTTCAATGATGTGGGGCGGGCTTCAGCCCGCCCAACCGCATCATCGCGATGATGCCGAGGAGTGGGCCGGGCGCGAGAAACGCGAAGGCCCACTCCCACCCCACCCTCGCCACCAGCAGCGGCATCATGCGGATCGACACGGTGGTGATCAGAAAGCCGATGCACGTCTGCAGCGTCAGCGCCGTGCCGATGTAGCGCGGGTCGGCGTACTCGGTCACGCACGCGCTGAACTGCGCGGAGTCGGCGACCACGGTCGCGCCCCAGATCACCGCCACGACCAGCAGCGCCACCGGCGCCTTCCCGTACAGGAAGCCGATGGCGATGCAGCACGCGCCGCTCGCGGCCATCGCCGAGGCGGCGACGACGGCGCGGCCGAGGCGGTCCGCGAGCAGGCCCGCGACCACGCATCCGACCGCTCCCGCGCCGATGACCATGAACGACGCCGCCTCGGCGAACCGCGGCGAGTCGCCGCTGGCCTGCACGCTGGCGCGGATCATCACCGGCGCCCAGGCCCACATCGCGTACAGCTCCCACATGTGTCCGAAGTAGCCGAAGTTCGCCAGACGCACGCCGCGGTTCGCGAAGACCCGCGCGATCTGCGACGGATCGAACGGCTGGTTCGGCAGCGCGTACGGCCCGTCGCCGACGAAGCGCAGCACGATCAGGGACGCCAGCACCGCGCCGATGGAGGCGAAGGCCGCGTTCACGCGCCAGCTCTCCGAGCCGAACGCGTTGACGAGGTACGGCACGGCCTTGCCGAGCGTCAGCGCGCCGATCAGCACGCCCAGCGCGAAGCCGCGGCCGGTCCTGAACCAGGTGGCGATGATCTTCATCCCCGGCGGATAGACGCCGGCCAGGAAGACGCCGGTGAGCACGCGCAGCGCGATGGCCACTCCCACGCTGTCCACCGCCCACGCCAGCAGCACGTTGGTGATGGCGCCGAGGAACGCGCAGAGGGCGAAGAGCGTGCGCGGGCGGATGACGTCGGGAAGGTTCAGCGCGGCGCTGAGGAGCGTCCCCGCCACGAAGCCGAGCTGCACGGCCAGCGTGAGCCACGCGGTCATGGTCTCGCCGAGACGCCACTCCGCGGCGATCTGCGGCGCGACCGCCGAGACGCCGAACCAGAGCCCCATCGCCAGGAGCTCCGCCAGCGCGACGAGGGTCAGGGCGGTGAAGCGGTGCACGCGGGCGACATCATAGATGTCGCGACGCCGGCCTAGCCCCAGCCGGACAGGCGTACGCCCGGAACGCCGTGACTGTGGATTTGCATAGGGGCGGCATTATGCAACTTTCCATGGCCCGCGCAAGGATCAGAATTGGACATTGCCGGGTAGGGAAAAACCGCGCACCATCCCTCCTGAGGGAGGAGAGCACTCATGGTCGACATCAATCAGATGCTGGAAAACGATCCACGCCTGCGCGAGGAGGTGGAGCGCAAATTCGGGAAACGCACCGCGGCGGCGGCCGCCGACTCCGCACCGTCCGGCTCCGATGCCGCACGCCTGGAGTCGATGGGCCTCGGCGGCGAGGGGATGCCCATGGGGATGGAAGCGATCATCCTCAGCGTCGGGCGTCCCGTGCTGTTCGTCCGCAAGAACACCTTCGAGATCCCGACGAGCGACGTCTGGACCGAGCGCCTGCGCGGGGCGCAGGGCTTTCTGGAGAAGATCATCCCCGCCGTCGGCCGCATCGAAGTGAAGAACCACGATGAGCTGGACTGGGTCGGCACCGGCTGGCTCGTGCGCGAGGACGTCGTCGTCACCAACCGCCACGTGGCCGTCGAGTTCGGGCTGAGGGCGGGACAGCTCCCCGGCTTCATCTTCAAGAAGAACCTCTCCGGCCGCACCATCAAGCCGTCCATCGACTTCCGCGAGGAGCACAACGAGCCGGAAGAGGATGAGTACACGATCAAGGAAGTGCTGTTCATCAACGACGACTTCGGCCCCGACGTGGCCTTCCTCCGCCTGGCGGAGAAAGCGGAGCGCCCGCCGATCGAGCTCGAGACCGCGCCGCAGAAGGACAGCGACGTGGCGGTCATCGGCTACCCGGCGCGCGACGGCCGCCGCAATCCCGGCCCCGACATGGCCCGCATCTACGGCGACGTTTACGACGTCAAGCGCCTCGCCCCGGGCCAACTGACGAAGGTCGACGAGCAGTACGTCTACCACGACTGCACGACCCTCGGCGGCAACTCCGGCTCCGCGGTCATCGACCTCGAGACCGGCCGCGCCCTCGGGCTGCACTTCAGCGGCTCGTTCAAGAAGACCAACTACGCCGTCCCCGCGCCGGTGGTGAAGCAACTGCTGGATCAGATCCCGTGAAGTAGACTCGCGCGGCGATGAACGACACTCACCGCCGCGCGTTTCCCGCGGATTTCCTCTTCGGCGCGGCCACGTCCGCGTATCAGATCGAAGGCTCGCCCCTCGCCGACGGCGCGGGGGCGAGCATCTGGCACCGCTTCAGCCACACGCCCGGCCATACGAACGACGGCGAGACGGGCGACGTGGCCTGCGATCACTACAACCGCTGGCAGGACGACGTCGCACTGATGCGCGAGCTCGGCCTGCAGTCGTATCGCTTCAGCATCTCCTGGAGCCGCATCCTCCCCGACGGCACGGGCGCGGTGAACGAGCGCGGTCTCGACTTCTACCGGCGCCTCGTCGACGCGCTGCTCGAAGCGGGCATCCAGCCGAACGCCACGCTCTATCACTGGGACCTCCCCGCCGCGCTGGACGACCGCGGCGGCTGGCTGAACCGCGACGTGAGCTGGTGGTTCGCCGACTACGCGCAGGTGGTGTTCCGCGCGCTCGACGACCGCGTGGCGATGTGGGCCACGCTCAACGAGCCGTGGGTGACGAGCGACGGCGGCTACCTGCACGGCACGCTCGCGCCGGGACATCGCAATCACTTCGAGGCGCCGCTGGCCGCGCACAACCAACTGCGCGCGCACGCGGCGGCGGTGCAGGCGTACCGCGCCTTCGGCACGAAGCCGATCGGCATCGTCGTCAATCTCGAACCGAAGTACGCGGCCAGCGACAGCGCGGAAGACGCGGCGGCGGTGAAGCGCGCCGACGCGTACATGAACCGCCAGTACCTCGACCCGCTCTTCTTCGGCACCTACCCGCCGGAGATGCTGGAGATGTTCGGCGAGGCGTGGCCCAACCTCTGGGACGCCGCGGATCTCGTCGTCCCCATCGACTTCCTCGGCATCAACTACTACAAGCGCGGCATCACCCGTCACGACCCCGCGACGCCGATCGAGCGCGCCATCCGCGTCGACAACCCGCGCGGCACCGTGACGACGCTGAACTGGGAAGTCTTCCCGCGGGGACTGACCGACATCCTTGTCTGGGTGACGGAGCGCTACGGACGCATGCCGCTGTACGTGATGGAGAACGGCGCGGCGTTCTACGACCCGCCGGTCGCCTTCAACGGACGCATCGAAGACCCGCTGCGCGTCGACTACCTGCGCGAGCATCTCCACGCCGCACTCGACGCCGTCGATCGCGGCGTCGACCTCCGCGGCTACTTCGTCTGGTCACTGCTCGACAACTACGAGTGGAGCGCCGGCTTCGCCAAACGCTTCGGCATCGTGCACGTCGACTACGCCACGCAGCAGCGCACGGTGAAAGACAGCGGAAAGTTCTACGCCGACGTCATCCGACACGCCAGCGTCTAGGAGTGCGGCGGCACAGCCGCCGCTTTGGTAAGCGTGCCATGCGCCGCAAACGTGC
>DASUSL010000419.1:0-22482 GCA_036375135.1 Thermoanaerobaculia bacterium | reverse complement strand
CCGCGCCCCACATCTGGCGCACTGCGCGCGAGTGCCCGTACAACTGCTCCAGCCGCGTGATCCGGCAGCTCCTTCGCGTGCTGAACGCACAGCCGCTCGCGCGAGCCGTGCGCCAGATGTGGGGCGCGGCTTCAGCCCGCCCGCGCGTGCCGCAGGCCGAATGCCTCGCAAGACCGGGACGGGCTGAAGCCCATCCTACGTCAGCACGCGTCTCGCGCGGGCGGGGCTGAAGCGCGCCCTACGTCTGGCGCACGGCTCGCGAGTCGAGGATCTGCTCGTACAACTGCTCCAGCCGCGTGATCCGCAGCTCCTTCGAGTAACCGTTCACGACGTGCTGCCGCGCGTTGCGCCCCACTTCCGCGGCGCGCTCGGCGTTCCCCATCACCTTCAACAGCGCGCCGGTGAGTGCGGCGCGGTTCTTCATGGCGATCAGCCAGCCGACGTCGGGCGACGACACCAGTTCCGCGTTGCCGCCGGCGTCGGTGGCGATGACCGGCTTCTCCATCGCCATCGCCTCGCGGATCGTGCCGGTGATGCCGGTGCCCGCCCACGACGCGTCGACGACCACGTCGCACGAGGCGAAGACGTTCGGCATGTCCGTGCGGTACTCGATCGCGCTCACGTTCGGCGCGACGCCCGCTTCCGCCGCGTACGACATCACTTCGTTCTTCTCTTTCTCGCCGCGGCAGCCGATGAGGAGCAGATGCGCGTTCGGATGCGACGGAAGCACGTCCGACACGGAGTCGATGAGCTCCTTCCATCCCTTCCAGTCGCGCACGCCGACCTGCGCGATCACGAAGCGATCGTCCGGCACGTTCTTCTCGCGGCGGAACGCGCGGGCGTCCCACTTCGCCGGATCGAACTGCGTGACGTCGGTGCCGGCGTAGACCACCTGGACCTTCTCCTCCGGCAGCTTGCCGCTCTCGACGATCACGTCCTTGATCTGCTGGCAGACGGTGACGACGCGGTCGACGCGCTGCGTGCGGTACTTGCCGCGGTTCCAGAGATCGAGCGGGAACGACACGCCGCGGTTGACGACGAACGCACCCACCGGCTCGCGCCACGTCGCGGCGAGCGCCAGCGCATGCGAGACGCCTTTGTGCACGTGAATGACGTCCGGCTTCTCGGCGCGGATGAGACGCCGCAGCCTGCGCACGGTGGCCACGTCGAACTGATTGCGGAAGGGGAAGCCGTGAAAGTGCACGGCCTTCTCGATGGCGCGCGCCTCGAGCGTGGCGTCGGGTCTGCTGATGACGGTGACGCTGTGTCCGCGCTCGCGCAGGCCGGTGGCGGCCTGGAACATCTGGTGCACGGAGCCGGTGTTGAACTGATTGAACTCGAGAACCTGGAAGATCTTCATCAGCGTCTGCGCGATCGCGGCGCTGGCGCACTGTAACACCACGGACCGCACGCGCCGCGGCTACCTCCGCGCGAACGCCGCGCGCCTCGGCGCACCGCCGCGCCCGGTCATCGTCATCGCCGGCTTCGGCGTCACGCGCCTCGTCGATCCCGTCACCGGACGCCACGTGTGGGGAACGCCGCGCGCGGTGTGGCAGCGTGAGTTTCCCGACGATCTCGATCTCGATCCGGACGATCGCCTGGAGCCGGCCGGCTGGGTCGGCTCGCGCGGTCCGATCAACACGGGCTGGCAGCTCTCCATCGGCCTGCGCAAGTTCGGCGGCTACACGCTCGGCCGCGACCTGCATCCTTTCTATTACGACTGGCGCCGCTCCGCCCGCGACAACGCGCGGCTCCTCGCCGAGCTGATCGAGCGCGTGCGCGGCAACGGCAAAGTCGATCTGGTCACGCACTCGGCCGGAGCGATCGTCGCGCGGGCGCTGCAATCGGAGCACGTGGAGAACCTGGTCATGGTCGCGCCGGTGCAGCGCGGCTCGCTGGAGGCGTTCCGCGTCTTCATGCGCCCGGAGCGCTTCATCCGCCGCACCTTCACGCCCGACATCGTGGCCACCTGGCCGTTCGTCTTCGAGCTGCTGCCGGAGGATGGGCGCGTGTTCGTCGACGAGGAAGGAAAGCCGCTCGACCGCGATCTGTGGGATCCGAAAACGTGGCCGATGGATGTGACGCGGCAGCTTGCGAACGAGCGTGCCCAACGTAGGGCAGGCTTCAGCCTGCCCGGTCGGGCTGAAGCCCAACCTACGTTCCACGTCATCGCCGGCGACTGCGTCCCGACCGCCGTGCGCGTCCTGGCGCGCAAAGACGGCACGTACGCGTTCTATCCCGGCGAGTTGAGAGCGAACGAACAGCATCTCCACGACGTCCTCTTCGAGCCGGGAGACGGCACGGTCCCCGTCTCCAGCGCCAGGGCAGGCGGCGAGGCGATGCTCTTCTGCGACGGCCATCAGGGCATCGCCGCCGATCCTTCGGTCCATCGCGCCATCATTCGGGCACTGCGGGAGTGATATCGTTTTCCGCGCCATGCGCAGAATCGCCATCCTCACGCTACTGCCGCTGCTGCTCGCATGTCACAGGACCGACGAACACGCCGGTCACACCGCGGCCAGCGAAACGACCGCCACCCAGCCGCCGATCAACAACCCCGCGCTCGATCCGAAGCGCGAGGCCGGCCCGCTGGCGGAGTTCGGCAACGGCGCGCGCGGCTACCTCACCGTCCCGAATGTGGGGCGGGCTTCAGCCCGCCGCCCCGCGCTGATCGTCATTCAGGAATGGTGGGGCGTGAACGACTGGGTGCGCGCGCAGGCGGACCGCTACTCCGAGCAGGGCTACGTCGCGCTGGCCGTCGATCTCTATCGCGGCAAAGTCACGAGCTCGATGGACGAGGCGCACGAGCTCTCGCGCGGACTGCCCGAGGATCGCGCCATCGCGGACCTGAAAGCGGCGGTCGACTATCTGTCGCAGCGTGACGACGTCGACCCGCAGCGCATCGGCGTCATCGGCTGGTGTCTCGGCGGCGGCTACGCGCTGGCGCTGGCGACGAACGATCCGCGCGTGAAGGCGACGGTCATCAACTACGGCCGTCTCGTCACCGACCCGGACGCGATCGCGAAAATCAGCGGCCCGGTGCTCGGCAACTTCGGCGGTGCGGACCGCGGCATCCCGCCCGAGGACGTCAGAAAGTTCGGCGCCGAACTGACGAAGTACGGCAAGCTGGGCGACATCAAAATCTACGAAGGCGCCGGCCACGCGTTCATGAATCCCGACAACAAACAGGGATACGACGCGGCGGCGGCGCAGGACGCACAGGGCCGCATCGACCGGTTCTTCGACCGGAACTTGCGTGCTAACATGCCAAACTCTTGATTACACACGACATCGGGCGGAGGCGGAGTTGCCGAGCGAGAAGCAGGAGCCGAGGGAACTGAAGGTCACGGACAAACGCATCTTCACTCCCGACGGCGACATCAAGGACGAGTTCAAGAAGGAGATCCATCCGGCGGAGCAGCCTTCCGCAGCGGCGGCGCCTCCTCCTGCCGAACCGGAACCGCAAAAAGCGCACGAGCCACCACCCGACCGGCGTCAACGCACGGAGCCGCCCCCGGGCGGCGAAGAGCGCCGGCGCACGATGGCCGACAAGGCCACGAACCCCGCCACTCCCTTCACCAACTTCATCGAGCCGCTCATCGCGCAGGCCTACATGTCCCTCGGCATGCTGCGCAATCCGTATCAGCCGCAGTCGAAGACCGATCCGGGCGCGGCGCGTCAGATGATCGAGATCCTCACGCTGCTCCGCGAGAAGACGCAGGGCAATCTCACGGCGGATGAGGACGACTTTCTCGAGACGCATCTCGGCGAGTTGAAGCTCGCCTACGTCCAGCGCACCAAGAGCATCTGATGAGAGGCCGTCTCGCAGCCGTCGCGCTCGCGTTCGTCGCATGGACGGCGGCGCGCAGCGCCTCCGCGCAGGAGATCGCGCCGCGCGACATCTGGCCGCAGGCCACGAGCGCCGCGCGCGAAGGCGACTTCGACACGGCGGCGAAGAAGACCAGCGAGCTGCTCACCACCGGCCGCAAGTACGGCATCCGCACCTTCCCGGCCTACGCCGGCGGCGCCGCCGCGATGGCCAGCGAGGCGCGCGGCAGGAACGCCGACCTCGCGAAGTGGGCCGAGAAAGCGTCGCACGATCTCGACGGCCGCTCGCCCGCCGTGGCCTTCCTCGAAGCCGACCGCGCCGCGGCCGCGAAAGGATGGGCGAGCGCGCTGCCGCTCGCGCTGCAGGGCTTCGCGCGTGCATCCTCGAACTACCGCACCAACACGCTCGGCCGCGCCGACCTGATCATCGTCTTCACGGGAGCGGTCGCGGTCACGGCCATTCTGCTCGCGCTCGCGCTCTTCATCCGCTACGGCCGCTCGGCCGCGCACGACTTCCGGGAGATCCTCAGCGCGCGCTTCAGCGGCGGCTCGGTCTCCGTGCTCGCCTTCGCGCTGCTCTTCCTTCCTCTCTTCCTCTGGCTCGGGCCGTTGTGGCTGATGTTCTACTGGTTCGCGATCTTCTTCGGCTACGCGGGATGGGGCGAGCGTGTGGCGGTGATCATCGTGCTGCTGCTCGTGGCGATCTCGCCCGTGGCGCTCGACTACGCGGCCAACCGCATCGCCGGCGTCGAGAGTCCCGTCGTCGCGGCGGCCATCGCCACCAACGACGACTCGTACGAGCCCGACGCGCTGCGCCGCCTGCAGGACCTCATCGCGGTCATCCCCGACGATCCGACGTTGCACGTGCTGATCGGCAACCTGCAGGCCTTCGAGGGGATGGACGAGCAGGCGAACGTGCACTACCGCCGCGCCATCCAGTTGCGTCCGACGTATGCCGGCGCGCACGTGAACCTCGGCAACCTGCTGTATCTGAACAACGAGTTTCAGGCCGCGATGACGGAGTACGAGAAGGCCGAGGCGGCGGACCCGAAGCTGGCCACGGCGTTCTACAACCACTCCATCGCCGCCGGCGAGACGTACCGCTTCGACCTGCAGGGACAGATGCTCGACAAGGCGCGCGCGGCCGACCCCGGCTTCGTGGAGCGCACCACGCGCAATCCGCCGCAGCAGAAGATCCTCATGTACAAGCCGCCCATCAGCGAGGCGTGGGCGATCAGCGCGCGGATCTCCAGCCGTCCCGCGGCGCGCGCGCACTTCGGGAACTACTCCGCGTTCGATCCGATGCGCGCCGCGTCGAGCCCGATCGCCATCGGCGCGCTGGCGTCGCTGCTGCTGGCGCTGCTCATCTTCGCCTTCCGCAAGCGCAGCCAGTACGCGAATGCCTGCATCAAGTGCGGACGCACGTTCTGCTACCGCTGCAAGTCGGCGCGCGAGAGCACGACGTACTGCACGCAGTGCATCCACATCTACCTCAAGCGCGACGGCGTGTCGCTCGACACGAAGCGGCAGAAGCTCGACGAGGTGACCAGCCACCAGAACGGCGTGACGCGCCGCAACCGCCTCTTCGCCACCTTCCTCCCCGGCTCCGCGCAGCTCATGGAAGGGCGCACCGTGGCGGGCCTCCTGGGCGTCTTCTTCTTCGCCTTCTTCGTCGTGACCGCGCTGCTCGTCGGACGCCTCGGCCCGGCCATGGGTCCGGTGGCCGACGTCGCGCAGATGCTCGTGCGCATCGTGGCGGTCGCCCTAGCGGCGATCCTCTGGTTCGTGCTCTCGCTGCCGGTCTATCGCAGGAGGGCCGCCGCGTAATGGCACTGGAAGGCACACTCCGCGACTTCAGCCTGGCCGACATCTTCCAGCTCATCGGCCTGCAGCGAAAGACCGGCGTCCTCACGCTGCGCGGCAAGGACGACACCGTGACGGTGACGTTCCTCGACGGCAAAGTGGTCGGTGCCGACTCGCTGAACCGCCGCCTGGAGAACCGCCTCGGCACGGTGCTGATGAAGACGGGCTTCCTCACGCAGGACCAGCTCAACCGCGCCCTCGACATCCAGAAAGAGACGCTGCAGCGCCTCGGCTTCATCCTCACGCACTACGGGATCATTTCGCAGGAGTCGCTGCGCGAGGCCATCCAGCTCCAGATCATGCAGATCGTCTATCGCCTCTTCCGCTGGAAGGACGGCGACTACCACTTCTCGCAGGAGACGACGATCGAGTACGACCGCGACAACGTCGTGCCGATCACCGCCGAGTCGATCCTGATGGAAGGCGCGCGGATGATCGACGAGTGGCCGATCATCGAGAAGCGGATCCGCTCGTACGACATGGTCTTCCGCAAGAAGCTCACCGACCAGGAGATCGTGGTCTCGGGCGACGCGGACGAGATCGACTTCGACGGCGACATCACCCGCTCGCGCCGCCGCGGCGTGAACGACAAGATCCGCATCTCGCAGGAAGAGAAATCGATCTACGACCTCGTCGACGGCACGATGACGGTCAGCGACATCGTGGAGGTCTCGCGCCTCTCCGAGTTCGACACGAACAAGGCGCTGTACGAGCTGCTCACGCGCGACCTGATCGAGGAAGTGCGCGGCGAGAGCGCCGCGGCGGTGCTGGCGCAGGCCACGCCGGTCGACGAGATCGAGGTCGCGGAGACGCCCGTCCCGCTGCCGCTGGTGCTCTTCCTCGTGCTGCTGGCGCTGGCATCGCTGGCCACGTCGTTCCGCAATCCGCTGAACCGCATCACGCCGTTCCTCGGCGGACAGACCGCGGTCGGCGAGACGCGCAAGGCCATCTCGCTCCAGCGCATCAACGCCATCGGCCGCGCCGTCGACAAGTTCCACGACACGCGCGGCCAGCTCCCGTTCGAGCTGAAGGAGCTCGTCCCGAGCTTCATCGATCCCGCACTCCTCCGCGACCCGTGGGGCAACAGCTACAAATACATCCCCGGCGCGGACCGCTACCTCGTCATCGGCTTCACCGCCGAGGGAAAGCCGGACACGGACCTCTTCCTCAACCGGAACATCGACACGACCCCCGCGCCCAGCGCGCGGCCGCAGACCGGCGGCATCCGTCTGATCGAATAGTTTAGGAGTGCGGCGGCGACGAGCCGCCGCACTCCTAGACCGGCACCACGAACTTCAGCTTCTGCGGGCACACCCCGAACGTGACCGGCGTGCGCGTGAGCGGCTCGCCGTCCGCGTAGACCAGCATCACCTGCGGGCTCTCGAAGTGGAACGTCTTGCCGCGGCCGGTCTCGACGAACGGCTTCTTCACGTGTGCGCCGCTGTAGGCCATCGGCAGCGTGCCGAGGAGTTGCGCGCGGGTGGCGCGGTGGACGAGGCAGAGGTCGAGCAGGCCGTCGTCGGGAATCGCGCCGGGAGTGATGCGGATGCCGCCGCCGTACTGCCGCGTGTTGCCGATCGCGGCGAACATGATCTCCTCGTCGCGCGTGCCGTCGTCGGTGCGCATGTGCACGGAGCGCGGCGTGAACTTCGGCAGCACGCACAGGATGGCGTAGACGTACACGGCCGAGCCGCGCAGGAACTTCGCGTGGCGGTTCGCGTAATCGGCGACCTCGGAGTCGAAGCCGAGTCCGGCCACGCCCATGTAGCGCAACCCGTTCGCGTGCGCGACGTCGTACTCCGCCACGCGTCCGTCCAGCACGTTGTCGACCTCGCGGCGGATGTTGCGCGGCACGCCCGTGACCTTCGCAAAGTCGTCGCCGGAGCCGGTGGGGATCAGCGCCAGCGTGCCGTTCACGAGATCGAACTCCCGCACCGCCAGGTTCAGCGTGCCGTCCCCGCCCGCGATGACGACGCGGTCGTAGCCCGCGCGCGAGCTCTCCGCCGCGATGCGCACCAGATCCTCCGGACTCGTGCTCGGCTCGCAGTCGACCCGCGCCCCGCGCGCGCGCAGCAGCTCCTCGACGTCGCGCACGTAGCGCCGCGCCCGCCCGCGTCCCGCGGCGGGGTTGTAGATGAGTTTGAGATGCACGGGTTCTCAGTTTATCCCGCGCGCGGACGCGGGATCTCGGGTTCAGTTTACGCAGGAGGCACCGGAGATCCTGCGTCTACGCGCAGGATAAACTGCCAACGCCATGAAGCTACGCACCGCAGCAGTCCTGTTTCTGCTCAGCATCAGTTGCAAGCCCGCCGCGGAGTCGCAGCCGGCGCGGCCGGCGCAGCAGACCATCCCTCCCACGGTCAGCGCGCAGCGGCGCACGCCGGTGGTCGTCGTCGCGCACAACGTGCTTCCCTCGGTCGTCAACATCCAGACCGAGGCCACCATCCGGCGACGGGCGGACCCGTTCTTCGATCCGTTCGGCATCTTCGGGCAGCCGCGCGAGCGCACCTCCACCTCGCTCGGCTCGGGCTTCGTCTGGTCGAGCGACGGCATCATCGTGACGAACAATCACGTCGTCGAGGGAGCGTCGCGCATCACGGCGAACTTCAGCGACGGCACGCAGCGCCCCGCGCGGCTCCTCGGCGTCGATCCCGACAGCGACCTCGCGGTCCTGCAGGTCGAGGGAAAGAACTTCACCGCGGCGCCGATCGGCACGTCGTCCGATCTCATGATCGGCGAGACCGTCGTCGCCGTCGGCAACCCGTTCGGTCTCAGCGGCACCGTCACGACGGGCGTGCTCTCCGCACTCGGCCGCTCCGTTCCCTCCGAGACGCAGGGACGCACGTACACGGACTTCCTCCAGACCGACGCCTCGATCAACCCCGGCAATAGTGGAGGACCACTACTGAACATCGAAGGGAAAGTGATCGGCATCAACGTGGCGATCTACGCGCAGGCGCAGGGGATCGGGTTCGCCATCCCGGTGGATCGCGCGAAGAAAGTCATTCAGGACCTGCTGCGCTACGGCGAAGTGCACTCCGCCTGGATCGGCGCCGTGACGGCCACGCTCACGCCCGAGGAGGCGCGGCGCCGCGGCCATGAACGGCAGCATGGCGCGCTGGTCGTGCGCGTCTTCCCCGGCTCACCGGCGCAGCGCGCCGGCATCCGTCCGGGCGACATCATCACGAATGTCGGCGAGCGGCAGGTCGACTCGCGCGAGGCGTTCTCCACCGCCACGGCCACGCTCGCGCCGGGGCAGTCGACGACGCTCACGCTCGACCGCGCCGGCGCGACGCAGCGCGTGCAGGTGCAGCTCGCCGATCCGCCCGCGGACCTCGGCCTGCGCATCCTCGAGCAGGTGGCCGGCCTGCGCATCGCCGACGAAAACCGCGCCGTGGTCATCGACGAAGTCATCGCCGGCACGCGCGCCGCGGAGATCGGCCTGCAGCCCGGCGACCTCGTCGTCGCCGTGAACGGCGCCGAAGTGCGTACGACGCGCGAGGCGAACACGGAGGTCGTGCGCGGCGCGGAACGGTCGTCGATCGTGCTGTCGGTCCAGCGCGGGCGGTACGTCTACAACCTCACGTTCCCGATGGGCCTCTAGGAGTGCGGCGGCCCGGCCGCCGCTTTGGTAAGCGTGCCCGGCACCGCTGCGTTGCACCGTTACCAAAGCGGTGGCTGTCGCCGCCGCACTCCTAAATTTAGCGGCGGGCCGGCCGCTGTTTTGGTGAGTGTGCCCGGCACCGCTGCGTTGCATCGTTACCAAAGCGGCGGCTGTCGCCGCCGCACTCCTAAATTTAGCGGCGGGCCGGCGGCCGCTTTGGTGAGTGGGCCCGGCGCCGCTGCGTTGCACCGTTGCCAGAGCGGCGGCTGTCGCCGGCGCGCTCCTAGAAGAGCGCGGCTTGCACGGCTTGCGGAGGGAGGGCGGGTGCCACCGGCCGTCGCAGCTCGCTCTTCTTCCGTCCGAGGAGGTGGAAGAGGTTGCGGCGGATCCACTCCTGCGCCTCGCGGTAATAGCGGAACTGGCGCTCGTGCTGGTGGAAGCGGCGGTTGTGATGCGGGCCGAGGACGTGGTGCAGGTACTCGTGGTAGATCACCGACTGGATGAAGAACGCCGGCACGTTCGGCGCGTTCAGCAGCGGATGGATGCGGATCTCGGTGGTGTGATGGTTGTACGAGCCGAGGCGGATGCTGCGGCGTTTCTTGCGCGAGATCTGCTGACCCCAGAACACCGGGAGCGGCGGGTATTTGAAGAAATAGGTGCGATGCACCTCGGCGGCAAGCGAATCGAGGTACTGGCGGGCGGCCGCTTCGGGAACAGGGAACGGAATGGGCGGCGTGTCGGGCCGTGCGACCGGCATCGCCGCCATGATACAGGAGTGCTGAGTGCTGAGTGCTGCGTGCACCCAGCACTTCGTTTCCGATCAGCCCTTGTTGATCTTGTCCATTACCTGCGACACGTTCGCCATCGCGGCGGACGAAACGAGCGCGGTCCCGGCGGTGATGATCTCGTCGCTCTTCTTCATCCCGAGCCAGACGCCGACGCCGACCCCGAGAGCTACCGCGGCGATCGGGAACGCCCTGATCTGGTCCTGCCAGGCCTCGGGCAGCAGGTTCTCGAGCTCCTGGAAGAGCGCGTCCGGACCGTCCTGGACCATCTTCTGGCCGAGCGACGCCGCGTTGGCGCGGATCGGATCGTCATCGAAGTCCTGCCCCGCAGCGGAGCGCTCGTGATCGCCGGTTCGTTGTGTGGCCATGAATGTCACTCCTCGTCATCGCGGCGGAGCAGCAGGCCGATCAGGAAGCCGACCCCGACCGAGATCAGCAGCGCCTTGCCGGGGTTCGACCGGACATAGGTGCGCACCTGGTCGGTGACGGCGCCGAAGTCGACGTCCTCCACCTTCTCACGCATGGTGTTGTAGCCGTCGCGCACTTTGCTCGACGCGTTTTCGTAGGTCTCGCTTGCGAACTGACGCGCGCGGCCGAAGCGGTTGTCGCCTTCGCCGGCACCTTCGCCCGTCGCTCCACCGGAGTTCGTGTTCTCGTCCATTACTTACCTCCTGGGTGCCGACGATATCAAAGTGCAGTGGTCGTGCCTGCCCATACAATCCTGCCCGTGCACATCGCCCTGAAGCATGTGAGCCACGACTACGGCCCCTCCGACGAGTCGTCGTCGGTCCACGTCCTCGACGACGTCTCGCTCGACATCGCCTCCGGCGACTTCGCCGTGCTGATGGGCGCCTCGGGCAGCGGCAAGTCGACGCTGCTGAACCTCATCGGCGCCGTCGACCGTCCCACGCGCGGCCAGGTCTTCCTCGGCGACGTCGAGACCTCGGCTCTCGACGAGGCGGGCCTCACGGGACTGCGGCGCACGTCGCTCGGCTTCATCTTCCAGTTCTTCAACCTCATCCCGACGCTGAACGTCTTCGAGAACGTCGCCTTCCCGCTGTCGCTGGCGAAGCGGCCGAAGAGTGAGATCCGCCGCCGCGTCGACGAAGTGCTCGCCGGCGTCGGCCTCGGCCAGCGCGCCACGCATTTCCCGAACGAGCTCTCGGGCGGCGAGATGCAGCGCGTCGCCATCGGCCGCGCCATCGTGCATCGTCCGCCGCTCATCCTCGCCGACGAGCCGACCGGCAACCTCGACTCCGCCACCGGCACGACCATCCTCGAGCTCATTCGCGAGCTGCACCAGTCGCTGCGGCCGACCATCGTCATGGCCACGCACTCCGACCGCGCCGCGGCGTACGGCGACTACGTCATCCGCGTGCAGGACGGACGCGTGCAGCGGTGATCCTCCGCGCCCTCGTCCTCCGCCCCATCGTGCGGGAGAAGACGCGCACCGCGCTGACCATCCTCGGCATCGCCGTCGGCGTGGCGGTGGTCGTGGCCATCCAGCTCGCGAACCAGAGCGCGCTGCGCGCGTTCCGCGAATCGGTCGACGCCATCGCCGGCCGCGCCAATTACCAGATCGTGCCCGACATCGAGCCGCTCGACGAGAACGTGCTGCTCTCCTTGCAGCCGCTGTGGAGCCAGGGCGCGCGCTTCGCGCCGGTGATCGACGTCGAGGGGGTACTCACTGTCATCCCGAGCGCAGCAAGGGACCCCCTGCGGCCGCACGACCAACGCTCCGTCGGCGGCGGATCCTTCGCCGTCTCCGCGGCTCAGGATGACACGGTTCCCATCCGCATCCTCGCGGTCGACCTCCTCAGCGACCTCCACTTCCGCGACTACAAATACGCGCGCATCGAGACGGGACAGAAGACGCAGGAACTGGGCAACTTCTTCGCGCTCTTCGGCAGCGACGCGCTGATCCTCCCCGCGCCGTTCGCGCGCACGCACGGCCTCACCATCGGCTCGCGCGTGATGCTGGACATCAGCGGGCGGCGCGCGGAATTCGTGATTCGGGGACTGCTCGAGGCGCAGGGGCCGGCCACCGCGTTCAACGGCAGCATCGGCATCTGCGACATCGCCACCGCGCAGCGCGCGTTCGGGATGGAGGGGAAGCTGTCGCGCATCGACGTCATGATGCCCGAGGGGGCGAGCGTGAAGCTGCCGCCGGGAGTGCGGATGGAGCGGCCGACGCGGCGCAACGAGCGCGTCGAGAAGATGCTGCGCGCGTTCCGCGTGAACCTCTTCGCGCTGGCCGGCGTCGCGCTCCTGGTGGGGATGTTCCTCGTCTACAACACCGTGCTGATCTCCATCCTGCGCCGCCGCAAAGACGTCGGCGTGCTGAAGACGGTCGGCACCGCGCCGGGACAGATCTTCGCCGCGTTCCTCATCGAAGGACTGCTTTTCGGCCTCCTCGGCTCGATCCTCGGCGTGATCCTCGGCAAGCTGATGGCCAGCGGCATCCTGCGCACCGTCGGCCGCACCATCAACACGCTCTACGTCGCCACGCAGCCGGAAGCGGTCACGCTCACGCCGGGCGTGATCGCCCTCGGCATTGCCGTCGGCACGCTGCTCTCGCTGCTGTCCGCATTGCAGCCGGCGCTCGAAGCCTCGCGCGTGCGGCCCACGGCGATGATCCGTCCCGGACTGCAGCAGCGCATCGCCCATCCGCGTTTACTGGCGGTGCTGGCCGTGCTCTCCTTCATCGCCGCGGCGCTCGTGTCGCGGCTGCCCGCGATCGGCGGCATCGCCGTAGCCGGATACGTGGCCGTGCTGCTCGTCGTGGCCGGCTTCTCGCTGCTCGCGCCGGCGATCGTGCAGCTCACGTCGCGGCTGTTCGCGCCGCTGCTCGAGGGGGCGTTCGGCATCGTCGGCAAGCTCGCCGCGGCGTCATTGCCCGCGTCGCTGCGACGCACCTCCGTCGCCAGTGCCGCGCTCTCGCTGGCCACGGGGATGATGATCGCCGTCGCGCTGATGGTGGGCAGCTTCCGCGAGACCGTGCGCATCTGGGTCGACCAGACCGTCAGCTCCGACCTCTGGCTGCGCCCTTCGAAAGGCCTCTCCAACGCGCAGCGCGTGCTCTTCCCGCCCGAGATCACCGATGCCGTGCGCAGCATCGACGTCGTCGCGGCCATCGACCGCGCGCGCGGCCGCAATGCCGACTACGGCGACACGATCATCACCATCGGCAGCGGCGACTTCGACGTCGCCGCGACGCGCGGCAAGCTGCCGATGGTCGCGCCGAGCTCGGAGCGCGAGGCGCTGCTGAATGCGATTCGCCTCAACGGCGTCGTCGTCTCCGAGCCGTTCGCGCTGCGCTTCAACAAGCGCGTCGGCGACACGTTCACGTTCGCCGGCAAGAGCTTCCCCATCACCGGCATCTACCGCGACTACTCGAACGACCAGGGCGTCGTGGTCATGCATCGCCCGCTCTACGTGAAGACCTTCAACGACGACCGCATCAACACCATCGTCGTCTACCTGAAGCCGGGCGTGACGATGGAGGCCGCGCGCGCCGTGCTGGAGGCGCGCCTGGCGAAGTTCAACGCCTTCGTGGTCACGAACGGCGAGGTGAAAGCGCAGGTGATGCGCATCTTCGACCAGACCTTCATGATCACGTACGCGCTCCTCGGCGTGGCCATCGTCGTGGCGGTCCTCGGCATCGTGAACACGCTCTCCGCGCTGATCCTGGAGCGCTCGCGCGAGCTGGCGCTGCTGCGCGTGAGCGGCCTCTCCATCGGCGAGATGCGGCTGATGATCGTCCTCGAGTCGACGCTCCTCGGCGTCGCCTCCACCGCCGCGGGGCTGGTCATGGGCTACGCGCTGTCGTGGATCCTGATCTACGTGATCAACAAGCAGTCGTTCGGCTGGACGATCGACTTCCACGTTCCCACCGCGCTCATCGCCGTCTCCCTCGGCGTGACGCTGCTCTCCTCCGCGCTGGCGGGCTTCGCGCCGGCGCGGCTGGCGCGGCGCATCGACATCGCGGGCGCGCTGAAGAGCGAGTAGACTCGTCGCCTCGACCGAGAGGAGAAACACTCTATGAAGCACGCCATCCGCGCGGCGCTGCTCGGCTTCGCCGCCCTGTCTCTCTCCGCGCAGCCCAGCCTGATCATCGTCAACGGCAACGTCTTCACCAACGACCCCGACAAACCGAGCGCGCAGGCCGTGGCCATCACCGGCACGAAGATCACCGCGGTCGGCTCGAACGCGCAGATCAAGGCGCTGGCCGGCGAGAAGACCCGCGTCTTCGACGCGCAGGGCCGCATGGTCGTCCCCGGCCTCAACGACGCGCACATGCATCCCTCCAGCGGCAGCCCCGCCTTCGCGCTCTCCACCGAGCTCGATGCGACGTGGGACCAGGTCGCGGCCGCGCTGCAGTTCGCGACCGAGGAGATGGCGAAGGATGCGTGGATCACCGGGACGCTGGGACCGGCACTCATCAACGATCCGACGCTCACGCGCGAGAAGATCGACAAGGCCGCGCCGGGACGCAAGGTCCTGCTCGGCGCGTTCACCGGCCACGGGCTGGTGATGAGCAGTGCCGCGATGAAGGAGCTCGGCGTCGCGGACGACACTCCCGATCCCCTCGGCGGCCGCTTCGAGCGCGACGCGAACGGGAAGCCGAACGGCCGCGCGCACGAGTACGCGCAGTGGATCGTCGAGCGCCGCTTCGCCGACCGCGCCAGCGACGACGAGATGGCCGAGGCCATCGCCAATCTGTCGAATGACGCCGTGCGCTTCGGCATCACCAGCGTGCAGGCCATGCCGATGGCCAGCGAAGAGCGTTTCGCGCGCGCCCTGAGCAAGGCCAACGTGCCGCTGCGCGTCCGGCTGATCTCGTTCCCGCTGGATGCCAGCAAACCGCAGTCGCTGCAGCCGCGCGGCGCGATCAAGTGGATCCTCGACGGCACGCCGATCGAGCGCGGCGCCGCGCTGCGCGAGGCCAAATACGCCGACGGGACGATGGGCCGCGAGAACTTCGCCGACATCGGTCCGCTGGTGCAGGTCGCGGCCGACAGGAAGGTGCAGCTCCTCGTGCACGCCTCGGGCGACAAGACTCTGGCCACCGTGCTGAACGCGATCTCCACGCGCACGCTCGACCGCCCGCGCCTCGAGCATGCGGACGGCCTGCAGCGCGATCTCGTCCCGCTGGCCAAACGCACCGGCGCCGTCGTCGTGCTCAACCCGTCGCACTTTCCGATGCGCGAGTTCTTCCCGAAGAGCGCCGCGTACATGCCCGCGGCCACGCTCGTGAAGAGCGAGATCCCCATCGCCATCGGCTCCGACGGTCCGCTGAACCCGTTCCTCAACATCATGTTCGCCATCGCGCGGCAGGATCAGCCGAACGAGTCGCTCACGCGGCAGCAGGCGCTGCGCGCGTACACCAGCGGCGCTGCGTACGCGGAGCTCGCGGAGAAGACGAAGGGACGCATCGCGCCGGGCATGCTCGCCGATCTGGCCGTGCTGTCGCAGGACATCATCACCGCGCCCGTCGGCGCGCTGCCGGAGACGGTGAGCGTCTTCACGGTGATCGACGGGAAGGTGGTGTACGAGCAGTGAGCCCGTGTCATCCTGAGCCGCGTAGACGGCGAAGGATCCCGTGCATCGTGCGCGATCGGTGCGTATCTGCAGGGGATCCTGCGCCGTCTACGCGGCTCAGGATGACACCTTGCGCGTGGCCGCACTACGCTGGCGCAGCACCTCATACAGCGCGATCCCCGCGCACGTCGACAGATTCAACGACCGCACGTGCGGCGAAAGAATCGGCATCGTGACCATGCGGTCCCCGTATCGCTCGTGGATCGAAGGGGCGAGGCCGCCGGTCTCGCGCCCGAAGATCAGCACGACATCCTCCGCCGTGAAGTCCGCCTCCCAGTAAAGACGCGTCCCCTTCGTGCTGAAGAAGAACGGCTCGCCGAGCCGCGGCAGCTCGCGCTCGAACGCCTCCCACGACGGCCAGACGCGGAGCTCGACGTGCTCCCAGTAGTCGAGTCCGGCGCGGCGCACCTCGCGCTCGTTCAGTGAGAAGCCGAGCGGCTCGACGAGGTGCAGCGTCGCTCCGGCGGCGAGGCAGGAGCGGCCCGTGTTGCCGGTGTTCCAGTGGATCTCGGGGTGGACGAGAACGGCGTGGAGGCTCATAGTGGAACGATACACATGCGCCCCTGGATCCTCTTCCTCGCCCTGGCCACCGCTGTCTCCATTTCCGCGAAACAGCGTGCGGTGCGTCATCCCGCGCCGGCGACGGAAACCGTCCCGACGTTCAGCAGGGAGGTCGTGCGCATCTTCCAGGAGCACTGCCAAAGCTGCCATCACGACGGCGACATCGCGCCGTTCTCGCTCGTCGAGTACCGCGACGCGAAGGCGCGCGCGGGCATGATCAAGTTCATGACCCAGACGCGGCAGATGCCGCCGTGGAAAGCGGCCGAAGGGTGCGGCGACTTTCGCGACGAGCGCCGCCTGAGCGACGCGGAGATCGCCACGATCGGCAAGTGGGTCGAGGCTGGAGCGCCCGAGGGGAATCGCGCGGAGCTGCCGGCGCAGAAGACGTGGAGCAGCGACTGGGAGCTCGGCGCGCCCGATCTCGTCCTCGCCAACGACGAAACGTTCACGCCGCCGCCGCATCAGGACACGTATCGCTGCTTCACTGTCCCGACGAACCTCACCTCCGACAAATGGGTGCGCGCCGTCGACACGCATCCCGGCGACCGCCAGACCGTGCATCACGTGCTCACCTTCATCGACACCACCGGCGAGTCCGTGCGTCTCGACGAGGCGGAGCCGGGTCCCGGCTACACCTGCTTCGGCGGCCCCGGCTTCACCACCACCGGCACGCTCGGCGGCTGGGCGCCGGGACAGCGCGCGCTGGAGCTGCCCGAGAACGTCGCCTTCCGCCTCCCCGCGAATTCGCGCGTGGTGATGCAGGTGCACTATCACCCGCACGACGACCACACGTCGCCGGACCGCACCGCGTACGGCGTCTACTTTTCCGACGCGCCCGATCCGAAGGAGATGCGCATCCTGCCGATCGTGAACCAGACCTTCACCATCCCGCCGAACGATCCGAACTACCGCGTCGACGCGAAGTTCTTCTTCCCGCTGCCGTTCCCGGTGAAGATCTGGCTCGTCGCGCCGCACATGCACCTCCTCGGCAGGAAGATGGAGGTCTCGTACACGCCGCCGAACGGCACGCCGCAGTGCCTGATCCGCATCGACGACTGGGACTTTCACTGGCAGGGCTCGTACCGCTACGTCGACCCGATCGACGTGCCGGCAGGAACGACGCTGCAGCTCAGCGCGTGGTACGACAACTCGTCGAACAACTTCCGCAACCCGAACAACCCGCCGAAGCCGGTGTCGTGGGGTGAGGCCACCACCGACGAGATGTGCCTCGCCTTTGTAGGGGTGACGATCGAGTGAGCCCCCATGTGGTGACGGGCTTCAGCCCGTCAGGCGGCGGCCTGAAGCCCGCTCCACAGAACGTGCTCCGGTTCGATCTGGCCATCCAACGCAATCACCTCTTCGTCTACACGCTCGGCTTTCTCTCCGCCCTGGCGGGGATGGCTTTCGGCGTCTTTCCGCTGAACATCGGCGCGGCGGTGACCATCTACGCCGGCGCCTGTTTGAGCGCGGCCACGCTCTGGTTCCTCTACCGCCGCGGCATCGATCGCCGCTTTCTCAACCCGGTCTGGATGACCGTCGACATCGCCCTGGTCACGATCGGCGTCTACTTCAGCGGCGGTGCGCCGAGCCCGTGGTTCATCTGGTACCTGGCCTGCTCGACCGCGGCCGCGTTCGCGGTCGGCCGCAACGCCGCGCTGGGCGTGGCCATCGCCAGCACTCTCGCGTACGTCGGGCTGCTGATGTTCATGGGACAGGCGGTGCCGTTCAACGGCGTGATGCTGCTGGCCATCACGCGCATGCTCTTTCTCTTCGGCGCTTCCTTCTTCTTCCTCATCGGCGTGGCGGACCTGCAGGCCAAGCGGCAGCGCATCCGCCAGCTCGAGGCGCAGGCGCGCGCCGACAACCAGCGCATCCAGGAGGCGAACCAGCTCAAGTCGCAGTTCCTCGCGAACATGAGCCACGAGCTGCGCACGCCGATGAACTCGATCATCGGCTTCTCCGAGATCCTGGTGGAGCGCCTCGACGGCAAGATCGAGCCGAAGCATCTCGGCTTCCTCCAGCACATCCACACCTCGGGCACGCACCTTCTCGGCATCATCAACGACGTGCTCGATCTCACCAAGATCGAGGCGGGGAAGATGGAGCTCTATCCCGAGCTCTTCCCCGTCGCGCCGGTGATCGAGAGCGTCTGCCAGGTGATGCGCGGCATGACGCGCACGCAGCAGAAGATCGTCGTCGAGGTGCCGCCCGATCTGCCGCAGGTCGAGACGGATCTCGCCAAGTTCAAGCAGGTGCTCTTCAACCTGCTCTCGAACGCGGTGAAGTTCTCCCCCGCGGACAAACCGATCGTCGTGCGCGCTTCTGTGGATGAGGGAACGCTGAGCGTTTCCGTGCACGACAAGGGGATCGGCATCGCGCCGGAGCATCACGCGATGATCTTCGACGAGTTCCGCCAGGTCGACGGCAGCGTGCGCCGCGAGTTCGGCGGCACCGGCCTCGGCCTGGCGCTGGTGCGCCGCTTCGTGGAGCTGCAAGGTGGCCGTGTGGCCGTCGAGAGCTCGCTCGGCCACGGCAGCACGTTCACCGTCACGCTACCAATGTGGGGCGGGCTTCAGCCCGCCCGTGACGGGCTGAAGCCCGTCACCACATCCCCTGCCACCACATCCCCAGTCACCACAGCGACATCCGCGTCGACCGTCCTCGTCGTCGAAGACGACCATGCCGCCTACGACGCCATCGCCTCCACACTCACCACCGCCGGCTTCCTCCCGATCCGCGCGCGCCACGGCGACGAGGCGCTACGGATCGCGAAGGAAGTGCATCCCGCCGCGGTCACGCTCGATCTCGCGCTGCCGGGCATGGACGGCTGGGAAGTGCTGCGCCGCCTGAAGAGCGACGACGCCACGCGCTCTTTGCCCGTCGTGATCGTCTCGATGATGGACAACCGCGACCTCGGCGTGGCCCTCGGCGCCGACGACTACTTCGTCAAGCCGCTCGACCGCGCGCGCCTGCTCGAGCGCCTGCACGCCATCGCCGCCCGCCACGGCACGAAACGCCTGCTCGTCATCGACGACGACGAAAGCGTGCACGCCCTCCTCGACGAAGACCTCTCCCCCCTCGGCTACGCCATCGAGAACGCCGCCTCCGGCGAGGCCGGCCTGAAGGCCGCCGAGGAACGAGCGCCGGACGTGATCATCCTCGACCTGATGATGCCCGGCATGAGCGGCTTCGAAGTGGCCGGCTCGCTCAAAGACAACCCCCGCACCGCCAACATCCCCATCCTCGTCCTCACGTCGAAGGAGATCTCGAGCGCCGACCGCGCCCTGCTCCAACCAAAAGTGTCGTCGTTTGTCCAAAAGGGGACATCGGCACGCGAGCAGCTCGTCCGCGAGCTGCGCCGGGTGACGGCGCACTAAGCGGACCGCCGGCTGCCGCGGCGGCGTCTCGCCGCCGCCCCGCCGCCGGACGTCATGACTCCGGCTGGAATCGCCAGCCGCCACCTTTCCTCTGTTTGAGGAACTGCCGTTTGTCCGGAGGTGTGTCGGCCGTGACCAGTGCCCGGAGATCCGTCAGCAGCAAAGAGTGATCGCCGATGTAAGAGTGGGAGAGGAAGTCGGTGTCCAGCGTGGAGACATCGATGGAATCGACAGTGGCGGCGAGGACGAGCCGCGTCCCTCCATCGCCGGCTCGCGGCGCGGTATGCGCAGTCTTGGACGCCAGGATGGCTTTGTCCTTCGACGAGCCGTAGAGCGTGAGTCGTTTCCCCGCGCCACGGATCTTCTCCGCCAGTTTCTGGAAGTGATCGGCGTCGAGATCCGGCGCGGCGAAGACGATCTGGTGGAACGGCAGTTTCGCTTTCGCACCGGCCATGATTCGGTCGAGAGCGGCGGTGACAGCGCGGTTCCCCATGCTGTGGGCGACGACGTGGATCTCCTCCGCGCCGGTTCGCGCCCAGACTTCCCGCAGGAACTCTTCCAACGCCCAGTGCGTCGACGCTACTTTTGCTTCGTCGTACTTGTACGCGCGTGGCGCCGCGCTTCCTTTCGACGGCCAACTGTAGAAGATCGGCACCCCTTCGAATTTCAGGTCGTGATGCATCTGCGCCGTCCGCAGGGCCGCGTCTTCGAACGTGACGTTGAAGCCATGGACGAAGACAAATGCCCGCCTGCCGCCGTTAATGGCCATCGCCGCACTCATTTGCCTGTAGTAATCGGAGGCACGCAATTCCGTCACTCCGGTGAGGATCATGTGCTTCATCGGATTCGGCCGGAACTGGAGCTTCCAGATCGAAGGCTTCGCAACTTTTCCGATGGGACGGTCGGGCGGCATGCTGACCGTCACCACGCCGAGGTGGAGGTTCTTGTCGGGCTCGTACCCGTAGTAGTCGCCCGGATGTTTGTCCCCGGTGGGGAGGCGGTCGGTTGCGTAGAAAACAGAGATGGTCTCTGGCTCGCCGGAGCTGCCGCGAGCGGCCTCCGAGATCATTCTCGGGGATCGCTTCGACCGGAACGGCGCGTACGGCTTCACCTGTCTCTGCGAAGGAAACGCATGCGTTCCTTTCAACCGGCCCAACGAAAACTTTTTCATCCGGCCGTGCGATGAAAATGCATACGTTCCTTTCGACCGGCCCGGCGCGTACGTCCTCACCTGCGCATGAGACGCACGCGTTCTTACGATCGCCCCTAGTTCCGCCGCGCCGCCGAGCGAGACGTCTTCATTCCATGTCTTGACGCGGGAAAGTAGATCCGCGCGGGAAAGCCGCCGCTCAGCCACCGGCGGACCGGTCATCGATACGTCAAACGCGAACTTCGCCAAATCCTTCGCATCCAGCGGTACTTCGCCGGTCCAAAGATCCCGCACTCCCGCTTTCGCGGTAAGCGTGATCGTCGCCGTGCCGCCCCGCCGTCCGGCGACGGCGATCGCGCGGCGCAGCAGTCTGCCGGCGACACCGCAGAAGAACGGATCGGTCAGGAGGTGCTCCTCGAAAAGGAGCGACGGCCCATCCTTCTCCCGGGCGACAAGGAACCGGCGCCTGGAGTCGATTGCATACACGACGAAGTCTTTCGCCTTCGTGACGACCTCGAAGCGGTTCAGTTCATATCGGAGTTGCGCGTAGTCATGCTCGCGAAAACCGGTCCCGCGGCCGCGGGGCGTGAAGGTGATGTGCAGCACTGCGATGGCTCGGCGCGTAAAAAGCGCTTCCCTTGCGGCAGCGTCCTTCATGTGAGTGCCAGCTCCTGATCAAGGAGTGTTCGCACAGTTGCAAACCCTACCCTGCGGCGGCGAGGCCGTTTCGCTACCCCCGGAGCGCAGGCGGGACGCCTGCGCGGCAGCCGGCGGGGACGCCGGCGCTCCGCTAGCGCGCCATGAGCGCCCACACCTTCCGCGTCACCGCCACGATGTCCTTCTCCTGATCCCTGGTGATGTCGCGTTGCGAGGCTTTGGTGAAGATGGCCAGGACGATGTGCTGTTTGCCGTCGGGGGAGACGATGATGCCGACGTCGTTGGTGGTGCCGGGCATGGTGCCGGTTTTGTGGACGAAGGTCGCGCCGGGCGGGAGGGCGGATTTCACGCGGCGGGCGCCGGTGGGGGTGACGGTCATCCAGTGGACGAGGAGGTCGTGGCTCTCTTTCGACAGGCCGTCGCGCTTCTGCCAGAACTTCGTGAGCAGGTCGGCCATGGCGTCGGGGGTGGAGGTGTCGCGGAGGTCGGTGGCGTAGCGTTTCTTACCGCCGGCGTGCGCGAGGTCGGCGGCCATCTGCGTTTCCGTGCGGTCGACGCGCATCCCGAAGGCGACGCCGAGCTCCGCGAGCCGGGCGTTGACCGCTTTCGCGCCGAGGGTACGGAGGAAGTAGTCGCAGGCAGTGTTGTCGCTGAGCGAGACCATGTAGCGGAGCAGCTCGCGCACGGTCCTGGTCGACGGCTTCCCTTTCGCTTCGTCGCGCAGCGGACTGTGTCCCGGCGAGAAGTGGCGCGGCTCGATGGTCACGGAGTCGTTCAGAGTGAGCTTGCCCGCGTCGACGAGCTTCAGGACCGCCAGTGCGATCGGGAACTTGTAGACGCTTCCCATCGGGAAGCGCTCGGACCCGCGGAGGGTCAGGCGCTGGCCCGTCTCGAGATGAATGGCGGTCACGCCGATCGTGGCGTCGGAGACTCGAGGCGGCAGTTGCAGGGCGGCGGCGAGGATCAGCGCGAGCATGGGCGCACGATGATGAGTGATGTTGGCAAATTTAAGGCGCGCGGAAGGCTTTGTCGTAGCCGGTCATTTCCACGTACGCC